>SOJW01000035.1 GCA_004375895.1 Candidatus Stahliibacteriota bacterium
ACTCCATTGCCCAGCGCGACACCGGCTGGATTCAGATCTACACCTCATCCATCCAGGAAATCCTTGATTCGGTGATCCAGGCCTACAAGATCGCGGAACAGATCTATATCCCGGCGATGGTGGTTCTGGACAGCTTCGTGCTCTCTCACACCAACGAGAACTGCGAGGTGCCAGACCAGGACAAGGTGGATGCCTACCTGCCCCGCTTCGAAAACGCCTACAAGCTGGATACCGAAAAACCGGCGGCGTTCGGCGGGCTCACCGGTCCTGATTGGTACTACGAGCTGCGCTACAAGATCGAGCGCGACATCCAGAAGGCGCTCCCCCTGTTTGAGGAGACCGGCAAGGAGTTCGAGGAGATGTTCGGCCGCTACTACGGTCTTATCGAGACCTACAAGCTAGACGACGCGGATATTGTTCTCGTCACCTCTGCATCCATCGCGTCAACGGCAAGACCGGTGATCGATCAGATGCGCGAAGAAGGTCACAAGGTTGGACTCGTACGCATTCGTGTGTTCCGTCCCTTCCCGTCAGAGCTTCTGCGCAAGCTGCTTTCCGGTCGCAAGAAGGTGCTGGTCGTAGACCGTAACATAAGCTTCGGCATGTCAGGTGCATTCTACGCCGAGGTCAAGGCGGCGCTCTACAACGTTAAGGGTAGACCTCCGATGTGGGGCTACATCGCCGGACTTGGCGGACGCGACGTTCCTGTGGATGTGATCAAGGGGATGATTGAACAGACCATGAAGGAGGATCATCCCACCCAAGACATCATCTGGATAGGAGTGAAGAGATGAGATACACTATACCCGAACAGGAGATAATGTGTGCAGGCCACAAGGCGTGCCAGGGCTGTGGTGCAACCCTTGCAATGCGCTACGCGCTCAAGGCACTCGGTCCCAAGACGATGCTCACCTTACCTGCATGCTGCTGGTCGGTGATAGACGGCCCCTTCCCCTACTCCGCAGTGGGTGTTCCTCTTTTCCATACGGCATTCGAGACCGCTGCAGCTGTCGCGTCGGGCATCCGGGCAGGACTTGATATGCGCGGCGATACCGAGACCAACGTGGTCGCCTGGGCAGGAGACGGCGGAACCTTTGACATTGGCATCCAGGCCCTTTCAGGAACGGTGGAACGCAACGACAACGTCATCTACGTCTGCTACGACAACGAGGCCTACATGAACACAGGTGTGCAGCGCTCCTCGGCCACGCCCTGGGGCGCGGTAACGTCCACCACCCCACCGCGCCACTTCAAGCAGGAGCGCAAGAAGGACATGATGGCCATCATGGCCGCGCACGGCATACCCTACACCGCGTCGGCATCGGTAGCCTACGCAGAGGACCTCATCCGCAAGGTTAACAAAGCCAAACAGATCCCGGGTTCCAAGTTCCTACATATCATCGCGCCCTGCCCCCCAGGCTGGAGAAGCTCCCCTGAAATCACCATCCAGCTTGCAAGGTTGGTTGTTCAGACCCACATGTTTCCCCTCTATGAGATATACGAAGGCCGCTACTACAAGCTTTCGATGGATCCAAAGAAGAAGCCCTTAACCGAGTACCTGAAGCCGCAAGGGCGTTTCCGCCATCTGACTGAAGAGCAAGTAGCCGAGATAGACCGGCAGGTTGACGAGCGCTACGCCCGGCTAAAGGAGCAGGCCGAGCGCTCCAAGCCCTGGTTTGAGGCGAAGAAGGAAAAGAAAGACTGATTAAATCCTCCTTTTGGCCTCCGGCCAAAAGATCGGAAGAAGACAATGAGGGGCAGCTGTGCTGCCCCTTTCTTTTTATTCTCCCATCTTGCGCCATCTACGATGGCGACGCCGCAGGTGAAAAGGATGCCGAGTTCGTTTTACAGACTTGACAAAGCTTGAAACTGAGTTATAATTACTCCTTAATTGAAACATGACAACCTCCCTGGAAAGGCCCCTTCCCGGGGCCTTTCTTTGTATATCGTCCCGATGCCGCCCGCTAGCTCAAGGCATGTCTGACCCGTGACGAACACCACTGAAAGGTGACGAATTGTTATTGGATCGGCCATTCGGGGATGGCCTTGTCAATTCCTTCCATCAACTTGATGGTTTCGCGCAGGGCGATTACTATCTTCTGATAGCGGGTGATGTCGTCGTAGTTAAGCTTACGTCCCTTGCGGTCCTTTAACCACTTGTCGCATACCTGGTAGCCGCCCACATGGAAACCCCATACCTCAGGCACCACCCCTGAAAAGTACTGCCTCTTGTTGATGTAGACCCGCTTGTGTCTATCGTCGTATGTGACCTTCACCACCTAGTTTTTTAGTTCCGGGTACGCGTTCAGGTCAACCTTGGATGCTGACGGGTCTTGGAGCTTATCAGATTCCATAAGGTGAAGCTCTACAAGTTCCTTGCCATTTGAGACCAGGGCGCAGAGATAGACCGGCAGGTTGACGAACGCTACGCCTGGCTAAAGGAGCAGGCCGAGCGCTCCAAGCCGTGGTTCGAAAAGCAAAAAAGCTAATAATTGCCAAGAGAGAATCTTAAGGGGCAGCCAGCTGCCCCTTTTTGTTTCCGATCTTTTCACCGAAGGTGAAAAGGAGGATTTCAGGGCGGCTTCTCCAAGCCGCCTAAAGGACTGGCGGACTGAGAGTCCGTTCTCCATACCGCCCTTTTTCTTTACTATTATCCCTTCAATAACACCCAACCCTGGTAACGATCTCCTGGCGCACAGACCCTCTTTGCTTGACAACAAAGGTTTCATTGGTATAATGGACGGAAAATAGGAGGACAGTATGCTTACAAAAGAAAGATCCCAAGCGACCTTACTTTTTGTTTCCGTCATAGTAATAGCCGCTATTACTATGACGTGCAAAAGGGAAGTATCTACGGCAGAAGCGCCAAAACTTGGGGAGAAGCGATCTATTGTGATCCTCAAGGATGGAGAACTCGAATATGAGAAGGATATTTACGGCTGGAAGGAAGGCGAGTTTTTCCTGTTCTTTGAAGGTTACAGTTTTCCCTGGCAGGGCGAGGATTCTCTCGATTGTAGTGTGGAGAATGGTGAGTTCTGGGTTAACGGAAAACTTTGTGGCGTAGATTTGAGAAAGGTTCCGGTAAATAATATCGAAGAACTTGCCTCACCTGTATCTGTTCTCGCGGGGCCTGAGCAGCTTCAAGAGCTACATAATTCCCCAAACATGATAGCCTTAGCGATGTATGATTTTACCGGAGATGATCTTTCCAGGCTTGCAGAACTAAGAGGTCTGCGTGCTCTGTCACTTCGACATGGGAAGGATGTTGCTTCTGCCCTTGTATTGGAAAAGAAGACAGACGTTACACCCAAGGAAGCCAAGATCCTTTCAGATCTAACCGAACTCAGAATGCTAGATCTTGCCAACTCCCAAATTGAAGCGGAGGGACTCGCCTGTCTTGGGGGTCTTTCGAAGTTGAATATGCTTTACCTAAACAATGCTTACATAGGCAAAGATGGACTAGAGGTACTCAAAGAGTTCCCGGAGTTAAGGGTTCTGAATTTGGCATCTACCTCTGTAAATGACCGAGATCTTAGACATCTTTCCTCTCTTGTTAAACTTGAGGAGTTGTCTTTGCAATACACCGAGGTAAGTGATGCTGGTTTAAACCACCTTAAGGGTTTGACGAACCTGCGGTTCTTGTTACTGACTGAGACAGAAGTTAGCGATTTTGGTTTGAAGGTGTTCATGAAGCTTCCTAACCTTAAGGTGCTGGATCTAAGTAAAACGAGAGTTACAGAGGAAGGCTTGAGACGGCTTAAGGAAGCTTTGCCGGATTGCAAGATTATGTACATGTCCAACATATAGTTACCACCCTCTGAAAGGAACAAAAGGAGGATATAATTCGAGGTCCCCGCGACGAAGCAGCCGATGCAGTTACTTCGTGGGGTGATTAAAACGCTTGACAGGCTTTACGCGTCGTATACAATAGATTATGCCACAGAGAGGACGCGTATGGGCCGAGATAGATATCGACGCCCTCGTGCATAACTACCGTCTTATCCGGGAGACGGTGGGCGAGGCCAAGGTGCTTGCCGCGGTCAAGGCCGAGGCGTACGGTCACGGCGGGCGCGAGGTAGCAAGGGTGCTTGAAAACCTTGGGGTCGAGTACTTCGGTGTGGCAAGCACCGAGGAGGCGATTGACCTCAGAACCAACGGCCAGATAAGGCGACCGATACTTGTGCTCTCCCCTGTCCCTTATCGTGAGATAGGGGCCATCTTCGACTACACCCTGACTCCCACTGTCACAGAAGAGGGCTTTGCCAAGGCGCTGACCCAGGAGGCCAACCGCAGGGGCAAAATTCTGGGTGTGCACGTAGAGGTAGATACGGGTATGGGCCGCACCGGCGTCAGTCCGAAAGAGGCGCCCGCACTCATCTCGCTTGTCATCAACAAACCCGGCCTGCGGCTTGAGGGTGTCTTCACCCACTTCCCTGCAGCTGAGACTGATAAGGAGTTTACAGAAAAACAGGTCTCGATCTTCGATCAACTTATCGCGCGGCTGCGCAGCGAAGGAATCGAGGTGCCTGCGCTGCATTCGGCGAACTCTGCGGCTATCTTCAAATACCCTCAGGCTCGCTATGACGTTGTAAGGCCTGGCCTTGCGCTTTACGGAATCGAGCCTGAAGGAATGGATGGTTTCCTTGACCTTGCGCCGGTGCTGACACTTCGGACGCGGATCGTGAACCTTCGGCGTCTTCCCAAAGGCGCAAGCATAAGCTACGGCAGAACGTATGTTCTGGAGCACGAGACCCTTGTGGCGACGGTTTCGGTTGGCTACGGCGACGGCTACCCACGGGCGCTGTCAAACAAAGGACAGGTGCTTTATGGCGGCAAACGCTACCCGATCATCGGCACGGTATGCATGGACCTCATGATGCTGGATCTCTCAAAGGCTTCGGGTGCAAAGATCGGTGACGAGGTAACGTTGATCGGTCGGGACGGCAAAGCGCTCCTTACGGCAGACGAGGTCGCCGGCTGGGCTTGCACCATCCCTTACGAGATAACCACACGCATAAGCCCAAGAGTGCCCCGCATCTATAGAACCTCTAAACGCATCCTTGGAGCACGCACGCTCCTTGGATCAACCACAGGCTTATGAACGAAGAAATCAAGAACGAGGAGCAGAAAAACTCCACAGAAAAAAAGAAAGAATATAAGCCGCCCCGTTTTCTGGAGCTGGTGCTCTCGGTGGCTGCTGGTGCGCTGCAGGCCCTGGAGTTGGGGGTACCGGACAAGGAGGACAAGAAAGAAAAACCCAACCTGGAGCTTGCCCGCTACTCGATAGACATGCTGGAGCTTCTGAAGCTCAAAACCAATGGCAACCTGGAGGAGGAGGAGGAAAGATTCATGCAAGAGATGCTGCATCAGTTAAGATTGAGATACGTGGAGGTCACCAAACAATCGAAGGAGGCGAAATGAATGCAGATCATTCCGGGGAAGTTAGGACCCTGAAAAAATTCTTTGATCAGAATAATCCGGCCGCCTACTGGATCTTGTGGGGGCTGGCAAAGAAGTTATCACAACGTTTGCGTGAAACAGACCAGCGGCTCAAGGCCATACTGGCCCTGATCCGCCGATTCTAGGAGGTAGTTGTATGCAACAGCAAGAAAAACCAAGAGCCCAACAAGCCAAAGAGGTGCGCTACGACTCCTCTGGCAAGAAGATAGTAACCCGGACGCGCAGCAGGGAAACCGAAAGTGCAATCCTTGCCATCAACGACAAGCTGGATCAACTCGTGGGCATTCTTTCATCCACCCTTCCGACCAGACTTGGTGCGGAACTGCGTGAAGCCGTTGGAGGGGGCCAAGAACTCCAGCGTTTGATAGAGGTTGTATCCAAAGAGCTTCCTGACCGTATCAAGAAGGACTCGGACCAGATCGTATTCGAGAAGGCGGAGATGCTCTCGATAGTGATCTCCACCAGCATCCAGCATCTTAACGATGCGTTTAAATCCTACCAGGAGTCCATCCTTCAAGCCCTGGAAAGTCTGGCTCAATCACACGAGAAAACCAGTGAAGCACTAATCAAGATCAACCCCTTGCTTGCACAGCTACATGCAACCATCGCGGGGCGCGAAAAAACCCAATCTCCCCCAACCCAGCCTTCGCCAACCCCTGAGAAACCTTCAGAACCTGCTCCCAGTGCCATGACTCAAAAAGAACCCTCGCCCATTACACCGACCTCTCCGCCAACGTCCTTTGGGGAACCGGAAGAAAAACCCCCCGAAGAAGAGAAATCGGATCTTCCCGGATGGCTGCAAGCAAAACGGGACGATTTGGACTCCTCTTCTGAGCCAAAAACGCCGGATTCACCCAGCGGGGTAAGTTAGTTAAGTGCGTATCTACACCCTCGGGACCGAAAACCGATCCGAAGCTGAGATCGCAAAGATCCTTTCCAAGTATCAGATCCATGTCTTGGCAGACATCCGCCGTTCTACCGCCTCTCCCGTCAAACATTTAAGACGAGAAAACATCCAGAATATCTGCAAAAACAACAAGGTTGAGTACATATACCTGGGCAACGAGCTGGGTTCTGAACGGGAGACCGGGAGAGTGGATAACCTGGACCCAGCGTTCTACGAACGGGGGATCGCTATCTTTAAACGCCTGGCGCGTACCCGGGGGCTTTTGATACTGTGCTCCGAACGCACACCCGAAAGGTGCAACCGACGTTTAATCGCCGCCGAACTGGCAAAGGACGGTGCCGAGGTGTTTCATCTCCTGGAACTGGAGAAGCTCTGGAGACCAACGAGGAAGAAAGCCGGTGTTTACGGTAAACGTCCCTCAAAGCGAAAACGCTCCCAAGGGGATAGGGGACGAAAAGACCACAGACGAGGCAGATCAAAATCTTCAGAACCCGGCAAAGAACGCCCCCTCCTCAAGAAGAAAACCTCCAGGTCCAAGATGGACAAGATTTCCTAACTCCCTCGCAAATCTTAGGTTACATCATATAGACAATATTGATTTTGAAGGACCCGATGCAACCGCGGCCTTTTTGAGGGCTAAAGGATGAAGCGATTACTACTGGTTAATCCATGGATACACGACTTCGCCGCGTTTGACTTCTGGCTAAAGCCTTTGGGACTTTTAAGGATAGCCGGTGCTTTAAGGGATGCGGGGGCAGAGGTGCATCTTCTTGATCTAGTCGATCGCAACCATCCCTGGCTGCCCAAGCACACCAAGACCGACGAGTGGGGCAGGGGGAAGTTCTTCGCCGAGGAGATCGATAGACCGGGGATAGTTGAAAACGTCCACCGTAAGTTCAGAAGATACGGGTTGCCCAAAGGAATACTCGATGAGAAGTTATCCGAACTTCCCGATGCGGACGCCGTTCTCGTGACTTCGAGTATGACATACTGGTACACCGGGGTCAGAGAAACAATCGAGGTCCTTCACAAGAGATACCATGGGGTGCCGATAATCCTTGGCGGAATCTATGCAACGCTTCTGCCTGAGCACGCACGGAAGAACTCAGAGGCTGATGTAGTCCTTAAAGGGGGCCTTGCAGAGATCAAAGAGAGGCTCGAGAAGCTCGTTGGTCTTAATCTGCTCGAAGAAACGCCATTCCCTGCCTGGAACCTCTATTCGAAACTAGACTACGCGGTGACGACGATCTCGCGCGGCTGCCCGTTCCGCTGCACCTACTGCGCATCGCATCGCATCGAGCCTCGTTTTATCCCGATCCAGGTTGAGGATGCTATAGCTGAGATAAAAGGAATCGCGAACCTCGGCGTGAGACGGATAGCCTTCTACGACGACGCCATGCTCTTTCATCCGGATTTCGACGAGCTCATGGAAAGGGTAATCGGGATGGGTCTGGAGTTTCACACACCGAACGGGCTGCATGTGAGCCAGATAACGCCTAAAAGGGCGCAACTTATGAAGAAAGCCGGATTCCGCTCCCTCTACCTGAGCCTTGAGACGGTAGACGAGCGACTTCTACAAATTACCGGGGCCAAGGTCTCGCCGGATGCGTTCACACAGGCGGTTAGAGTGCTTAAGGATGCAGGTTTTAGTGACGAACTTCACGCCTACGTTTTATTCGGTCTGCCCGGTCAGTCGGAAGAGAGCGTAAGAAGAACCCTCGATCTGGCGCTTTCCGCACGTGTTAAACCTCATCTTGCCGAGTTCTCTCCTGTTCCTGGAACCCTGGAGTTCAAACGAAGTGGCCTTGATGATAACGCTGACCCATTGCTTACCAACAACACGGCATGGTGCAATCAGGGAAAGCTCAGGGATTCGTGGGAAAGATTAAAGGATTATCTCAAGGAAAACCTTGAAGAATCGGTTTGAGCGAAAAGTCTAGGCCTCTGCCACCATCTTCACGAAACCTTCCCCCTCGAGTCTAAGCCGTTCGGTAATACGGAAGCCGAGCTTCTCGAATGCCCTTATTGCCCGCTTGTTTGCCGCAGCGGTGAAAAGATAGAAAAGCTCCAGATCAAAGCGTTTTGCCGCCTCGACGAGAACGAGCCTCGCCGCCTCGCTGCCGTATCCCCTGCCCCAGTAGGCGGGATCAAAGAGAACGATGGAGAACTCTGCCTTCCGCTTCAGCCTATCTATATCGGTAAGGCTCACCTCACCTATCAGCCTGCCCGCAAGGGTGTGGATCCACAACCGCCACTCCTTGGGCGAGCGCTCCTGCTCTTCAAAACGCAACCTGACCTCCTCAAAGGTGGAATCTTTAGGCCACACGTCAGACCATCTAAGCACCTCGGGCTGAAAACGCTTGGCGTAGAACTCCCGAAGAAGCGAAGGATCGCGTGCCTGCAGAACCACCAGCTCGCCATGGAGCTGAGCAAACTTCTCATCGGGCTTCATTGACCTGATTCTCCTCAATATCGGCGCCGCGTCAAGAAATCTTGTTCTTACTGCAAGATTTGAGCATGTTCCCGAAGCAGGGATACATCCCTCTGGGTTGACATGCCCCCAACTGCTCCGTATAATAATCGTCGAAGCTCTAAGCAGATAAATCCTAACCAAAGGAGGGCATTATGCAGATGCCTGAAGGAGCGATATGCCAGAGCTGCTTGATGCCGATGACCGCCCAAGAACACTTCGGCACCGATGCGGACGGCTCTGCGAGCAAAGAATACTGCACCCACTGCTACCAGAAAGGCCAGTTCACCAATCCTGAGATGAGCATGGAGGATATGGTCGCATACCTGGCTCCCAACTGGGGAGAATGGACCCAAAGGCCTGATCTGACCGCTGAGCAGGCAAAGCCTGAGATCAGCGGGATGCTTTCAAACCTTAAGCGCTGGAAAGCGTAAGGAGGAGTGATGTCCAAGATAGTTCACATCGAGATCCCGGCGCCGGATCTTGAGAAAGCCAAAGAGTTCTACTCCAAGGTATTCGGCTGGAAGGTTGAGATGACACCTGAGATGGACTACGCTATGTGGTCTGCGGGTGAAGACGCGGTAGGCGGCGGGTTCAGCAAACAAGCCAAGCCTTCCACCGAGGGTGCCCTCCTGCATATCGGAGTGGATGACATCGAGGCCAAGCTTGTCGAGATCGAGGCAGCGGGCGGCAAGATAGTTACCCCAAAAACCAAGATCTCCGAGGAGCACGGCTACTACGCCGAGTTCCTGGACGTCTTCGGCAACCAGCTCGGCCTGTGGTCCAAGAAGTAACCCGTAACACACCTATACAGGATTAGTTCAGTGAATTTAAGGGGTGCCTTGCGGCACCCCTTCTTGTTTTGGTGTAATCTTTACCTGGCCAAGATAGTTTTGACAGTCACTGACTGATGAGCTATAACAAGTCGCGCAAAGTAGACTCCTGAAGGATTATCTGTTGTCCACGAGAAGTCGGGCTGTGTAGGATCAAGGGTGTAGGACTCCAGCTTACGTCCGTCGGCGGAGTAGAAGGTGAGGGTGCCGTATTGTCCCGCAGGAAGGGAGTAGCGGATAGTCGGTGCGGCTGTGAGATTGTCGATAACCTCAAGGGATATTGAGGAGAGCGAGGAGGGTTGCTCTGACACCGCTGGATAGTCGTCCTGCTGGTACTTGATGGTGCGGAAGTCCCAATCGTTTCCATTATTAGACCAGCCTGTAACATAGACGTAACCCGAATCATCCACTGCCACGCCGGAGCCGCTTGCGTTGTCTCCTGAATCAAAAAATACATTCCAGTCTTCATTACCTTCCTTATCATAGCGAATCGTGCGGCAATAAGAGCGGGTTCCCTGAAAAGTTTGGCCGGTAATGTAGACAAAGTAGGGGTCCACTGCTATGCCGCGCCCGTAATCATCGCCACCAATGCCTACATCGTAGACCTCGTTCCACTCGATATTACCCAAAGTGTCATACTTGATGGTGCGGTAATCGTCATCCGTTCCGTTATGCGAACGGCCTGTAACGTAGACGTTGGCTTCAGCATCCACGGCCACGCCCCTAGCATAATCATCATCGCCTGAGTCGTAGACCTTGTTCCATTGAAGGCTACCATCCGAATCATACTTGATGGTGCGGTAATCGTTATCGATTCCGTTACCAGACCAACCTGTAACGTAGACATTGGCAGCATCATCTACGGCTACGCTGCGCCCAACGTCGCCGTTACCCCCATCGTAGGACACGTTCCACAAGATATTACCATCTGAGTCGTACTTGATGGTGCGGCAATCGTCATCGGTTCCGTTAAAGGAGTAGCCCGTAACGAGGGGATTACCTGAGGCATCTACCGCCACGCCGAATCCCCAGTCGTCGCCGTTACCCCCATCGTAGGGCACGTTCCAGCCGATGTTGCCATCTGTGTCATACTTGATGGTGCGCCAGTCATAATCGGTCCCGTTGTTGGAGCCGCCTGCAACGTAGACATTGGCTTCAGCATCTACCGCGATACCATAGGGTTGGTCTTCACCGTTGCCCCCATCAAAGGTTCGGGTCCATAAGGTGTCGCCATCCGAGTTATACTTGATTGTGAGATAATCGCTATCGGTTCCGTTAAAGGTGATACCTGTAACGTAGACGTTGGCTTCAGCATCTACTGCTACGCTCTGTCCCATGTCAGATTCGCCTGAGTCGTAGGCCTCATTCCAGACCTCAACCGGATCTCCGGCGTACACTGCGGCAGCGAACGTTGCCAAGGTGAGTACTAAAAGTGCTTTTTTCATACGTCCTCCTTGGTTGGGTTGGTGACTTGGTAGTTGCTATCAAGCCGCCTTTTACGATTAATTCCAGTATATTTATAATACAGCGTTCCCCAAGGATGTCAAGGACGCTTGGGCCAATGGAAAGTTAATGAAAAGGGGTGCCGGTGGCACCCCTTATTGTTATTCTTGAAGATCTCTTATCTCGCCAGGATAGCCTTTACGGTAACCGATTCATTGTCTGCGACAAGCCTTGCAAAGTAGACCCCTGCAGATACCTTGTTAGCATTCCATGTAAATGTGGACTGCGACGAGTTCAGCGCGAATGTTTCAACTGCCCGGCCGTCAACCGAGTAGAAGGTTAGCCTACCTTGCATACCGGCGGGAAGGCTGTAGTTGAGTGTAGGGGTAGCCGAAAGGTTTCCGACTATTTCCAGAGTGAGAGAGGAAACCGTTGGGATTTCTGCTACCGCCGGGATGTCGTCCTGCTCGTACTTGATGGTACGGAAATCGTAATCACTGCCGTCGTAGTAAAACCCTGTCACGTAAAGGTAATGTGAACCATCCACCGCTATACCTCGAGCCATGTCATCATCACCTGAGTCAAAATCCTTTTCCCAGCTGAAGGTGCCTTCTTTGTCATAGCGAACAGTAAGAAAATCAACATCAACACCATTATCGCGGTAACCTGTAACGTAGACAAAGTATTCATCAACCGCTACGCCGTAAGCTCCCTCATGCTCGCTAGCTCCATACCTTTTCTTCCACTGGAAGTTGCCGTCCGTATCATACTTGACAGTAAAGAAATCGTAGTCACCGCCGCTGTTCCCAGAGCGGCCTGTAACGTACAGGTTCGCATCAGCATCTACCGCTATACGGTAGGCCTCGTCATGGTAGTTCTCGTCACGAGCATCGCTCCACTGGAAGTTGCCGTCCGTATCGTACTTGATGGTGAGATAATCGTTATTGCTTCCATTGTTGGTGTAACCCGTAACGTAGACGTTACCTGCAGCATCCACTGCCACGTCTTGACCAATTGATCCGTTACCGAACTCGTCGTAGGGGTGTGACCACTGGAGGTTACCGCCTGAATCATACTTGATGGTACGAACATTCACACCACCGACATCGGAGCCGCCTGTTACGTAAACGTTACCCAAAGCATCCACGGCTACACCATAGGCAAGATCAGTAGCCGGGCCCTCCCAGGGCTCTGCCCACACACGACTGCCGCCAGCATCGTACTTGATGACGAGATAATCCCAATTGCTGCCGTTCCAGGCCCAACCTGCCACATATACGTTGCCCGAAGCATCTACGTCTACGTCCCAGCCGAGATTAATGTCGTCCTCGTCGAAGAGCTTGTTCCATACGACGTTGCCGTCAGTATCATACTTGATCGTGCGGCAAGCAGCAGTGCCTATATCTCCATAGTAACCTGTGACATAGGCGTTGCCAGCAGCATCAGCCGCTATGGCCAAGGGCTGGTCATTGCCGCCTGACTCGTAAAGGTTGTTCCAGACCACCGTCGGCGGCCCGGCAAAGGCAACGGTCACCATCATACAGGCTGTTACGATGAACACTGGAAACGCTTTTTTCATACCGTCCTCCTTGGTTGGTTTGGTGACTTGATAGTTGCTATCAAGCCGCCTTTTACGATTAATTCCAGTGTATTTATAATACAGCGTTTCTATGGGATGTCAAGGTATCTTCAGCCAGAGGAGTCAACTGCTTAGGTTTAGCTTTTTGATACTTGTGAGTTCCCCCAGTACGTCAAACACCTGAGGTTGAATCATTGCTACTTGACGCTGAGCTCGCCCCGTGTAGAATAAACTATGAGCGACGAAGCTACCACGTGTCCCAAGTGCGGCTCAGAGGAGCTCGTGGACTGGGGGACAAACCTCAGGATGTGCCAGCGATGCCATGAGGTATTCCTCCTCACACAAGAGGAAATCGAGGATAAAGAAGAAAGCCTTCAAACCGCCTCAGAGCGCGCCGAAAGATTCCTTGAGTCCTTACGCGCAGACCGTGAAAAAGCAAAGGAGGGATACGAAACAGAGAAGGAGCTCCCCTCGGTCTCGGACGAAGAACTGGAGAAAAGGTTAGAAACCCCTTCAGAGCCTTCCACCCAGCCAGAGACACTCCAAGAAGTAACGGTAGAACCTGAGGCGAGCGCTACTCGTGAGTTCGAGGAGTTCTACGCAAACCTGAAGGCAGAACAAGCAAGACAAGCGGAAACGCACGCGGCAAGGCCCGAAATCCAGGCGCAAAAAAGGAAACCGGCTTCCAGGAAAGCAATAGTCTGGGTTGTCGTCGCCGTACTCATCTGGCTTGTTCTCGTAATCATCTGCAGCCTCAGGTAATGTATGAAAGAAAATTCCCAAGAAAAACAGAAGAAATCTCGCAAGAACACTTTGCTTGCCGTGTTTCTATTCATTCTTCTTATAGTGGGGATAGGAATAATATTTGCGCTTATCGATCTCATCTTCTCGTTCTGACCATACCCTCAAAGGCAAGCTTGACAACGAGGCTTGGAGGAATAAGATAGGGGTATGAATCGTAAGCGCTTCGTGCCAGAGGGACCAAAAGCGAAGCGGCCTGCCTTTATCACCCTTCTGCTACTTGCAATGGCGTGTGTGGCATTTGGACAGTCCTATGTACACCGTCCTGATGCAAGTGTTGCCATCCATGGCTCTTACGGGGTCGGCCTGCACCTGGCTCCTGGGGGTGGATTGCTTGCAGGATTAAGTGTAGGTTTTTTCGACCGCTTCCAGATCGGGCTTTCGTACGGAGGCGGAAACATCATCGGTTCGGGGCCGATCGAGTGGTATGACTTGCCTCCTGGAGTACAGGCCAGGGTTGCCATCCTTGATGAGGCAAGCTTCCCACTTTCACTCGCTGTAGGGTTCGACTCCCAGGACCCGGTTGGCTCGATCGAGGTAAATCAGGCCGGGTTCTACCTCGTTGCAGGGAAACTGATACCTGCAGGATGGGTAGCGTTTGATCTGGGCCTTGGAACGGGCTACGATCTACTGGACGAGCACGCCTTTCATCTTTATGCTGTGAGTGGAGTCAGGTTGGGCTATGCCTTCAGCATTACTCCTGAGTTAACCGTGTATCCCCAAAGGCAAGCGGATGTTCTGAATCTTGGATTATCATTTAAGTGGGAGATCTACGAGGGAACCGGGGCAGGGTTTCTACTTGCAGACATCTTAACCGGCCCGGTCGAGGGCTGGACTAGAAGCGTGCGGTTTCAAATCACCCAGGAGTTCTGATGGAAAAGTTAATAAACGAGTTGAAAGAAGGCGGTGTAGAGTTTGTGGACCTGAAGCTCTCCGATCTTTCGGGGAGATTGCATCACATCACCTTTCCATTAGCAAGGCTCCAGACGGCTCTTGCCCAGGGGGTGGGCTTCGACGGTTCCTCACTCGGCGGCTTCCGTGACGTTGCCGAATCCGACCTCGTGGTGAAACCGGACACCTCACACCTTTTCATAGATCCATTCTACGAGCGACCCACTGCAAGCTTGTATGGCGACATCTATGAGCCTGACGGTCAGACCCCGTGCTCTGCCTGTCCCAGAAACATACTCCGCAAGGTAGTGGAACTTATAAAGGAGGAGGAGGGCGTCGCAGACCGCATCTTCGTGTTGCCTGAGTTTGAGTTCTATCTGTTTGACGAGGCTGAGTTCTACCTGGAAACCAGCGCCTCGGGTTATCTTGTCTCCTCGTGCGAGGCAGAGCCACCTTCGGGACTGCAGAACGCCTACCACATCACGCCCCCCACGGATGCCTTTGCCAATCTACGCAGCGAGATGGTACGAGTCATACAGGAAGCAGGGATAGAGGTAAAGTATCACCACCACGAGGTGGGACGCTACGCTCAGGCAGAGATAGAAACGGCTTTGCTTGATATTTCGCAAGCAGGTGATGCGGTTCAGACCGTGAAATACCTTGTTAAGAACGCTGCTCGAGCCGGGGGGGTATACGCCACATTCATGCCCAAACCCCTTGCAAATGAAGCTGGCAGCGGCATGCACATTCATATCCAGCTGTGGAAGGGTGAGCACAACGTGTTCTCATCAGAGAGTGATGAAAACGAACTTTCTGAGATAGCACTCATGTTCCTGGGCGGCATAATCAAACATTCAAGGGCCTTGTGTGCCTTCAGTAATCCGAGCACCAACTCCTATCGTCGCTTGAGAGGCGGAATCGAGGCACCCTCGAGGGTGTTCCACTCACGTGCCAACCGCAAGGCCGCTCTCCGGGTACCCGGATACGTGAGGGGAGCAAAGGACTTACGCTTCGAGTATCGGGTGCCTGATGCAACCTCGAACCCCTACCTTGTGCTTGCGGCTATCCTTTTAGCAGGGCTGGACGGCGTACGCAAGGGCCTCAATCCCGGTCCGCTGATCAAAAACCAACCCGAGGCCGATGATGATCGGTTCCCACGGCTGCCAGCAAGCCTTACCGAAGCACTTGGGGCACTCAACGCAGATGCCTCCTTCCTCGCCGAGCAAGGCTTATTCCCAAAAGAGTTAATCCATAAATGGATCAAAACAAAGGAGAAAGAGATAGAAGAAATCGAGTCCTATCCTACTCCCGCTGAGTTCGTAAAGTACTTCGCGCTTTGAGAGGCGGCGAAAAAAGAAAAACTAGGAGGAAACATGGCGGTGAGAGTAGCCATCAATGGCTTTGGTAGAATAGGACGTCTGTTCTTCCGATCGGCTTTCAGGGACAAAGGGCTCGAGTTCGTGGCGGTCAACGATATCACCGATGCCAAGACATTGGCGCATCTTTTGAAGTATGACTCGGTCCACCGCGGCGAACGCCTGGATGTAGTTCCCGAAGGTGATGGATTCTCCATCGAGGGACGAGATGTAAAGGTGCTTGCAGAAAAGGACCCGGCCGCCCTGCCCTGGAAGGAGCTGGGTGTGGACATCGTGGTCGAATCAACCGGGCTGTTCCGGACATACGAGAAGGCCTCTGCCCACCTTGAGGCCGGTGTGAAGAAGGTTGTGATCTCGGCCCCGGCCAAGGGCGAGCATCCGGTGCCAACCCTGGTGATGGGTATCAACCATGAAACCTACAAGCCAGCCGAGCATCACATTGTATCCAACGCAAGCTGCACAACCAATTGCCTTGCCCCTGTGGTAAAGGTCCTGGATGAGAACTTTACGATCGAGAAAGGCTTCATGACCACCGTTCACGCCTATACTATGGATCAGCGCATACTGGATGCACCACACAAGGACTTGAGGAGGGCAAGAACGGCGGCCCTTTCAATGATCCCAACCACCACCGGTGCCACAAAGGCAATCACCGAGGTTATGCCCCATCTTGCCGGTAAGCTGGACGGTATGGCTATCCGTGTTCCTGTACCGAATGTCTCTATCGTGGACTTCGCTGCCGTTGTCAAGGAATCTACATCGGTCGATGAAGTCAACGCAGCCTTCAAACAAGCGGCAGAGGGTGAACTTAAGGGGATTATAGAATACTCCACCGCTCCTGTGGTCTCTGTAGATTTGACCTCCAACCCCGCTTCCGCTATCTTTGACTCACCTTTGACCTCTGTGGTGGATGGAAACCTGGTAAAGGTTTTTGCCTGGTACGACAACGAGTGGGGTTATGCGAACCGGATAGGGGACCTCGTTCTCTACATGGGGGGGCGGCTATGATCCTGCGAAGCGTTTCAGAACTGCCCATAAAACAAGGCGACAGGGTTCTGGTTCGTGTTGACTACAACATCCCGGTCAACCCCGAAGGCCTGATTACCGACGACGCCCGTATCAAGGGAACGCTTGATACTTTGGGCTACCTGCTTGAACGCGGGGCTGTGCCAATCATCCTCTCGCACTGGGGCAGGCCGCAGGGAGGTCCCCAGCCTGACATGAGCTTGGCACGCGTCCTGCCAGAGCTCCAGACCCTTCTTAACCACCCGGTTAACTTCCTTTCCGAATCCTTAAATGACGTAACAAAAGCAAGCATCGATGCAGCTCACCCTGCTGAGATATTCCTGTTGGAAAATCTTCGCTTCCATCCCGGTGAGAGACAAAACGATCCCCAGTTTGCCAAGAAATTGGCTTCCTACGGTTCGTATTACGTAAACGACGCCTTCCCGGTGTCACATCGCGAACAGGCAAGTGTCTCACTTCTGCCTACACTCTTTGCCGACCCGGCTGCTGGATTCTCGCTGATAAGAGAGGTGGAGTACTTCAGCCGCTTGATACATGCACCGGCGAGGCCCTACGTCGTAATCATAGGCGGTAAGAAGATCCAGGATAAGGTTCGCTCGCTGCGTTTCCTTCTGGATAAGGTGGATGAGGTTCTTGTCGGCGGCGGCTCATCCTACACCGTCCAGGTCACACGAGGTCTGCCCATGGGACTCTCCATAGTTGATGAGGATCTGGTGGATGAGATAGACGACATCGCCGACTCGCCCAAGGTCAAGCTGCCTATAGACTACATCGCAGCTCCAACCTATGCTGAGCCGAAGAAGAAAAAGGTGGTCAGGGCAGATGCCTTCCCTGACGATCTCGAGGGTTTTGATATCGGACCCGAGACTCGGAAGGCTTTTGCCTCCTCGATCTCACGGGCTAAGACGGTGCTTTGGTTTGGGCCTCTTGGGGCCTATGAAGAGCGGGCCTTTGCCGAGGGTTCGCTTGAGGTGGCGAAAGCAGTGGTTGCCGCAACCGAGCGGGGTGCTACTACGGTTACCGGTGGTGGGGACTCACTGGCCATGCTGCGGGCTTTCGACTTTAAGGATAAGTTAACCCACGTATCCATCGGCGGGGGCGCGTGCCTTAAGTTCCTTGAAGGCAACAAGCTGCCGGGCATCGTGCCGCTGATCAAAGAACGCTAGGATTATCGCCCACCACGATCACTGTGTATCCATTCGGGAAATAATTGTATGGGCGAGGCATGCCTCGCCCATACTCACTTTCTGTTAGCCGAGACGCCTGTGTTCCTTTTTTCTGATCAGATAGTTGTAGGTTTGTTTCGAGGGGTCTGTGAATGGATTCCGATCCAGGTCTCCCTACCGGTGTAGGGCCTCCAAACCAGCAATTTCGAGCAAAAGTTCAAGCTCACAGGGGTAGGTCAGCTTACGACGCTCAAAACCCTCTTCAACTGTCCTTTTGTTGCCGTGCTCGTCTATTGTATCCCATTTACACGCCTCTTTCTTGATCTGAAGCAGAGGATCATATTCATAAGATCCTTGGCAAGCCAGTTCCAGATCCGGGGTCTTGCAGCTTAGAAAGAACAACCCTGGGCTGGAGAGATGCATACCTACTCTCCTCAAACAGGCGAGTTGTTCTTCTTGTGTAAGCAAATAACCAAAGCCGTCATCCTCAAGAATGATGAAGTGATAGGTTTCCTTGAGTTCGAAGGTACACATATCTTCCCAGACCAAACGTATTCTTTTTCGAACGCTTTCGGGTTCTTTTTCAACTTCCCGTCTACAGACCTCAAGCATCTTGCGGCTAAGATCTAAACCCACCACGTCATAACCCTGTCGAGCCAACTGAATCAAGAGTTTTCCTGCACCGCAACAGAGTTCCAGAATCCGTTTCCCCTTGCTGTAATCTTTTAACAATCTTATGAACGCACTCCCTAAATCGCGTGACTTTCGTCCAGGTTCATTTAGGAATAGCTGTGGTCTAAAACTACTCCAGCCACACCGATTTAATCGAGATGTATCCTTGGTGCTATTGGACACTTTCTACCTCCTTAAGAGTTCTGTCTAAGACATTAACTAGCTTATATCCTGAGTCCTAATTTTCGACCATAGTCCTAACTCTGGATTTGTCAAGCAGTCAATGTGCGTAAGCTAAGAAACGGGGGACGAAACGGACTACTTACGCCTCAGGATACCTCCCAGCTCCTTGATGCCGAAAAGCCTGGCGAGTCCGAAGTAGATGAGCGCAAAAAGCACGAATCCCACCCCAAGCATGAGGAGGGTAGGAAGGAAACCCTCGATCCTGTCAATGAAGTAGAAACGATAACCCAGATAGATGGGCAGCAACGCAAGCACCGCCGCGGCAAGCACCCGCAGACCGTAGATGGGATGATCCGAGGCTCGCCAGATCCCTATTTTGCGTTTCAGAAGAGCCATAAGAAAAATCATGGAGAAAAAAGAGCAGAACGTGGTGGCGAACGCGAACGCCCGGAACTGGCGCACCTGGAGCACCAGGAAGGCAAGTGACAGGTTAAGGCTGATGTTGAGGACCACGCTTGCAAGGTTGACGAACATGGGGGTGCGTGAATCCTTGAACGCGTAGAAGGCCACCGAGAGCGTACGCACCGAGGAAGCAGCCCAGATGCCCGCAACATAGAGCATCAAGGCCTGGGCCGTGTAGTCTGTATCCAGGGGGGCAAACTCTCCTCGCTGATAGATCACCCTGATGACAGGATGGGCGAATGCGATCACAAAAAGCAGGATAGGGATCAGGAGAACCGAGATGGTTCGCAGGGAGCGCTGGAGTGATGAGGCAAGTCCTTCCAGATTACCCTCGGCGCGCTGGCGGGAAAACAAGGTAAGGCTTACAGTTCCCACAGCTGCGCCGAAAAGGGCCAAAGGAAGGTGCATCACCCTGTAGGCATAAGAGAGCCAGGAGATCGAGCCTTGCTCTAGAAGCGCCGCAAGAAAGGTGTCAACCGCGACCTGAATCTCCACCAATCCAAGACCGATAACTACCGGTATCCAGAGCTTAAGCACCCTGCCGAGGTCAGGCGAGCGCCAGTTGACGTAAGGCCTGTACCGATAGCCCCTCCTCCAGACCGCGATGTAGGGAACAAGGAACTGGAAGAAGACGCCAACCAGACCACCGATCGCCATGCCGACGATCGGATCTAAGCCCTTAGATATCCAGAAGTTGTAGGTCAGGTAAGCCACGGCGATCGAGCCGAGGTTAAACAACGCCGAGCTTACCGCGGGCAGAAAGAAGCGGTTGTGAGCGTTCAGCACACCCGCAGACCATGCGGAGAGCGAGATGAAAAGAAGGAACGGGAAGAGGATGCGGTTGAGCAGGGTGGTAAGTTCTATCTTGCCGGGGATACCTTTGAAACCATGCCCTATGACCGATACGATCTGGGGCGAGAAGATAACACCGAGGACGGCCAATGCCCCGACCACAATCAGGAGGGTGTTGAACAAATTGTTGCTCAGTCGCCACAGATCGCGGCGGTCAGAGGTCTGCATCTTCTCAACGAAGACCGGAACAAAGGATGCGGCAAGCGCGTTCTCGGCAAAGAAATCACGTAAGAGGTTGGGGATGCGGAAGGCGATCTCGAACGCATCCTTGGCGAACCCGGCGCCGAAGAGTGAAGCCATCACCACCTCACGTAAGAGCCCTGTAATGCGCGAGATACCGGTGGCTAAAGAAAATTCTGCCACCCCTCGGCGGAACACGGGTGCTTCCTTGGCCTTATTCATAAATTATTATACCGCCTAAAGTTAAGAGGTCAAGTCCCGCACGAATCGTTGATTTGCCTTGCTTTGCGCGTGAAACAAGTCAGGTTTACATCGCACTCGTCACAAAAAAGCTACCGGGATTACTCAACCGTCAAGACGGCTCATCTCCGGATTCGGCTTCCTCGTCTTTGAACCCGTCCAGCACATAACTCAAATCCTGCCCCATCTTCTCGCCCGCCTGCTCGACAAGTTTCTCAAACTTCACTACACCCATCCGCTCGCGCTGTTTTGCGATAAAGGAACCGGCAAGTTGTGCCTCCGGCGCTTTCAACTGAGCGAATATGTTCAAAGCTTTGAAGTAAAGTGTAAACGCCTTAAGCTCATCGCCTTCCGCCTCAGCCAAACGCCCCAACTGCCCTAAGGATATGGCGATGCCGGACTTGTCGCCTAGCTCCTTTGCTATCTCAAGACTCTTCCCGTACTTGCGCCGCGCCTCGTCGTAATCGCCCTGTTTCTGGGCAATAGCACCCATGTTATGCAGGGTTGCGGCAACATGCCCCTTCTCCCCAAGTTTCTCAAAAGCGCCCTTTGCATCCTCGTATCGCCTCCGCGCCTCATCGTAATCGCCCTGTTTCTGGGCAATCATCCCCAACTGGTGGAGGGTTATAGCGATGCCCGACTTGTCGCCTAGCCCATTCTTAATTTCAAGGCTCTCCTCGTACAGCTTCCGCGCCTCTTCGTAGTCACTCTGAGCCTCAGCAATATTTCCCAACTGGTGCAGGGCTTGGGCGATGCCGGACTTATCGCCTAGCTCCTTTTCAATCTCAAGGCTCTCCCCGTACAGCTTCCGCGCCTTCTCGAAATCACCCTGAAGACAGGCAACGTTCCCTAACTGGTGCAGGCTCTTGGCGATGCCGGACTTGTCGCCTAGCTCCTTTGCTATCTCAAGACTCTCCCCGTACTTGCGCCGCGCCTCGTCGTAATCGCCCTGATCCTGAGCAATGACACCAAGATTATGCAGGGTTGAAGCGATGCCTGACTTGTCGCCTAGCTCCTTTTTAATCTCAAGGCTCTCTTCGTACTGTCTCCGCGCCTCTTCGTAATTGCCTTGTTGCTGGGCAATCATCCCCAACTGGTGCAGGCTCTTGGCGATGCCGGACTTGTCGCCAAGTTCCTTCTTAATCTCGAAGCTCTCCTCGTACCATGATTTTGCTTCCAGGGGTTCACCTAGGTGACCTAAAACCATCCCCATGTTGTGCAACCATATTGCTCTATCTTTTTTGTCGGGGAGTTCTCTAAGTCGCTCCTTCAAGCGTTCCCAGTTTACCTTATCGCGCAGGATGCCCCTGCGGACGTAGCGCTCGTCCAGGGTGCCTATAACTCTAAACAGGGCCTTGGTGTGGGAACCTGGTTTCTGTATTTCTTCAAGCAAAACTGAGATTGCGCTGTCACATTTCGCTAGGCACCTTTCATTATTATCTCTCTCGAATACCTCCCGTAAGGAAAGGAGGCGTTCAACGAAAAAAGGCGCGGAAAGGTTCCTGGCCTCGACCTCGGCCAGCGCCTTTATGTCGCCTGCACCGTCCTCGTCGAAAAAGAATCGCCTGACCATGTACAAACCAAGCAGTTCACGAGAGCGGAAAAAACATACCCCAGGGTCCTCTACGTAACCCACGTGAGGTCGAACGTATTCGTTCCTCAAGGCGGCCTCAAACGAAACGTTGTGGTACTTCTGATAAAAACGGTCAAAGTTCTCTAGCTCGTTGTCACCTACCATCTGTATAGCGGCTAATGTAGCGAGGGCTTGGACATGCTCCTCGACTTCTTCATACTGTTCCTTGAATCGCTTTTCCAGGATTTTATCACGGCTTACTAGCTCGCCCCATTTAATTTCGCCTTTTTGGAGCATGAAGAAGAACGCAATAACCGCGTCAGGGTAGCCGTCTAAATGTCTGACAAGTTCATCTAAATCTTTAGAACCTGCAAGTTCCGTGAAGTTTTCAATGGCCACTTCCTTGAGTTTAGATACGTCTTCAAAAACCTTGAGGTGGTATGGTTGAATTGCAGGTTCAAAAGGTGAAACGTGTACTTTGTCCGGGTAGTAGGTGCATCCAATGACCCTTATCCCATCCTTTCCCTCGACCCTTGAGTATGGCCCAAAGAGGTCAAGAAATTGATTGGGAAGTTTGTCAATCTCATCAACCAGCAAGAACAGCTCTTTTCCCTTTGCAAGCTGGTTTAACTCGTACTCGTATTTCTTTGCGTCGGTCTCTATCACCGGGCTGGTAAAGTAACAGAGAATTCCTTTTTCCTCCAGGAGCCGGGCGTACTCAACGAGAAGCCTTGTTTTCCCGACCCCGCGATCCCCGGAAATCAAAAGCAGGCGGTTTTGTGATCCCAGGAACTTTTGAAGTTCTGCTATTTCGTCTGCCCGTGGAACGTAAACCCTGGTTGCCTGGAGTTCATCATCCTTGCCCTTAAGGAACTTTTGAGTGTCTACGAACAAGTAAAACGCCGAACGAAGAATTGCCTTTTCGACAATGGTCTTTATCTCGTCGGGGAAAATCCCCAATCGGGCAACCGCAGTATCCAGCTCCTCAAGAACCTTCTCCCGGTCTTCCTTAATGGTAGCACGCCACTTCCTGAATTCCTTTTTGAAAAGGGTGGTAAATTCTTTCTTGTTGGCATCGAGAAGCTTTGCGAGTTCCTCGAAGTATCTTTCCTCACGTTTTGTGAGCTTCTTGTTTTCGATTTTCTTTCGAACAAGGTTACCGAATCTCCTTTTGGGGAAAGGCTTTGAGTCTTTAGGGAAGATCTCTCTCCAGACCTGCTTAAGGCCCTCCATTAAAAAGTGACCAGCCAGCGTCTGGATAAGGAAGCCAAATACTAGTTCCAACATCGGTTCCTCGGCATAAAAACATACTACTCCCTGCATAAAACTTGTCAAGAAAACTACCTATTCTGCAGAAGGTTAACAAATCGGTTTGACACCTCAACGTGCCGCGGTATAATGCGAAAGCTGAACTATCTTGATCTTTTCAAGGAGGAGATTGATGGAACAAAAACTATCTAACCCCGCACCTTTAGGTCTTATGGGCTTCGGGATGACCACCGTGCTTTTAAATATTCACAACGCAGGCTTCTTTCCGATAAGCGTGATGATCCTTTCGATGGGCATCTTCTACGGCGGCATGGCGCAGATAATCGCAGGTATCCTTGAGTTCCGCAAGGGCAATACCTTCGGCACCACCGCATTTATATCCTACGGCCTGTTCTGGCTCTCGCTGGTTTTCATCCTGCTTGCGCCCAAACTGGGTCTTGTTTTGACCTCTGCGGCGTTCCTTGCCTGGTACTTCTTCTTCTGGGGGCTTTTTAGGTGCACGATGATGTTCAGCACCCTGAAGAAGAACGCGGCGCTGTTCGTGGTGTTCCTGACGCTGGCTATCCTGTTCTGGCTACTTGCGATCGCGCACTGGACCACGGGCAACACCGCTTTGATCTTCACCCGCATCGCGGGCTGGGAAGGGATTGCATGTGGACTTTCGGCGATCTATCTGGCCATGGCCGAGGTCTTAAACGAGAATCTTGGAAGAACGGTGCTGCCCATAGGTCCCTTCTGAGAATCGGTTATCTTTCCCTGTTTAAGCCGGCTACCTCGTGGTAGTAAGGCAGCCGCCCCTCAACGATTGAGACCCACGAGTACTGTTTGGCTCGTTCAAAGGCGCGCTCGGAAAGCTCCCAAAGGACACGCTGCATCCTTAAGAGCAAGTCCCTATCTTTTTAGTTGGATCATCTTGGGCGTAAGAGCCACGTAGCCCTTGTGTTCGCCTGGTGCCAACCAGTTATCTCTCCATATCCTTAGAGCGCCGATACTTATCTCAAGGTTACCGTATTTGAAAAACGGGAGCGACCTTGACAACTCCTCTGAATTTAATATATTTAGATTCATGGCGGCATAGCCAATTGTGGGTTCAGAAGTACTTGAAGTGAGGTGGATGAAGTATAGCCGAGCGTATGTCTCTTCCTACCCTCTATAATGGTTTCTGGCTCACCCCTCACTAATCTGACAGGGCTTTGTTCTATTATCTTCGTAACACACGTAGGGGTTGACAACCCTCCTCCCATACCTACAATAGTTTACAGAGAGGCATGCGATGATTAAACACGTCTTTAAGATAGCCCTGATGCTCACGGCGGTGTCCGGTATGCCCCTTGCGAGCGATTGCAGGAAGAATGAGGCTATCTTGCAGGTTCAACAAGAGCCTCGTGAACCGCGCTGGCTTGTCAAAATTCAAGATGGATTTGGTGAAGAGGCTTCCCTTGACTTTCACCCCGAGGACAGCATCAAACTAGTTGATGCCACCGATTTGGAGCCTGGAAAGGACGTGCTTAAGTTTTACTCCAACGAGGTAGATTACTTTTACCCTTGTTTTTATATCTGGCAAGACGAGGACACTATCCGTTACCATTTCACTTATGACCAATTACCATATTTTACCCGATCGCTGTGGGTTAACGGTAAGCGGGTAGGTATAGATTTAAACAGTTTTGAGTTACCGGATTTGCCGTTTCCCGAAGATGTCCGTACAGTTAATACAAGTGCTTACGTGCTTGAATCGCTCACGGAGTATGGACGGAAATCCCTTTCCGAAATATTCGAAAGATTCCCGAATTTAAATCTCGTGATGGTGAGAGGTAGAGGAAAAGACGTAAACCTGCTGAAGGGTCTTGGGGGTCAACCATTCTTCATTTACCTCGAGATAGAAGATGTCGACTGGGTACATATGGAACTCCTGAAGGGATTGAACAACATACGATGGTTAAAAATACACTCGGACGAGTTCGATGGAAGATGCATGCAGAATCTTGCCGCCTACCCAGAGCTGCGTGAACTCTACCTATATTCCAACAGTGTTAAAAACAAGGACTTGGCCTGGCTTTCCCAGATGCAAAGTCTAAGAAAGCTGTCGCTTTCCGGCAAGAAAAATTCGGATGCTGCGCTGCGTCATGTGGGTAAGCTATCTAACCTCAGAACGTTATGGATTGGTGATTGCACCGACGCCGGGCTTATTCACCTTCGAGGTCTTACGAATCTCGCTGATCTCGATTTGGCTTATTGTCGTATTCACGGTTGGGGTCTTAGGTATCTAAACAATTTCGTCAACCTGAGGGAGCTCGATTTAAGCAATAATCCTCTTTATGATGCAGGACTTAGACATCTTGGAGCCCTAGTTTCCCTCAGGAAGCTCGCCTTGAGATCGACCCCAATTAAAGGAGAAGGGCTGAAGTACATAAAAGAACTGCCCCACCTTGAGGATATTGACCTTAAAGAAACCCATCTTGAAGATATCGGACTGAAGCACCTTGCAGGCTTACCTAATATCAAGGTGTTAGACCTGGAATATACTGATATCT
Organism: Candidatus Stahliibacteriota bacterium; assembly: GCA_004375895.1. Lineage (GTDB taxonomy): Bacteria > Hydrothermota > Tepidihabitantia > B3-TA06 > B3-TA06 > B3-TA06. Next base: position 25,918 of record SOJW01000035.1, read on the forward strand.
CCGACGAGGGACTCAGGTACTTGGCGGAGGTTGAGACCCTCGAGAGGCTTTACTTGAACAATACAAACGTCGGTAACAAAGGAGTAACTTACCTGGAAGGGCTGACAAGCCTCAAAGTTCTCGAAACTTTCAATACCAACGTAGATTGGAGAACATTGCGGATTCATGAGAAGCTTCCACAATGCAGGATGTGGTAGCATTCAGATTAGCTTATCTATCCTGACTAAGCATACTTCTTAAACGCATCTGGGTTGTGTTCGCCACTACTTCTCCGCCAGCAGCCTTGAAACCAGGTCGTCGGCTGACACCCCCTCTGCGGCTTGACAACCATCCTCCCATCCCTACAATAGTTTACAGGAGACAGTGATGAAGAAGATGCTTAAAGCGGCGGCGATCGTCCTGCTTGCCCTTGCTGCGGCGCCGGGCTGCAACAAGGAGGTCGAGAAAACAGAAGCACCTCCTAAAGCGAGCCAAGTCAAGCAGCTGGTTCTCGTAAACCTCGGCTTGTCTTGGGATTGGTACGCCGTGCCACCTGACCCGGGTGTTTTTTGGGAATATCCGCGCCTGGAGAAAGTTAAAACAATAGACGTTACCGATTGGGAACCCGGCGAGGACGCAGTTGAGTTGGGCGGTTCCTCCTCACAATGGCGGTATGCGCGCGACAAATTCTACTATCCCTGGCAGGGCGAGGACACGATACACTATTTCATAACAGGGCCTTACCTTTGGGTGAACGGTAAGAGAGTGGGAGCCAACCTTTTTGAGGTTTACTGGGGAGATATTCCTGATCCCAAGGATATTGTAACTGTTGTTGCTGGCCCAGCTGGGATCTTGCAGTTCAAGCATCTGCCCAACTTGGAGGTAGCGCATGTAATTATCTTTTCCGGGTGGATAGATGTCTTAACTCTTCTCCGCGGTTGTCTGGAGCAGCCGGAGTATTGGCAAGAATACTTTAATGCCTATTGGGGTTGGATAGCGCTTCATTTTATTGGTGATAAGCCTAAGCTGTACTTGACATCGAAAAGTATGAACGATATCCCTTTAGTAATAGAGGAACCATCGAATTACGATATGTGGCGGTTCACGATGCTAAAGAATATACGTGGATTGGATATAGGTTCTCCCCGTCTGACCTCATTCGGCCTCAGTCAGCTTTCCCGGTTTAAGGATGTGAGGGTACTGAGGCTGAATGTCTGGAACGTCAAAAGCAGTTTTGAAATGCTCAAAAGCCTTCCCGAACTCAGAGAGCTTTGCATCCGGGCGCCTAATGCCAATGAGGGAATGCTCGAGAATCTTGAGGGCATTGTGAATTTGAGAAGCTTGGAGCTTGGCTACCTGAAGGTGAATGACGAATCGCTTAGACGAATTGCAGGTTTCAAGAATTTGCGAAAACTCAAATTATACTGGTGTCAAGATAGTCTCAGCGCCGATGGCTGGCTAAGTATAGCTAAAGCCGGTCGTCTTGAATCCCTTTCTCTGGAAGATGTTGTTGTTCAAAAAAGCGAACTTGAGGCCATAGGCAAGATAAATTCACTGAAGAGTCTGGAACTACGCAGCGTAGATGTCGGCGTCAATGAATTAATTTATTTGAAGTATTTTGAAGATATCGGTGAGTTGGAGGAGTTGACTTTAATTTTATGTTCCCTTAGAGACCTTGGACTGGAGGGGTTTAAGGGCTTTGAAAAACTTAAGTGGCTTGATCTTTCATATAACGGTGTTACGGATACCGGTCTTATGTATCTGCATGTCCTTAAGAATCTTGAGCTGCTGCGCCTGAACGGTGTAGATATGGTTACTTCGTCAGGGTTAGAGAAGTTGCACAGTGCCTTACCCCAATGCCAAATTATTTGGAGTTACTGGTAATCTTCAGGTTTCTATTGACTTAGTCAGGGTTAGGAGTAGCATCAGGAGGATGAAAAAGATGAGATTGTCATTTAGCCTGCTGGCGATCGGGATTTTATTGATTGGCGTACTTGGCTGCAAGAAGCAGGCGGAGATTCTGTCTTCGCAACAGGTCCAGCCCGAGCAGCGCTGGCTGCGAATCTATCACGACGGTGTATTCAAGGATTCCATAAACGTTACAGGCTGGGAGAAAAACGAGGATGTAATTGAATTATTAGGTGGTTTTTACTACCCGTGGCAGGGTGAGGATTCGATAGATTACAATACTAATTTGGATTTCGGACACGGACCTGAGCCCTCTTGGAGCATTCTTAACGTAAACGGTAAGTTGGTCGGGCTCGAACCTGGAGCTTTTTTCTCCTTCGCCGGTATTAAACACCCGGAGCTGATTCTTACATTAAGCGGGGAAGCCGATACTGAAGACCTAAAAAAATTTCCCAATCTGGTTGGGATGTCTGTTTTTATCCACTCTTCTAAGGATGTTGATGAACTCGCTTCCATCCCTAAAAATCTGAGACTTTATGTACAATGCATTAATATTACCAATGCGGATTTAAGAAAACTGACAAGATTCCCAAACATCAGGGTGCTGGGTATTGAGTACGGCAACGACTCTCTCAACATTACTGAGCGCGGTTTCAAGGCATTCCGCAGGATGAAGGAACTGAGGCTTCTGCAGGTTGACGGTTTGTATGATTCTCCAGATGGCCCTCCAGCAGTTGAAATAGATAAGTATATAAAAGATCTCCATAAGCTCAGAAAAGTAAAGGTGTGGATGTACGATGTACTGTACTTGAGATGTGACGGGTGATGAGAAGGAAATGGTAAGGGCCAAGCGGGATCAGGTCAGGTTTATATTGCATTCGTCACGTTTAGGAGTAGCATCAGGAGGATGAAAAAGATGCGATTGTCATTTAGTCTTTTGGTAATGGGGATTATCCTCATAAGCTCGCCTGGGTGTGAGAAGAAACCGTGTTGGCTGCGAATCTACCGCGAGGGGGAGTTCAAGGACTCAATTGATGTAAGAGAGTGGAGGGAAAACGAGGACGTGGTTAAGATATCTAGATTTTATTATCCCTGGCAGGGTGAGGATTCGATCGATTACTCCTTCCATGTGCCTTCCTACGATACAACTATCTTGCCTCCCTATTCATACCTCAACGTCAACGGCAGGCTGGTCGGTGTTGACCCGGTTAAGGTTCGTATAGAGGACATCCCTTATAAGGAAGAGGTTCTCACACTGATGAAATACGATACTAATTACAAGCTTCTTCCCAACCTGGTGATGTTGCCCGTCGGAATTTCTTCGATAGATGGCATTAGTTACCTTGATTCACTGCCGAGAAACCTCAGGCTCTACGTGTATATTTACTCTTCTTTAGCATACGGTGATGTTGGTATTATCCCTGAGGTACTTCCCCGACTTGTGAGATTTCGGAATATAAGGGTTCTGAAAATAGAACTTATGGGGAAAAGCTTCGAAGGCGATTTACCATGGACCCGCTGGTTGTGCAGGATGAGGGGGGTGAGAAGGGTTATCTTTTGGATACCTGATGGAACACCTGAAGAGGTAGAAGCCAGATTAAAATCCCGTGTCAGATGCTTACCGAGACTTAGAGCAGTTGAGATAAGTAGATACCTTATTGTAAAAACAGGTTAGTATTTGAGAAAATTTGCGAGTTGAAGGAAACTTAAGGAGTAGTTAAAAACAGCCAAATAAGGAGGTCGAGGTGTGCCCCACTCAAAACAACTCTTCCGGAAAGTTAAAATACCCGGATATTGACGAGGACAAAACCAGAGTATTGAGAAAACAGAAAGATAGACTCCTGGAGAACGTAAAGAAGGTTTTTACCTTCACCTTTAGCTTTAGGAGAACCGTGGAAGAAGTAAGGCTGGCCGAACAAAAGGAAGGGAAACGGAGACTTGCAGATTTCAAGAGTCATGTAACCAGCTTGGATGTCTCTGAAACAGGTGTTGTTAAGGGCGAAGGCTGGGAATTTCATGATTACTCAGCTAAAGTCAAGATGACCGTAAAGCAAGCCCTGAACTTGATAAACTCCTATACTGAGGTTCCTAAGCAACCAGAAGAAGAGATGGATTTCCAGGTTCGACGTACTTGGGCTGTGGAGGATAAGACGGGCATAAAAAAAGTGGAACCTTTTACTCGAAAACCCACAAAGCAAAGCCAGAATGTCCCCAGAGCGGGTATTGCAACTTTATCATTTAAGACGCCACCAGTTGACACACCAGCACCACACATGGAACCTCAAACGCCGGTGATCGTTGTGTCGTACGAATTTGACATCCTCCCAGGGTATCTACCAGGATGGCATGCAAACCGTGAAGAGTACCTCACAATAAGGAAAGGGTTATGGCACGAGATAATAGAGTTAGCAATCATTTATATGGCCACTGAAGGATTCTGTTTTCCCTACTGGATGTATCATAATCTTCTGGATACCGAAAAAAGGGGCGAAGGAGCCAAGAACTTTGCCCATAATGCTGTCTGTGAAGTTCAAGCGTCTCTCGAAAATGAAAGAAGCCTTTAGCTCTACTGGGACGACGATGACGAGGATCCGCCGTTTGATGCGTTTGAGGTTGGCGCTTATACCAGGGAAGCTGAAGACGCATGGGAAAAAGCAATCCAGGCGTGGCAGGCGGTGCCTCAGCATCCGGACAGGGAACAAAGAATCAAGGCTGCCCGCGAAAGACTCGCTGAGGTCAGGGAAAAGAGAGAAATAGCCCAATGGGAAGGCGCGTCATGGAATGTTACAACCACCTCAAGCGGCGAGATCAACATAAGATACAGCGCCTGGCCTGTCCGCTTTCAGGCCAAGATCGCCGACGTGAAAGGTCACGTCCTTGCCGCTTTCGATAAGCCGAGCGGAACCGGCGTTATCATCTGGGGTAAGGGCGTCGAGGTCGGTCTTTACTTCATCAGGGTTGAGGCAGAACGAGTAGAACCAATGGTGCGGAAGATAGTTATATTCTGATGCTACTTTTCCGCCACGAGCCTTGAAACAAGATCGTCTGCAGTCACGCCCTCTGCGGCTTGACAACCCTCCTCCCATACCTACAATAGTTTACAGGAGACAGTGATGAAGAAGATGCTTATCCCTATAACCTTCTGCCTTGGTGTCTTGGCAATGTCCTGTAAGAAGGAGGCGGCGCCAATACCGACAGAAAACCCGGAGCCGCGCTGGGTGGTAGTTGGGCGGGTGCCTCATCTCCCCAACTCCTATGCACCTGGTTATAAACCGCCTCTGGAGAACCTCAGATTGATTGATGCCAGCGATTGGGAAAGGGGCACGGACGGTCTTATCTTTATCTTCAGCGAAGTGGATATTCATCCCGTGATCTGCTACCAGTGGCAGGGAGAGGATACTGTAGCCTATTATTATGACGGCGAATACTTGTGGGTAAACGGTAAGCTGCGGGGTTTGAGAGAGAACTATTATTCCAGTCTGGAGGTTCAGAACCCCGAAGATATAGTTACAATGGGGGTAGTAACTATCCCTGATCTTAAAGAAGTCAGGCAATATCCCAATCTCACCACGATAGGTGTGCACGGCACAACCCATATGGGGAAATTCCCAACTATACTGATTTATTTGAAACTTATACGTGTCCCGGAGAATATTGACATCTACATACATTACTTGGATATTGATGATATTGACTTCCTGTGGTTTGCGTTGATCGGCAACCTTAAATTCCTGAGTGCGTATTCCCATGATTCAACCACCAGCGGTTTAAGGCACCTGGCTCTGGCGCAAGAATTAAGGGAGCTTAATTTCTATTCGCTCTGCATCACCAACCGCAACCTCAGAGACATATCTCGTATTCCAAATCTAAGGCGTTTGAGCCTGGAAAGTTCCGGCGGAACGATAGACCAGGAAGGACTGGCGAACCTTGCAAGGCTCACCAGCTTAAACGAGCTGCACCTTACCTCTCTTCGGATCGGCGATACCGGTCTCAAATATATCTCCCATATCCCCCGCCTGAGGGTTTTGGACTTGAACGGTTCATGGGTAACGGATAGCAGTCTCAGGTATCTAACCAACCTGAAGTACCTCAGATATCTGCGTGTCAACTGCTCATGTTTAACCGATGAGGGGCTTAGACATCTGGAGGGAATCCAGAGCCTGAGAATGCTGAATCTGTCCAGCTCTGATAGACTCACAGTATCGGGTCTGACATTCCACGGTTACTTGGATCAAACCGGCCCCTCTCCCGATATTACCCCGGAAGGTGTGGCAAGGCTAAGGCGCGTTCTGCCGAGGTGCGAGGTTATCTGGGATAGCCTCCCCCAATAAAATATCTCGCCAGGCGACGGCTTGACAAGCCGTCTGGGTTCCCTACAATAGTTTACAAGGAAGCGTGATGAAGAAAGTCCTTAAAGTTTTAATGATCCTCAGCGCGGTGCTCTTCTGTCTATCCTGCGATAAGGGAACTCAGCAGCTTACCTATGAAGGAGCGGAGATAGAGGTGAAAGAACCCCGTTGGCTGATTATCACCTATGAAGGTGTGTATATGGAGAAGATAGATGTTACCGGCCTTGAGCCTGGTGAGGATTTCGTCTTGTTGTATGGTTGCTACTACCCCTGGCAGGGCGAGGACACCATAGACTACAAATACGAGAATCATCTCGAGTCAGCAAACGGAAAGGTGTTTGGTGTCAACCTTAGCGGGTTTGAGGTAGCGGACATTCCCAACCCCGAAGCGATCGTCTCTGTTAGTACAGATACAGAAAATCTCCCAGAACTCGATCAATTGCCGAATCTCGTCGCAGTGGATCTTAGCTCGTATGATGTAAAAGACACAGACCTCGTCCATCTTGCCGGTCTTACCAATCTTCGGTTTTTGGATCTCAGTCGGAGGGAGATCACAGACGCCGGCCTCAAACACCTTGCCGGTTTAACCAACCTCCGATGGTTGAATCTAATGGGAACGAAGGTCAATGGTACTGGTTTTGTGTACTTAGCCAGCTTGTCCAACCTCAGGGTATTGATGTTTGATGGCAGATCTATTAAAGATAGTTGTCTTGTTCACCTTGCCGGACTTACCGAGCTGAGATATTTGATGTTGTATGGGACTGGGATTACAGACGATGGTCTTAAGCATCTTTCCTCCTTGACTAATTTGAGAACGCTGTACCTTAATTTTTGTAGGATCAGAGGGCCAGGTCTCAGGTATCTTACGGGTTTACCCAAACTTAGGGACCTGCATCTTTTGTATACCAAGGTCTCGAATAACGACCTGCAACACTTGAAACCCCTTAAAAATCTGGTTTGGCTTGATTTAAGTTATACCAGGATTACCGATCGAGGTCTTGTCAACCTGTTAGCTTTACCCCGCTTAAGAAGACTGGACATCAGCGGTAATCTGATTACAGATCGAGGGATGGATTATATCCGGTTGCTCACTAACCTGAGGGAGTTGTATACCGTGGACACTCCTATCACCGACAAAGGGTATTCGAAATTAAGCGCTCTTCCTGATTGCCGTGTACATCAATGGAGCGGCGGCGTAGATATGAGACGCCCAGGACTTTGTGGTTTGATTCATCAGGTTTTAATTGCACTCTTCACAGTTGCCAGTAAGGTATGGTAGTAAAAAGGAGAGATAGTTATGGATAATCGAGCCTTAGAGGAGCAGTTCCAGCTGCTTCTTGCCCGTGATCGGCTGACTATGAAAGGTTGACAACGGGGTTTTGTTTACTACAATAGTTCACAAGGAGCGGTGATGAAGAAAACAGTCGTTAGAATAATCCTGACCTTGGTCTTGATTCTGAGCATTCTTTTTGTATTTGCCTGCAAGAAGGAGGCTGGGGGGCTAGGTTCTCAGCAGCTTACGTATGAAGGGGCTGGGATAGAGGTGGAGGAACCCCGCTGGTTGATTATCACCTATGAAGGTGTGTATATGGAGAAGATAGATGTTACCGGCCTTGAGCCTGGTGAGGATTTCGTCTGGATAGGCTACGGAACTTGTGAGTATCCGTGGCAGGGTGAGGACTCCATAAATCTGGAACCTGCGGACGGTCTTGTTTGGGCGAATGGAAAGGCGGTTCAGGCTAACCTCCGCTATGTCGACTTGGAAGAAATTCCCGACCTCGAAACGATTCTCTCTGTTTATGCGGATAGAAGGCATCTCTCTCTGCTCAAGCGATTCCCTAACCTCGTGGCTGTGAATTTGTTCGATTCGGATTTATGCGACTCCGACCTTGTTCACCTTGCCTCTTTGACCAACCTGAGAAAGTTGGATCTCTGGGAGACGCAGATAACCGACGCCGGTCTCAAACATCTTGCCGGTCTTAGAGATCTGAGATGGCTGAATCTTTCAAGTACTGAGATCACAGATTCAGGGTTCGCCCAACTTGCAGGTTTGACTAAACTGAGGTATTTGTGGCTTGCTGGAACTGGAATCACAAATAAAAGCCTCACCTATATCAGTAGTTTTGTAAATCTGAGGGATTTAAATCTTGGAGGAACCAGGATTACTAACAAAGGGGTAAAGCAGCTTTGTGGTTTGACCAATCTCAGGAAACTGGGACTCAACGCTACCTGGATTACCGACGGCGCACTGCGGCAGATTGCACAGCTTCATAACCTGCGACAACTGTCTCTTGCACGTACCATTATTACTGACAGGGGACTCAGATATCTCACACCACTTAAAAATCTTGAATGGTTATGGATACCGATGACTTTTGTTACACCCTGGGGGGTTAAGAGGTTCAGGAAGGCCCTTCCCGATTGTCATGTTTCCACCATTGCTGCAGTCTCGAATTGAGGAACGTTGACTGTCTTAAATCTAACAATTCGTCAGGTTTCTATTGCACTCTTCATAGCTGCCAGTAGGCTATAGAGGTGAAGGAGAGATATTCATGGATAATCAAGCTTTAGAGGAGCAGTTCCAGCTGCTTCTTGCCCGTGATCGGCTGACCATGACACTACTGATGCAATACAAAGGCGAGGAAGGAAGAAGAGGGTATACGCTGACCCCCAGGGGTGCTTTTCAGGCGCTGAGAGGGATGGGAGTAAATATCAAGTGGCAATGGAAGGCCGCCATCCCAGAAGAGAAAGAGGAGGAGAGAGATGAGAGATTCAGGAAGAAGTACGATTACGATGCTTTGATGGTGACGGATCCTCAGGGTCTTGGAGTTCAGTGCCCTCAAGCCCTTGGGTGGAATTTAACTACCGAACCACCAACACCTGCCAAAGTTAACACGTTGGTATTCGTGGTTCCGGATGATTACAGGGTCTACAGACACACCGGCAGGGACTGGATGTCAAGCAACCCGGCAGATATCATGGTTCTAAGAAGCATGATGTGGCACGAGCTTATGGAGCATGCATTCGTTTACCTGAGTTTATTTCACGAGGATTTTGAAGACTTCGAAGGAAAGCTGACCCTGAAATTTCAGAAAGACGCTGGAAATTTCAATAAGAACTGGATTCACTGGCAAGTTAGAGAAAAACAGATAAAATATATTAATGAATCGGCATTCTATCCTTGGTCCATGGAACCACGCGACCAACCTGATCCGCCCGGCTGCCAGGGTGAAAGAGAGGCCTGGCAGCATGAAGGTAATGCGCGAGATGCACAGCATTGGGCAATGTCAAAGGAGGGATTAGACTGGCACACGGCTGCGGAAAAATGGGAGGAAGCGCGGAAATACTGGAACCTAGCCGCTCAAGCTTGGCGATTCAGGGTTAAGGGCCAATCTATGGACGCCCCTGGGTTTGTGGGAGGACGGTTCTCCTGTCACCCCGATCCGGAAGGTAATGCCAAAGGATGCGAAGATAATGCCAAAATTGCAGAGCAACGCAGGGATGCTGCGCTGCAAGAGACCCAACAAGGTGCAACCAAACCGGTTCCTTTCTGGAATGTTGCAGGCTCAGGCGGTGGAAAGATTACCATACACTACTCCGATTGGCCCCATGGATTCCGCGCGAAGATACTCGATTACAAGGAACGTAAGGTGACTGAGGTGTCCGGCACTCCGGGGAGCAAGAAGGGGAAGGTTGAGTGGGGCAAGGATGCAGACCCGGGAATCTACTACGTAGAAGTAAACGTATCCGGTGAGCGCTCTGAAAAGGTAATTATCACGAAGAAGTTGGAGTGGAGCGCGTGCGTGAAGTTTGGTACAAACGGGCCTTACATCTCCATTACGCCCAAGTCGGGCACCAAGTGGCCGAAAGGCAAAGGCTTTGGGTTCAGCATACATAACTCCTCAGGCAGCAAGCTGGGGTTTGTGAACGTGCAGGATAGCAATCGAACCGTAGAAGTCACATGGGGGCGTGAATCTAACCAGAGATTTGGGGACTGGGGTAAGCATACAATATGGGCCTACGCTAACGACCCCGGGCTTCAGGAGATGTTCAACAACCTCAACCTTTGCCCCAACTGGCGAACGGACGTGGAGATTCCGGTGCCCAGCTTCAAGGTAAACGGCGCTAAAGCAAGCGTTGCTGTAGTAGCTAAGGGGCCTTTGATAGCCCCGGATACCGAACAGAGTTTATCAATAGAGTACGACAACTGGCCGGGCAAGTTCAAGGCAAAGATTCGCAAAAAAAGCTCCACCCAGGAACTGGTTAAGCTGGAGGGAACATCCTCAACCAGGGGAAGCTTCACCAAAAAAGTGACGCTGCCTACCCGTGCTTACTATATAGAGGCACGTCCTTACGGCGATGCCTCCCTTCCTTTAGCGATAGAATTGACAGTTTACAAAGAGAAATAGCACTTCTAACCAAAAGCCGGTAAAATGGCTGGTTTTGAACTCGATGAGTCTAGCGTTCGGCAAGCAGCCTGTCTACAGCTCGTCGGCTGACACGCCCTCGGCGGCTTGACAACCCTCCTCCTATACCTACAATAGTTTACAGAAGGAGCGATGAAGAACGTGTTTAAACAGATAACGATCCTGTGCCTTATCGTCCTTGCGGGGTCAGTCATCTTCTGCAAGAAGAAGGCGGAGGAAGAGCCTGAGCCCAGCTGGCTGCGCGTGTACAACGCCGGGGTGTTTGAGGATTCCATCAACGTCACCGGGTGGGAGGTGAACGAAGATGTTATCTGGATTGGCTCCTTCTATTACCCATGGCAGGGTGAGGACTCGATAAACTATGATTGTTATCGACTATTTCCTTTAATTAACGGAGGAACTGAAGAGATTTGGAACCGTGGTTCGGTACTTCGTGTAAACGGTAAGTTAGTAGGGATCAATACTAATTATGTTGATACCTTAGAGATTGCTGAACCTCATGATGTCATAACTGCAACCGTTTGGGATTGCGAAGAATGCCTGGAAGTAAGCTTGGAGAAATTCCCTAATCTAGTTGGTATCTGGGTAAGTGTTGATGACTCAAACATATCAAAAACACTTGATGTTATTCCTCAAGATATAAGATTATATGTGTTTTGTTTTGATGCAACCAACAGGAGCCTTAGAGAACTATCCAAATTTTTAAACATAAGGATTTTGTATTTGGAGCGCGACAGGATCACGAATTGCGGATTGAGACATCTTGCAAAACTTAAGGAATTACGCTGGTTACGTATCCCAGGGTTTTACGATAAAATCAACAGTAAAGGTAGGAAATATCTTAAGGCTCTCCATAAACTCAGAAGCCTTAATTTATATTACCGGACTACGTAAATTTTTAATCCAGGTTAGATCGGGTGCAAAGCCAAAGAAAGGGGGTAATCATGACCTTATCTGGAGGTTCTTCAAAAAAAACGTCTGATCCTTTGATAGAGGATATGACGGAAGCAATTAACAAACAGGTCGAAGTGATGCGCAACTGGAAGCGCCAGTTTGAAATTCCCAACGTTAAGTGGGCTTGACATTTGCTGTCTTTTGTTTACAATAGTTACAGGAGACCACGGATGAAAAGACTTATATTCCTGGCGATTATCCCGTTGTTGCTTGCGGCGCTGAGCTGCAAGAAGGAGAAGGCCCAGCCTGAGTCACGCACGCTTCGTATCTACAACAACGGTGAGTTCGAGCGGGAGGTGGATGTCACAGGATTGAAGCCTGGCAAGGATTTTATCTGGCTTGACTTCTTCCCCTACCCGTGGAATGGGAAAACGAGCCTCTATTACAAGTGGGATAACTCCATTCTATGGGTCAACGATACCCTAAGGGGAGTGGCTCTGCTTGGAGATGATATTGGAGATATAACTGATTTCACTACTGTCGTTGCAGCGTGGGCTGATCCCGCTAACCTTCCTCGCCTTGAGCGTTTCCCTAACCTGACCGTCCTCAAGTTGATTGATGCAGAAGCCTCCGACTTAGAGGCGCTGGAGAGGTTCAGCAATCTTAAAGGAGCGTATCTGTGTCTCTACAAGATAACTGATGAAGAACTGGCTTCTCTCGAACCCCTCTCAGGGTTAGATTGGGTATACCTGAATCTGGAGTCGAGCCATATAACCGATGCTGGTCTTGCAAGTCTCCGAATGCTTCAAAACATAGTGGGCCTGAACTTATTGAATACCGATATAACAGATGAGGGTCTGAAATATCTTGCGGGACTTCCTCGACTCGCAAGCTTGAATCTTGATCCAACGAACATAACGGGCTCGGGCTTCGTTTACCTTAAAGCCCTTGACCGCCTCAGAACGTTCAGCTTCGCTATGAGTTTTGGGAGAGGCTTGGTTAGGGATTGGTCTTATCTTGAAAGCCTATCCAATCTGAGGGAGTTGAATCTGCAGTTCAATGGACTGGCCGATGCCGACCTTTGTTGGCTTAAAGGCCTTACTAAGTTGAGGGTTCTCAATCTCACCGGCAACCGGATTACGGACAGAGGACTGGTCTATCTTAAGAATTTACGCAGCCTTGAGAGACTGGAACTTGGATTCAACGCATGCATAATGGGTAAAGGTCTGCGTTGTCTTAAGCAAATGAAGGATTTGAGAGAACTCAGGCTGGAACGCACCATGCTTACAGATGAGGGGCTGGCTTATCTTTCCGGGCTTGCCAATCTTCAAAGGCTTGGTCTTGAGGGCAACCATATCACGGATAAAGGGTTGGTCCATCTTAAGAAGCTAGCGAACCTCAAGATCTTAGACCTCCGAGGCAACCTTATCTTCGGAGAGGGCCTCTCCAATCTCTCAGCATGTAAGGAGCTTGAGGTCTTGTATCTTGAGAGCAACCCTCTGGGAGACGAGGGGGTTGTTCACCTGGAAAGGCTTAAAAATCTTAAGGAGCTCTGGTTAAGCTTCACTTCGGTAGGCGATGAAGGAGTATCTCACCTTTCCGGGCTCACGAACCTTAGGGAATTGCGCTTGATGAGATTGAGAATCACCGATTCCGGTCTTGCACATCTTGCAGGACTTCACAACCTGAAGGAGCTCTGGCTTTACGGCGTTAGCATCAAGGGTAGCGGACTGGCTTACCTTTCAAATCTAAGGAATCTTGAGCGTTTAGACCTGGGAGGTATCGAAATTCCGGATTCGGTACTTCGGCATCTCGAGGGACTAGTCAGCCTAAGAACCCTTTATCTTGAGGGTTGGAGGATCACTGATCTCGGACTTCGGCATCTGTCCAAGCTTGCTAACCTTGAGCGGCTTTCCTTGGAGTGTCCCTTGATAACCGACAAGGGCCTCGCGTATCTTCGCACCCTTTCCAAGCTGAAGAAGCTTTTTCTGCATTCCCATTACGTTACCGAATCAGGGATGGATAGACTCCGAACCGCTCTGCCCGGATGTGATATTGCAAATACATGGACCCCTGAGGGCTGTTATGAATAAGGTGGGCTCACAAAAGGAGCGGCGATGAAGAGCATGTTTAAACAGATAACGATCCTTTGCCTTGTGGTGCTTGCGGGATCAGTCGTCTTCTGCAAAAAAGAAGTCCAGCAGATAGTCCATTCACCGCAGGACAACCCGGAATCAAGGCGATTGGTTATTACTACCTATTACTATGATTTTGATAAATTGGAAGTGGCAAGAGATGAAATAGATGTTTCCGGGTGGATTCCATATGAAGATGCTGTTGAGTTGGGTGGGAGTACTGACGTGTCTTACGATGGGTTTTGTTATCCCTGGCGAGGTGAGGATAGCATACATTACGAGTATTCTCACGCCTCAGGCAAGCTTATGGTGAACGGCGAACTGGCAGGGGTTGATCTTCGCAAAATTAGTCTTTCGGAGATAGATAAGTTTGAAGGAATCGTTACCCTTACTTGCTATGGGATAGACCCACAAACACTTAAACTGTTCCCGGATTTGCGAATTGTATACCCGATATTTAATCCCGAATCCGATTATGATTATGATATAGAACTTCTAAGCGAGATACCGTCGGATATTTGGCTGTATATTTATTGTATTAATCCCACAAATGCTGAGTTAAGATGGATAAGCAAGTTGAGTAACGTCAGAGGATTGCTGGTCTCGAACGGCATGAGTCTTCGCAGAATAAATATCAATCGTAAGCTCAGACATTTAAGAAGGATGGAAAATCTGCGGCTGCTCTCGATCAGAGAGATAAGATTAACCGACGCAGGCTTGAGGAATATCGGATGTCTAACGAACCTGAGGGAGTTATGGCTGGATGTTTCCGTCGAAACCTATACTATCTGTGATTATCTTGAGGCGTTTGGTTTGCATCCCTATACTATCTGTGATTCTCTTGAGGCGTTTGGTTTGCATCTTCCGTACTGTTTGTGCTATTCGTCCGAATCGATGGACTGGCATCTGAGGATTCGTAACCAATACTCCCAAAGTGTGACAGAAGCAGGTTTTAAGCATATCGAGAACTTGCAAAATCTGGAAACATTATTTTTGCGTTATGGGAAGGATATAAACGAAGAGATGCTTGCTACCATAGCCAGTTTGCCAAATCTCAGGCATTTGCGTCTGTATGAGAGTTATATCAGTAACCAGGGTTTGGCATATCTCGCGTCCCATCCAAATCTTGAGAAGCTGGATTGTTCCGAGGTCAACATAAATGACACAGGGATTATGTATGTAAGCAGGCTGCCCAATCTAAGGTATCTGTACTTAGATCGCGTCGATATTACGGATGCGGCGGTCAAATACCTGCTTGGGTTGAAGAACTTGGACGTATTGAGGATAGGTCTATGGGGCGTTGATATAAGCGAGGAGGGGCTCATGCAGTTGGAGAAGGAATTGCCGGTTTCTCACTGTCGATTTTGAATTACTTCGTCACCTTTTGGAGTAGCATTAGGAGGATGAAAAAGATGAGATTGTCATTTAGCCTACTGGCGATCGGGCTTGTCCTGACAGGTTTGCTTAGCTGCACGGGCAAGCAAAAGTCCACTCAGCTTACAGCGGAACCGCGCTGGCTGCGAATATACTACGAAGGTGTGTTCGATGATTCCATCAACATCACCGGTTGGGAAATAAACGAGGATGTGGTATGGCTGCGTGCTTTTTACTACCCATGGCAGGGTGAGGATTCCATAGATTACAACAACTACTTTGATTACTGGGAGTGGGAACCTGGACCTCACCGCTGCTGGTTCGTGCTCAACGTAAACGGCAGGCTGGTGGGGGTAAACCCTTACATTATTCCGCCTTCTAAAATCGAGCACCCGGAGTGGATTATTACATTGATAGGGGTGGGTGATAGCCTTAATATTTTAAAGCCCTTTCCCAATGTAGTAGGGGTAACCACTTATACTAACTCCTCGGAGGAGATTGAAACCCTTGCCTCTATTCCTTCAAACCTAAGGCTGTACGTCGAGTGCAGTAATATTACCAATAGAGATTTAAGAAGGCTGGCAAGATTTTCCAACATTAGAGCACTGCATGTAGAACGTAGTGATCGGTATCGCGGTTATTGGTCAAGCGGCGGCGGTCATAACCCTACTCGCTGTGGTTTCAGGGCGTTGCGCAGGATGAAGGAGTTGAGGGTGCTCTGGGTTCACCGCCTGTTTGAGGATTCCGATGAGATTGACAAGTACCTCAAAAATCTTCCGAAACTCAGAAAAACTAAGGTGTGGATATACGATGTGTTGAATTAACAAAAATTGCTGCGGGTATACTTCTGAAAACCAACTGTTAAGAAAAAAATTGGTTAAAGGGGAAAAGGTAATTTAAACTCAATTCAAGGGGGTCGTATGTGTTCATTGTTTGGTTGCACACCTCAAGCTGAGGGGCGGTTAAAATATCCGGATATCGATAAGGACAAAACCGAAGTACTGAAGAAGCAAGTTGATGGGCTTGTGGAGAACGTAAAGGACACCTTCACGTTCAACTTTTCATTCACGAGAACCGAACCTGAGATCAGAAGCGCAGAAAAGCAAGAAAGTGAAGAACATAGGCTTGTGGATGCAAAGAACCGCGTATCCCTGGATGTTGCAGAAGTAACGCGGGGTGACTACCACGTAACGGTCAAGATGACGGTAAAGCAGGCTTTGGATTTGCTAAAGTCCTATGGAGTTACTCTGGATTTTCAGGTGCACCGTACATATGTGGTTAAAACCGAGCAAGGTGAAGAAGTAGTGAACTTCCCTAAACGCCCGACGGCTGAACACTCCCAAACTCCCAGAGCTGGCATTGAATCCAAGATGACGCCTGCTAAGTGTCCCAAAATCAATTACGTTCGTCCCCCTGTGCCGCACATACCTACCCAGACGGCAAGGGTGGTAGTGTCACATGAGTTCGATATCCTGGTGGGATACGGCTATGCGAACAGGGAAGATTTCTTTGAGGTAAGATTGGGGATATGGCACGAGATAATGGAATTGGCGATACTCGCTTTGACTATGGAAGCGCTTTACTGGCCGCTGGATCTTTATCACTCCTGTTACATTAATGACATACCAAATAGCTTCGCTAATGCCGCTGTTGCTTATGTTCAGCAGTGGTTGTGTGGTAGTGAAGGTAGGAAGAAATTCCTTTACTGGAAGGGCGATCCGCCCTTTGAGGCGTTTGAATCCCAGTCACGCTCGCACGAAAAGGAGGCTGAGCGGCTGGCTTCCAACGCCTCCTCTTTGGATAAGGGAGGGAGCCATCTGCAGGCTAACTCACAATGGAAGGAGTGTGCGGAAGCCTGGGAGAGGGCGGCAAAAGCTTGGGACGCCTCCACACATCCAGATGCCAGGTCTAAAGCCAAAGATGCCCGGGAAGAGATGAGAGTGGCTGCTAAGAAGGCAGGACACTGGGAGGTTAATCCTTCTTCAGGTAAAGAGATAACCATTAAGTACCGGGATTGGTTCGGGGATTTTGAGGCAGAGATCCTGGATACAACCGGGAGGAGGATTGATAAGTTTACCCGTTCAATTGAACAAGGCGAGATTTGCTGGGGTGCTGAGGGCCGCATAAAAGCCGGCACTTATTTCGTTAAGGTGAAGCTTTTAGGTGACGAGTTCGAGACGGAGAAGATAGCTATTCTGGGGTAGTGATTATTTTTCTTTTGTAGCGCGAGCCTCAGCGTGCCCACTTCGGGTATCGGGTTCGCTTGACAACCCTCCCGCGCTCCCTACAATAATTTACAGAAGGAGTGATGAAGAACGTGTTTAAACAGATAACGATCCTGTGCCTTATCGTCCTTGCGGGGTCAGTCATCTTCTGCAAGAAGAAGGCGGAGGAAGAGCCTGAGCCGCACTGGCTGCGGGTATACCACGACGGTGAGTTCAAGTGGAAGATCGATGTTTCGGAGTGGGAGGTTAGAGAGGATGTAGTTCCTCTAGGGGTTTTTTTTTATCCGTGGCAAGGGGAGGATTCCATTAACTGGACTGAGTACGATCCCCACGGACACCCTCTTTGGCCGGGACCTTACCTGGCAGTAAACGATAAGGTAGTAGGTGTAAATCTGGGATTTATTCCTCTTTCTTACCCAGAGATTGTGGACTCAGAGAAGATAATTACTGCTACGTTCGATGAGTATTTTGTGGGGTCCGAGTTTGACCCTGCTGTACTTAAGAAGTTACCCAACCTGATCGGCCTATACTGGTGTGTTGGTTCAAGAGAAGACTTGGAAAGGATTGGAACTATACCCTCACACCTGAGAATCTATCTTTTTTGTTACCATGATATAACTGGAGCCGATCTCAAGGGGTTAAGTAAGTTCTCCAATATCCGGTCGTTGCGGATAGAGGACGGTTCGTTGAGTTATCGTGATCTCAGATACCTTTGCAGGTTTAAAGGGCTACGCTGGTTTGAATTTATCACCCGGGTACATCAGGAGGAACGGATCAAATGTCTGAGTAAGCTCAAAAAGCTGAGATATTGGTACGTGGGACCGATAATTATTTAGAAACCCCTTCTTTGAGCAATAGAAACTTAAAGCACTTCTTCAGGCTTCTATTGACTTCTTCATCTACGTCTTTACGCTAAAAGAGATTATCTTCGGTTAAACTTTCCCAAAGGAGGTTGAGATGAAGGTCGAGATTAAACACAGGAGCAAGCGAGGGTTTCCCATCACTGAGAAGGAGGTGTTCCTATGTCTAACATAGACCCGGGAAAGACCGTAGCATTGGAGGAGCAGCTGCGACTGATCACTGACCCTAACAACGAGAGATTAGGCTCCAAGAAGTTTAAATTCTTCTTCGAGTTCGGCTGGAGACCTAATGAGATCGAACTTGCAAAAGAAGCGGAGAAGGAGGAAAAGAGATACCAGTACGTGAATTCCAAAGGATATTTTACCTATGAGGATACAGGTCGTGTAGACAAGTTTACAGGCTATACGCAGCACATCTATCAGGCCAAGGTGAATCTCACCGTGCCCCAGGCTGCGGCCCTGTTGGGTCATTACGGGATTGATCTCGTGGTGCGCTCACAGTACACATACAAGGGAAAGGATTTCCCCAGGGAAGCGGAAAAGGGAGAGGAGACACGCGGGGGTGCCATAACTACCTTGCCCGCTTTGCCTGAACCCGAGAGCCTGGGGCACATGCAGGGGACAGCGACGATTATGTTCTCCCATCACTTTGACATCCGACCTGAATACCTGCCCGGCAAGGTTGCCCTGAAAGAGGAGTTCGTGGCGGTGCGAAAGAGGCTCTGGCACGAGATAATGGAGACCACCTTGATCGCCCTGGTCGCCGAAGCGCTTTATATGCCTCGCCAGCTTCACAGTGATTATAAACGTAAGAAGTTGGACAATTTTGCCAACGAGAGCGTAAAGGAGGTGCAACGGGGATTGAGGGACAGCCTGTTTCTTTACTGGGAGGGCGATCCGCCGTTTGATGGGTTTGAGGTTGGGCCGATGTCCAAGGAAAATGAGCTGGAGCAAAGGGAGAATCACCTTCACGGCCTCAAGTCGTTCTATATCCCTGAAAAGATAGCGCGAATGTGGGAGGACATAGCCAAGGAATGGGAAGTAGTAGCCCAAGCCTGGCTCTATACCAAATCTCCCCATCGGATTAAGAAGGCTACTACGGCCTGGGAGAAAGCTGCTAATGCCTGGTACGCGGCTGAAGGGGAGTGGCGCAGGTCAACCCATGCTGATAAAGATAAGTTGGCTGATGCTTCTCAAAAGCGAGGCCAGGAAGCGGAACGCAAAGCCAAAGATATGGTGGGAAGGTAGTCTACTTCTCGGCAAGCAACCTGTCCACCAGATCGTCCGGCGATACACCCCCTCGGCGGCTTGACAACCCTACTCCCATTGGCCGGGCAAATGTGCAATCCAGATCTGGACTTGCTCCGCCGGTCAACCGGGAAGACTGGTCAAGAGCATAAGTGAGCCTCACTCGGCAGGGGTTATCACATTGGGAGTGGAGAGTAAGCTCGCTCCCGGTAGCTATATGCCCAAACCCTGGCTCGAGGCTTACGCAAGGGAAGAGGACAGAGAGAAAGCCAATGGAGTGGTGCCCCAACCCATGAGGTTCACCATAGGAAAGCCCAAATGGAGCGTTAAGATAGACGAGGTCGCTTTCAACCCCCAGGTGGTCATAGATTTCAAAAGTTTCTTCAAGGGATTTGAGGCCAAAATCTACTACAAACAAAGGCTTGTGGATACCCTGACCTCCACTACCCCATCAGGGCAGTTTACCTGGGGCGATGGCAAAAAGCACGCAGAATATGAAATAAAGGTGAACGTCAACGGGGTATGGCAGAGTAAGAGCATCGGACGGTTCTCCGTAAAACCTCCCTACTGGAAGGTGTGGTACGAGAATGCCGGAAGCCTAGGTAAAACCATAGATATAGAATACGGGGATTGGCGACCTAAAGAAGTTGGATGCCCTGTAACCATAACGGATCCCAGAGGCAGGAAGTACCTTTTTAATGATCATAAGGAATATGGTTGGTATAAGTTCGATCTTAGGGATAAGCCTTTGGGGAGATATAGGCTAGAAGTCGATACCGATTATCCGGAGAGCGCCATTAAAAAAAGCGTAGAGGTGGAGGTAGGCAGCGAGCTTGACAGCAAGAGAATACTTTAGGGAGGCAAGTTGACATAGAAGGGGAATCTCCTATACTTTCTTATGTAAGGAGGATTTATGGATTCTAACATCGATTTCAAAACAAAAATAATTAACGCTATGTTTTTACTCCTCATCCTGAGTCTTACCTTCTGCAGAAGAGGTCTGGGTGAAGGTTATGAATCATTTCGTCTCCCTCACTTTTATTCTCGAGATCTCCCTGCAAGAGAGATACTACCACTCCTATGGAAAAATGCCTATCTGCCGGACGCGGTGCCTGAAGATGTGGTTGAAAAGGGCAAAAAACTGATCGTCACCCACCGGGGAGAACCGTATCTGGTTTATGATGTCTCCGGGTGGGAACCGGGCGAGGATGTGGTGGGATTTTATCTGCCGAAGGATTACACCTCTCCTATAGATGTGGATTCCTATTTATGCGAACAACTTGGGGTAGATGAGTTGCCCTTCCCCATCGAGGAGGAAGAGGAGAGAGCTCCCTTGTTGTTTTTCTATCCCTGGCATGGTGAAGATAGTATTGACTATAAGGTAGACCCGGAACCTTTAACCGTAAACGGCAAGATCGTAGGGGGTGTTCTTTCTTCCATAGAATTCATGTATTTTCTTGAGGACGAGGGAATCGACATCGAACAGATCGATTTCCGTACCCAAGGAATACTCTGTCTCACGACACAGGCGTTCGAACCTGAGTATACCATTAGAAGACTGAGGCGATTCCCTGATCTGGAGGTAGTATTCATGTATCTGGATCGCATCAGTTATGCGTATAGCGACTGCTTTGTCTGGAATGAGACCTTATATTACAAGGAGAAATGCTGGCTTTCCAAGTGGCTCTATTTCAGGAACCTTAAGCGAGTGACCGAGATTGCCAACCTTTATCTTTACCTCGCCGACATTGCCGATGACGAACTTAGGCTCTTAAGTGACTTCACCAAGCTTAAGGGGTTGTGGATAAAAAGCGACAGCCTCACCGACGTCGGGCTTGCGCACCTAAAAAAACTCTCCGGATTGAGGACGCTTTATCTTTATGGAACAGAGGTAAGCGAGGAGGGGATGGTCGAGTTAGGGGAAGTCTTGCCCAGATGTGATATCATGCGGAGGGGTCGTTAGGACCCTTTACAATAAAAAAGGAAAACAGACTTTCTACCCACGCAGGTGAGAAGTGTGGTAAGGCACATCAGGCCGATACACCACTCCCCTAACAGTGCAGATCACCAATAACACCACTTGACGTCTGGGAAAAATATACTTATACTTCTTGGTTATGAGGCGAAAGAAGAAACTTAAAATTATTTTCCTGACAATAGGCAGCACCTTGCTTCTTTTAATTTTATCCGTCCTGTTTTCCTACTATTATCTAGTTAGTGATTGGGGTGATAAGAATCGCATTCTGCCTCCGTTTTATTTTTGGGGTCCATACGCATGGGAGGGGCCATTTGGGCTATTTGTATATGATTATCTTCCGCACCTTTTGAAAGATGCTTATCTCCCGGAGGAGGTGCCTGAAGATGTGGAAGAAAAATTAGTGGTTCTCCGCGATGGAGAACCGGAAGTAGTTTATGATGTATCCAGGTGGGAACCGGGCGAGCACGTGATGCGGTTTTATGCAAGGAGAAGGGAATATGACACCCTGGTGATGACTTCTTTTGATACGGGGGACACGATCCTATATGAGATACGCAAGCTATTCCCCCAGGAGCAGACTGAATCTGCCACATTGTTTCTTTACCCCTGGCACGGGGAAGATACCATCTCCTATCAGGTTTCGTCTTGGAGTTTGCGGATAAACGGCAAGCAGGCAGGGGTCCTTTTTCGCCCCATAGAATCAATGTCGTTTCTTCCTGAGGAAAAGATCGAACTTGAATATATCGACGCCCCTACCCAAGGGATAGTCACTATTACAATAGAAGATTTTGAACCACCTTTTACAATAAGAAGACTGGAGCGCTTCCCTGACCTGGAGGTAATATTCATGACCCTGTACTTTGAAGATTATGCTTACGAGTATTACCGCCGCTTGGCCCCTGAATTGATACGCTACAAAGAGAGGTGCTGGCTTTCCAAGTGGCTCTACTTCAGGGGCCTAAAGCAAGTGACCGAGATAGCCGATCTTTATCTTTACATCGAGGGAGTGCGCGATGCTGAACTCTGGTTCTTACGTAACTTCACCAAGCTTAAGGGGTTGTGGATCGAAAGCGACAGCCTCACCGACGCCGGGCTTGCGCACCTAAAAAAACTCTCCGGATTGAGTACGCTTTATCTTTATGGAACAGAGGTAAGCGAGGAGGGGGTAGCCGAGTTACGGGAAGCCTTGCCGGAGTGTAAGATTACGTTCAGATAAAGGATTTACTTCTCTTCAAGCAGCCTGTCTACAGCTCGTCGGCTGACACGCCCTCGGCGGCTTGACAACCCTACTCCTATACCTACAATAGTTTACAGAAGGAACGGCGATGAAGAGGATCATTAAAGCGGCAGCGATCGTCATGCTTCCTTTTTGCTCCTTATCTAAGGAAAAGGAAAGAGACTTTCTACCCACGCAGGCGGGGAAGTCCGGTAAAGCACGTCAGGCCAGTAAGCCACTCCCCCAAGACGGAGTGATTCGACTTGACAATCCAGTTCTCCTAGATATATTTAGCTTAAGGCGGCATAGCCAAGTGGTAAGGCGGCGGTCTGCAAAACCGCTATTCCTCGGTTCAAGTCCGGGTGCCGCCTTAAAGCCCCACCCTCGCAGCTTGCTGCGAGGGTGGGGACCCCGATCGGGATGGTCAACACATCGTTACCAGGTAAAGGGGTTGAGATCGTCAAGTAGGAGGACAGGGAAGTTGATGAAGTAGAACAGACACTCTTGTCTGTT
Organism: Candidatus Stahliibacteriota bacterium; assembly: GCA_004375895.1. GTDB lineage: Bacteria > Hydrothermota > Tepidihabitantia > B3-TA06 > B3-TA06 > B3-TA06. Next base: position 49,024 of record SOJW01000035.1, read on the forward strand.
CAAAAACCAAAAATCTCCCTACTTCCCACCAATACCGAAATCTTTTCGTATTCCCAGAACCAATTTTCATTACTATACTTTACTAGAGCTGTGAAATCTGTCAAGTCTTCCAACTATATACCCTCTTCTGTTGACGATACTACACTGAACTAATAAATCACCTTGATTAAACGATAATGGCGCTCTTACCTCTCCCCTCTGGTAACCATCTCCCCGCGCACGCACTTAATACGCTTGACGCAGGCCGCATTATCCACTATAATCAGTGCTTGATGTCTGTTGTTGCTGTCTATCGTCCTATGGACGAACTAACTGCCCGTGCGTTACTTGCAGCACTGGAGGTCAAGGGTATACGCGCGGAGCTGCGGCAGTTTCACAACCCCTGGGAGATTCCCTGGCTTGAAGGGAACCCATGGGGCGAGATACTGGTACTGGAAGAGTACGCCGGACGGGCCCGAAAGGTAATTGAGGATTTTCTCGCGAACGCAGACGGGGATACAGCCTCTCCGAATGAAGACGAAACGGCATCCGACGAGTAATGGGAATCCCGAACAGGGCGTAAAGGCGAAGCCCAAAAAATCAAAGTGTCACTGAAGGAGACAATCAGGAGGCTTTGTGAAGTTTGTCTACCGTTTTAGTGCTGGAAAAGCGGACGGCTCAGTCCGGATGAGGAATATACTGGGGGGTAAGGGAGCCAATCTGGCTGAGATGAGCAATCTTGGAATACCGGTTCCGCCAGGATTCACCATTTCGACCGCACTCTGCATGGACTACTTACGCACAGGTAAGTACCCTGCCGACCTCAAGGAAGAGGTCAAGAAGGGGCTTCGACACATTGAGAGGCTCGTGGACAAGAAGTTCGGCGATCCCGCAAATCCCCTGCTTGTATCTGTTCGCTCCGGCGCCCGCGTTTCAATGCCCGGGATGATGGATACCGTCCTTAACCTGGGTCTGAGCGATACCACGGTAGAAGGACTGGCAGAGCTTACCAAAAATCCGCGCTTCGCCTACGACTCCTATCGCCGCTTCGTGCAGACCTACGGAAACGTTGTGATGGGTGTGAAGCCTCAATCCAAGGAGGAGCACGATCCATTTGAGGAACTGATAGATAAGCTCAAGAGGCGCCGCAAGGTTAAACTCGATACCCAGCTGGGCGCCGAGGACTGGAAGGAGCTGGTTATCCTCTTCAAGGAGATGATCAAGGAGCGCAGGGGCGTTAGCTTCCCTGACGATCCGCATGATCAGTTGTGGGGTTCCATCCAGGCTGTGTTTGGTTCCTGGAATAATCCTCGCGCCGTCGCCTACCGTAACCTGAACCGCATCCCTGATGACTGGGGCACGGCGGTAAACGTTCAGGCCATGGTCTTCGGGAATATGGGTGCCGACTCAGGCACCGGTGTAGCGTTCACCCGCAACCCGGCAACCGGCGAGCGTCGCTTCTACGGCGAGTATCTTGAAAACGCACAGGGCGAGGATGTCGTAGCCGGCCTCAGGACCCCTAAGCCCATCGCACGGCTTGCAAAAGAGATGCCTGCGGTCTACAGAAAGCTTGATAAGATCCAGTCCAAGCTCGAGCGCCACTACCGTGAGATGCAGGATCTGGAGTTTACCGTGGAGCGTGGCAAGCTCTGGATACTTCAGACACGCACCGGCAAGCGCACCGGGTTCGCCGCGGTAAGGATCGCGGTGGACATGGTTGAAGAGGGACTTATCCGAAAGGAAGAGGCACTTTTGCGCATCGAGCCTGAGCAGCTCAACCATCTTCTTCAGCCGGTCTTCGATCACGCAGAGGAGAAGAAAGCGGCCAAAGAAGGCCGCGTACTGACCAAAGGTCTGCCTGCCGGACCTGGTGCGGCAACAGGCAGGGTGGTGTTCAATGCCGAGGACGCTGAGGAATGGGCTCGCAAAGGTGAGAAGGTCATTCTTGCTCGCATCGAGACCTCGCCTGAAGACATCCGCGGCATGGCCGCCGCTGCCGGAATCCTCACCCAGCGCGGTGGCATGACCTCCCACGCAGCATTGGTCGCCAGACAGATGGGCAAGGTATGCGTTGCCGGATGCGGTGAGTTGGCCATAGACTACCACAAGCGGCAGATGAAGGTCGCAGGCGTAACCATCAAGGAAGGCGATTTCCTCTCGATTGACGGCACCACAGGCCAGGTTATCGCCGGCGAGGTAACAACATGCCCTTCAGAGGTGATCCAGGTGCTCATCGAAGGCAGCCTCAAGCCCGGGAAGTCCAAGGTATATGCGCGTTTCGACAGGCTCATGGAATGGTCGGACGATGCGGCCAGACTACAGGTGCATACCAATGCAGACAGGCCCGAACAGGCACGAGTGGCCCGTAGCTTCGGGGCAAAGGGTATCGGGCTTTGCCGTACCGAGCATATGTTCTTTGAGGGAACAAGGATAAACACCGTCAGGGAGATAATCCTTGCCGAGAACGAGGAAGACCGCCGCAAGGGATTAGCAAAGCTTCTTCCCATGCAGCGCGAGGACTTTGTGGGCATCTTCCGCGAGATGGACGGGCTGCCGGTGGTCATACGCACGCTCGATCCCCCTTTGCACGAGTTCCTGCCGCACGATGCCAAGACCATAAAGGAACTGGCCTTAGAACTCGGGGTTTCGCCAAAGAAGATCAAAACAAAGGTCCAGGAACTGCACGAGTCCAACCCCATGCTTGGTCATCGCGGCTGCCGGCTTGGGATAACCTATCCGGAGGTCACCGAGATGCAGACCCGTGCCATATTCGAGGCCGCCTGCCAGGTGATTAAGGAAGGCAAGAAGGTGATGCCAGAGGTGATGATCCCACTGGTCGGCAACGTTGCCGAGCTTCGTAACCAGCGTGTGGTTGTAGAACGCACAGCCAAACAGGTGCTTGCGGAACAGGGTGTGGATTTGCCATACATGATCGGTACGATGATCGAGCTTCCCCGCGCCGCGCTGACAGCGGACGAGATCGCCACCCAGGCCGACTTCTTCAGCTTCGGTACCAACGACCTGACCCAGACCACCCTGGGCTTCTCCCGCGACGACTCGGTCAAGTTCCTGCGCGACTATATTGAGAAAGGGATCTTTGCAGACGATCCGTTCCAGACCATTGATCAGCAAGGTGTAGGTTCGCTCATCAGAACAGCAATCGAGCTCGGCCGGAGGGCCAACCCCAGGCTTGAGGTCGGCATCTGCGGCGAGCACGGCGGCGATCCGCGCTCAATCGAGTTCTGCCACAAGCTAGGTCTGGATTACGTGTCGTGTTCGCCTTACCGGATTCCCATCGCACGCCTTGCCGCGGCACAGGCCGCATTGAAGGAAACACAAATCAACGCACCTGTGAAAAAGACATCCAAGAAGACCAAAAGCACGTCGAAAAAGTAAAAGCAAGATAGGCCTCAACCAGCCCGAGGACGCCCCCCCCAAAGTAGTGAAATCCGCATTAGGCAACCCTAAGGCACTCCTGCAACCTCCGCAATCCATGATCTTGACTGCCAGATCATTCTAAGTATGATGAGGTATGAGGCTTCGCAAAGGAGTAATACTGGCCGGTGGCATGGGCGCAAGGCTGGCTCCCCTGACTCAGGTGACGAATAAGCATCTCCTTCCTGTCTACGATAGACCGATGGTAACCTATCCGATCGAGAAGATGGTCCAGGCCGGTATCGAGGAGATACTTTTAGTCACCGGCGGTGAGTTCGCAGGCGATTTCCTGAGACTACTGGGCAACGGGAAATCGTTAGGGATAAAAAGACTCCACTACACCTATCAGGAGGGGCACGGAGGGATAGCGGCAGCGCTTTCGCTGGCCGAGGACTTCGCGGACAGCGAGCCGATTCTCGTAATCCTGGGCGACAACATCTTCAACGCTTCGATTTTACCTTTCGTGAAGAAGTACAACTCCCAAGGTACCGGTGCCATGATCCTCTTAAAAGAGGTCGCCGACGCGCACCGCTTCGGCGCGGCTACTGTGGAAGGTGATAGGATAGTAAAAATCACGGAGAAGCCAGCCAAGCCCGAGTCGAATCTGGCCGTGACCGGCATCTACTTCTACGACTCACGTGTGTTTGAGATAATCAAGGGCCTTTCGCCGTCGGCCCGCAACGAGCTTGAAATCACCGACGTGAACAACATCTACATCTCGTGTGACCAGATGCGCTGGGAAAAGCTTACCGGCTGGTGGAGTGACGCAGGGACGTTTGAATCTCTTTACCGGGCAACGGAGTTGGTGCGTAAATCCCGGCTTTCTGCGAAAGGAGAGAAGGGGAGGAGGACGGAAGGAGAACGGGAGGAGGGCGCGTGACGCTGGTTCTTATAGACGGGCACTCCATCGCCTACCGGTCATACTTTGCTTACATCAAGAAACCACTCCGAGATTCGTCTGGCCGTAACACCTCCGCAATCTTCGGTTTCCTTCAGGCCATGGATAAGATTGCCGAGCATTATCCGACAGATCACATGGTCATAACCTTCGACGCAGGCAGGCGAGTGTTCCGCCACGATAAGTTCGAAGATTATAAGAAAGACAGACCCCAGATGCCGGACGATCTGGTATGGCAGGTGCCCATGATCACGAGGGTAGCAAAACTGCAGGGTCTGCCGGTGCTCCTCAAGGAAGGCTACGAGGCTGACGACATCATGGCCACCATTACAGATAAGCTTGCCAAGAACTTCTCCAAGGTGGTAATCGTTTCAGGCGACAAGGATCTCTATCAGCTGGTGTGCGGCAAGGTGGTGATCTATGACCCTTACAAGGACGAGGAGTTTGACCCTGAAAAGGTGAAGGGAAAGATGGGCGTTGGGCCTGAACGCATCACCGATCTTTTGGCCCTTATGGGCGATTCAGTAGACGGGGTGCCAGGTGTTCCGGGCATCGGCCCCAAGCGGGCAAAGGACTTGCTGGAAAAGTATGGTGATCTGGCAACCGCACTCCAAAAGGAAGAAAAGCTTGCCGAGCATCGGGAGGTTGCAGAGCTCTCCTACGAGCTTGTTCAGCTGCATCGCGACGTGCCGATTGAAGTTGACGAGGACTCACTCAAGCGCACCGAACCGAACGACGCTGGACTTCAGGATATGTATAACGAGCTTGGGTTTACGTCAAGGTTGTCCAGGATGAAGGTAAGGGATAAGACAGCAAAGCTGGAGATCACCAAGGGTGAATTTAAACCCAAAAAGGGCGACCCCATATCCTTTATATTCGAGGAGAACTCCGGACAGCGCGATATGTTCGATGAAAGTGAGGAGGAGTGTTACGGGTGGACGAGAATCCTGGCCTCAGACGGGTTCACGGTGGCGGAGATCACCGAAGATCAAGCGCGTAAACTATTTTCTGAGGAGTGCTACCCCAAGATACTGTGGGCGGCAAAGCCCCTGCTGCGCGCCGGGTTCCAGATCAAGGGCAAGCTTTACGACATCCACCTCATGGCGTTTATCGAAAACTCAGATTTGAGCTTAAGGACCCTGGAACGTGTCTTGGTGCACACTGCAGGCAGACCCATCTCCTCCCCTGCTGACACTGCGAACCTGATGCACGAAGCCGCAGAGCATTATCAAAAGGAACTTGAGAACGTGGGGGCATGGGATGTGTACGAGAAGATGGAGGTCCCGCTCATCCCGGTACTTACTAAAATGGAGCAGCGCGGGGTGAGGCTGGATACCTCATACTTCGGAAAATTAACCGATGGCTGGGAAGGCGAGTTGAAGAAGTTAGAGGAAGAAATCCATGCGATAGCAGAGCAAAAGTTCACCATAGGCTCGCCCAAGCAGCTTGCAGAGGTGCTTTTTACCGAGCTTGGCCTTCGTCCCCGCAAACGGACCAAGACCGGCTACTCCACCGCCGCAGGTGTTCTTGAAGAGATGGCTGACGAGCATCCCATCATACCCAAGGTACTCCAGTGGCGCGCCTTCTCCAAGCTCTTATCGACCTATCTCAGACCTCTGGTTACCCTGGTGGATAAGGATTCAAGGATACATACGACCTTCGACCAGACCGGTGCGGCCACCGGCAGGTTATCGACCAAGGACCCCAACCTTCAGAACATCCCTATCAGGGGTGAGCGCGGCCCACAGGTACGTGCAGGGTTTATCGCAAGCCCGGGCTACAAACTCTTATCAGCCGACTACTCACAGATCGAGCTCCGGGTGCTCGCCCACGTTGCAGAAGATGAAGCGTTGGCCAAGGTATTCCACGACGGTCGGGACGTGCATACCGAGACCTCGATGCGTATCTTCGGGTTGAAGGAAGCTGACGTCACCCGCGACCACCGGCGCATGGCCAAGGCGATCAATTACGGGATAATCTACGGCATGGGTCCCTATGGTTTCGCGCGCCGCATGGGTGTGACCACCGAAGAGGCCTCGCTCTTCATCGAACGCTACCTCGCTTCATTCCCCCAGGTGTCGGCTTGGCGGGAGCAGATTCTTGTGGACGCAAGGGAAAACGGATACGTATCCACGATAGCAGGAAGAGTCCGCCGACTCCCGGTTATCTCAGACCGTATGGACATAGCCGAGCGCGCAGCTCTCAACGCACCTATACAGGGGTCTGCTGCGGATATAATAAAAAAGGCGATGATTACGGTGGAGAAGAATCTCGAAAAGGCGGGGATAGAGCCGGGCATGCTTCTTCAGATCCACGACGAGTTGTTGTTCGAGGTGAAAGAAAGCGAGGTGGAAAAGGCGAAGAAGATCGTCAAGAAGGACATGGAGTCGGCCTACAAGCTCTCGGTACCGCTTGAGGTGGAGATAGGGGTAGGTGATAACTGGGCGCAGGCGCATTAGGGGGAGAATTGAACCACAGATTACACCGATTTCACGGATTAAGGTTTGATTATGGAGTGCAACGAGCGCCTCGTTGCCGCAACAACACGGTTGTTGCACTCCAAAGTCACGAGGGTAGAAAAAAATGAAACACGGAGATCACAGAGAACACGGAGAAAACCATATGAATAATTATAATAATCCCCTCCTCTGTGTTCTCCGTGTGCTCTGTGGTTTTAATACCCTATGACCTGGACACCGCCTAAGACACCCTATCTCACGGTTGACTGCATCATCAGATACAAGCAAGGGATTGTGCTGATCCAGCGTAGGCATCCGCCCGAAGGCTGGGCCCTGCCCGGAGGATTCTGCGAGATCGGCGAGACGGTCGAGGACGCGGTGCGCCGGGAGGTGCGCGAGGAGACCGGGCTGGAGCTTGAGAACTTAAAGCAGTTCCGCGTCTACTCCGACCCAGCCCGCGACCCCCGCTTCCACACCGCCTCAGTGGTCTTTGCCGCCGACGGCATTGGTGTGTTACGGGGCGGAAGCGACGCAAAGGTTGCGAGAGTGTTTAAGTTGGATGAGCTGCCGGAAGAGATTTGTTTTGACCATCGAGAGATTATACAAGACTACATTGTCAATCTTTCATCTACGTGAGTCCTCCCTACCATAAGTTTTCGGGCTGACCTAAAGGTCAGCCCCTACAGGGGATTGCGCTACCCCTCCCCCTTCATCCCCCTCCACAAAGGGAGGGGGAAAACTCCCAGTAACGACACTGACACCTTTTACCCCTCCATCTCGATGGGGGAGGTTGGGAGGAGGTGAAGCCTCTTTCCACTCCACCTACCCCCTACCCTATGGGGCGCAGTAAAATTGGCGCCCCAAGGGGCACGCTGTCCACCAAGGAGGGGGAATAATACACTCCTTCAGAGCCCTCCTTCAATAAGGGGACAATGTAGCGCAGGCTCAGCGTGCCCCTGTCGGGTGCTCCAGCCTGCGCTGATATATTATTAAACAGGCTAGAGAGCCTGTTCTACATTTTACATTCGCTGTAAGCGAAAAGGAGCATTAGAATCAGTTGACAGACCCCATCTTATCCGTATCCTCATAAGCAAAAACAAACCATAAGGAGGAGAATTGGCCATAACCATGGACGACTTCAAAAAGATTGACCTGCGTGTAGCTAAGATTACCGAGGCCGAGAGGATTGAAGGAACCGATAAGCTCTTAAAGCTCAAGGTAACGCTCGGGGTCGAGGAGCGCCAGCTTGTGGCAGGAATAGCCCAGCATTACTCTCCTGAAGAATTGGTGGGCAAGCAGCTTATCGTGGTTACGAACCTTGAGCCAGCGTTGATAAAAGGCGTGGAGTCTCAGGGTATGCTTCTGGCAACGGTAAGCCAGGGCAGGGTGATCCTGGCAACCATGGACGCCGAAACAGAGCCCGGCTCCAAGATACTTTAGGATGTTCGACACCCATACCCACCTTTGTCATAAATCCTTCCGTAAGGATCGTGAGGAGGCGTTTGATAGGGCACTGGAAGCGGGCGTGAATCTCATGCTTGAGATTAGCTGGGACGTTCGCTCAAGCGAGGCAGCCATCCGGTTTGCCGAGGATCACGAAGGCGTGTGGGTGGCGGTAGGTTATCATCCACACGAGTCTCGTAACACCCGTACCCCTTCGGGGCATTCTCATAATTATTCGGAGCTTACGCTCCGCTCACAAGGAAATAACACCCGCCCCCCTTCGGGGGATTCTCATAATCAGCTTGAATCACAAGGAAATAACACACCCAATTATCTGCAAAGGCTTGAAGAGTTAAGTAAACATCAAAAGGTCAAGGCGATAGGCGAGATCGGTCTTGACTACTACAGGGATCTATCGCCGCGGGATGTACAGAAGCGGGTGTTTGCAGAGCAGATCGAGCTTGCCGATGAACTCAAGCTACCCATGGTGATCCACTGTCGTGACGCGATGGATGATGTTCTGCCGATCGTTGCCGAGCAAGGTTACTACCGGGGCGTTTTTCACTCGATTTCTGCAGACTCGGAGCAGGCACAGAAGATTGTGGGGCTGGGATTCTATCTTGGCATCAACGGGACGCTGACCTATGATAGCAAGAGGACCAAAAGCTGGTTGCCTCGGGTTCCGAAAGAGCGGTTGCTTATCGAGACCGACTGCCCCTACCTTGCGCCTGTCCCCTATCGTCGCGAGCGCAACGAACCCGCGTACGTAAGATACGTGGCCGAGGCGGTAGCCGGTGTCCTAGAGACATCGGTTGAAGAGATCGGAGATCTAACCGAGAAGAACGGGAAGGAGCTCTTCCTTGGCTAGAACCCGGATTGTTCACGTTCATCCGAAAAAGAGACTGGGACAGCACTTTCTGCGCAGAAAAGAGATAGCGCAGAGGATAGTGGACGCGCTTGAGGTGACCGAGAAAGACACGGTGGTAGAGGTCGGCGCTGGGACAGGCGAACTTACCCGGTTGATTATAAAGCAAGCAGGTAAGGTGGTTGCGGTTGAGGTTGACGAGACCTGTTTCCCGACACTCCAGGTTCTTGCCGATCTCAATCACAATCTTGAGTTGTTTTTAGACGATGTGAGGAAATTGGATCTGTCTCATTATGCGTGTGTTACGGGTGTTACGGGTGGGTGTGTTACGGGTGTTACGGGTAAGGGTGTTACGGGTGTCCTCGGCAATCTCCCCTATCACCTCTCGGCAGAGATACTGTTCTGGCTGCTGGGACAGAGAAAGTATTGGCAGAGAGCGGTTCTTACGGTGCAGGCGGAGTTCGCGGCTCGCCTGGCAGCTGAGGTTGGCTCTCACGACTACTCGGCACTCTCGGTTATCGCCCAGACCTTTATCACTACCGAAAAGCTTTTCGACATCCCTGCCGAAGCCTTCGTACCGCCCCCCAAGGTGAAATCAACTACTATAAGAATACAGCCTATCGATAAAGTTGAGATCCCCCTATCTGAGGAGGACTTCATCAAGTTTGTCCGCTCGTGCTTTGCCCATCGCCGCAAGAGGCTTGCCAACAACCTCAAGATGATGGGTATACCCACTCCAGACAAGCTTTTAGAAGAACTGGGGCACTCGCCAACCGTCCGCCCCCAGGAACTCTCATCCCATGACTACATTCGGTTTATTAACGCTGCTCGTTAGCGCGTTCGGCTCGGACACGGTTATCGTCTACTCGTCCGGGTATAACAACATGCTGCAACGCGGGGTATGGAACAGCGTTTACTTTGAGCGTAAACTGGGAAAAGAACTCTCCTTAACCCTGAATGAGTGGTATTCAATAAGCTGGGACTCTCTATCCAAGGACCTTCGTCGCAGCGCGTATAACACCGTAGGTGTAATCTACAACCCTGCCCAGTGGCTCGCGATCAAAAGCGGACTCACCGGCTCTCGTTCACTGACGGAAGAAGCCGACGGCAGCCAGGGCTACACCCGGTACTCCTCCGAAGGTTTCATAAGAACCACAACGTCAACAGACCTCCTCTACTCCGATTATGAACTAAGATACGGCAAGGAACGTTCCGCCATCTCAGGGCCCGAAGCGGGATGGTCTATTGACGAGATAAAAAAGGACGCAGCCACCATAAAAATCCGTACAGATCCATGTACCCTGAGTATCTACCATCATCTGGATCGCCACACCACCTGGTCAGATGGCGGTGACACCCTGCAAGTAACGCTCGCACGTATCCCTTTCCTTAAAGGCTACCTCTTAAGCGGAACCGAGTTCGGCCGCCGCCGCACCAAAGGCTACTCAGACTACGAGGGACTTGGGGCTAAGTTCTGGGTGAAGGATACGCTGAGAATTACCCCACATGTAGGGCTCTCTATCGGCGCTTCCTACATGCTGGATACGCTTACAAACAACCTGTGGAAGGATCTAACATACAGCGAGGAGGAGCGCAACCTGAGCGCACGCGTAAGTTATGCCCCATTCAAACGGACAAACCTCCAGATTGAGCTGAGAAACGAACAAAACTTTCACGACCAGGTTGACGACTACTACGATGAAGAATCCTTTAAGCACTCCTTCACCGGCAGTATCTCGCACAACTTCTACAGACGTCCAGCGCAAGCGCGGAATATATGGGGCATGGCTGTCAACTTCATCTCACCCGGATCGATCCTCTTCTCTCACAGCTTATCACTTGAGCGCATCTTTACACCCGACTCGGCCAACGCCCTTGATCGGGATAACTTCAAAGAGCGACTTAGCCTTTCAGCAACACTGAGGCCAGGGGAAAACCTCTCCACATACTTTACTCTGAGTCATTACATCCAGCGCACACACTACACGGACACAATCAACACAAGTTATGCCGGGAGTTCAAACGAACGCAGATCCAGCAACGCCACGTGGAATCTTAACCTTGAGGTTCCCCGCTACCTGGCTATATCAAACTCGGCAAACCTCTACTTTGATTGGACAAGATACTATAACGACTCCACCCTGAACAGGGCCGACAGAACCTGGAAGGAGCAAATCTCTGTGAGCGTGTTCCCGCAAGCTGCGCTAGAGCCGGGTGTAAATTTGGGCTGGGAGCGTTACGAAAACTGGCGAGTGATCTCAGGCGCATTGGTGCGTAGGGGTCTTAAGGATGTATTTGAGCAACGTTACAGCATCTCTTTTGTCCAGAAACGCAAAGAGGAGGCGCCGAGATGGTGGTCGCAACCGTATTGGGAGCGGGAGTGGTTAAGAATCACAGGATTTGCAGGGATAAGGATGGAAATAACACCTGCCGAACCCCAGGGGTTGTGGCAAGAAAGCCGGTTTGCAGGGATAGAAATCTCGGCTTGTCCATGGCCCTATCTTTCATTAAACGGCAGGATAAAATTTACAAGGAGCAACTATGAAGTGCCTTTTGAGGCTTCTTGCTTCCTCAGCAGTTCTTTCTAGTTTGCTGGCAGGATGCAACCTCTTTAATCCCGAAGAGTACGCTGAAGATCTCAACCCCGTGGACTCCATGGCCGTCTTCCGCAATCTAGTTGACGCCCACAACACACTTGACTACGAGGCGTTCCTTTTATGCCTGGACCCAGCCACCTTCCGCTTCGTTCCGAAAGACACTACCCAGGGCACATACTATAAACCGTGGGGCTATGCGGATGAGGACACGTTGACCTCCACCATGTTCAAGGAATTCAAAACCGAACGTCAGATCCCTCCTCTCCTCCTTCAGGTAGACACGACCTACTTCTCAGCCACAGACACCCTCGCCTACCTGTGTGCAAACTACCTCCTGATTACGCCTCTGAAGGAGTATGACACCCTTGGCGGAGGATTAGAGTTGGAGATTCTAAAGCGTGGAAACTACTGGTACATATCAACCTGGAAGGACGTAGCAGGCGAAACCCTATTTGTGGAGCACGAGACAGAAGAAGGCGAGACTACAATAGATACAATCCCCCCGAAGATAACCGAGCATGACTGGAGCGACCTTAAGGTTTACTTCCGCATGTAGGTCGGCAGGTAGTTGTAGAAGTTATTGCTCCAAGACAGATGCAATTTCTCTTGCCGCCCTGCGCATATCAAGGAGGATCAATCCAAGATTGGCACCGTGATGGGTTATGGCTACAAGAAGCGAGGATGCTCCAGACCGCATGATTAATATGTATCCTTTTGGTGCCCTGATATGCACCTCGGTAGGTTCCCCCTTGTCGAACTCCTCGGCGGTGCGGCAGGTCACCGTAGCAGCCGCCGCACATATCGCAGAGAGACGCTCCTCGTCAAGATTGGCGGCAAGCGAAGAAGCGATAACCAAACCCTCGTTTGTAGCTACTGCAGTGCCCTGGATGTCCGTATCCATCGTCCTTAATCTTTCAAGCATCTCGTGTATCTTCTCTGCCCGCGATTGGTTCATCGCTTCCTCCTTTAGAACATTTAATTATTACACAAAATCAGGCCTGTGTCAAGGGGTGAGTTTTATGCTCCTTTCGTCGGAGGACGACGCTTGCGACCCGACAGGGTAAAGATCGCAGAGCAAAAAATGCAGGGGCCACTCATGCCTCGTCCATACTGATTCCGGATCCCCGCTTGTGCCCCGGTCGGGTGTCAGGTTCGCTTGACTCAGGCGAGTCTAAAGACTCGCGCTACATGTAGAGGTGTTACAAAGAGAGGAAGACTATCGCTGCAATGGCGGCTGCGATGCCAACGATGCGCTTCCAGGTTAAAGGTTCATTGAAGAAGATGATGGAGAATACGACGATCACAAGCACGTACTGGGAGGTGAGGGGGACGACGACGTTTAGAGATCCGCCCTTCTGAATCGCCCGGTTGAAGGCAAGTGCGGCAACCAAGGCGCCGATCCCGGCAAGGGCCGCGAAGAGCACGTAGCGGTCGAAGCGCCAGGTGAAAGGGCCGATACCCAGAGCCAACGCCAGGGGAAGGGCGGATATTGAGCCCACAAGCAGCGCCGCACGCCAGTCAAGCTGCTTCAGGGCAAACTTTAGGAGTATCCCCCACGCTCCCCAGCCCAGTATCGCTATCACTGATAGCACCCGCCAGTCAGAAAAAAGCTGCTTCATAGGAAATTCTACGGCTTATTTGTCTCCCCGTCAACTCGAAAACAGTTGGCCTAAGGGGTTGACAAATTGTCATTAATGCCTTATATTTGGACAGCAAAGGAGGTAGTATGGCTAGAACGCGTTACTTTTTCTTCGAGGCGCTGAGGCGGATGGGTAACTCCCTCTTCAGCTTCTTCTCGCGCTGTGAAGACCGCGGCGTTCTGGCTCGAAGGGGGCAAGAAGCTCACCCAAAAGCGTTTTGAAGTTAAACATAGGCTGCCTTATGCCTATCCGGGGTTTTGCGTACTTGACAGGCGCTAAAATCAACCTACTATAAATAAAATGACCTAGAGCAGTTTTTACAAGACGGTCTTTGGCTCAGGTAAACGCCTGTTGTCCGGCAAAACAAGGAGTTCTATCATGGGTAGGAAGTCTTTGTTTGTTCTACTGGCGGCAGCGATGCTTGCAGTCATCCCTCAGATAATCCATGCAGGCTGGATGCGTACCTACGGTGGCGATGAAGCAGATAGGGGTTATTACGTACAAGAACTAAACGACGGTTCGTTCGTCGTATTGGGAGAGACGAAATCCTTGGGTGCCGGTGAGACCGATCTTTGGTTGCTCAAGCTCTATATAGATGGTGATACAGCATGGACGCGGATCTACGGCGGAGAATCATGGGATCACGGGAGTCGGCTTGAGGTAACCGATGATGAAGGTTATCTGATATTTGGAGGAACTCGATCCTTTGGAGATGGCTCGTGGGTACTCAAAACGGATAGTATGGGTGATACCTTGTGGACACAGGTTTTAAGTGAAGCAGGTTATACTGAGCAAACCCCGGATGGTGGATATTTGGTAATAGGTCGAAACGGATTTTACAGACTAGATAGCGCTGGTGAGGTCATTTATTCAAAAGACTACGATGAATACTTCGGAACCTCAGTTATTGCTTGTTCAGGTCCCACGAGTGATGGATGTTATATTATTGCAGCTTCAGGTGGTTACTCTGGTAAATGTTTAGCTAAGATCGACGATACAGGTGAGGTCGTTTGGCAGTCTTCTCAATTCCATCCCCGGCTGAATTTTATCAATTATTTACACGAAGGACACCAGGGTTACGTGTTCGTCGGACCTACCTGGGGACCGGAACTTCCAGATTCTGTACAACATTTTGATCTTCGGGCGGCGGAGGTTGATACGGTTTATGGATACGATATATGGTCTATCGAGTATGGATCATCGCCAGCCTGGGAAGATGGATATTGTATTAAGCCCACCGCAGACGGAGGATACATAATTGCCGGTGACCACTGGACACTCCTGAAGCTTGACGGCCAAGGGTATGATATTTGGGCACACGAATATGGTGGTGTGCCCCGCTATGTTGAACAGACCTCAGACGGGGGTTACATAGTTGTAGGTGAAAAGGGCGGAGATTTGTTTATTGTTAAGACCGATTCCTTGGGGAATCTGGGAATCAAAGAGGAAACGGTCATTAATCCACCATTGAGTTTCGAGGTGGTTGCTTCAATCGGTCCGCAAATCGTATTAAGCTACGAGAACTACCCTCAGGGCTTTCATGCTTCCATCTTCGACGCAACGGGCCGCAAGGTTGATGAGATAAAATCCCCAGCTCAAAACGGGGTTTTGAGGTGGGGAGAAAATCACAGCCTTGGTGTTTACTTCATTGTGCTTACTGACAAAGAGGTGTCAGTCCAGAAGGTTATCCTGATTAAATAATCCCCTTCCCCTAACCCCTCCCACCAGGGGAGGGGAATTAGTTAAGCGGCCTTCGGCCGCTCCGGGGTCCCAGCGAAGTCACGAAGTGACTTCGTGGGGTGAACACACGAAAAATCGGACTGATTCAACAGCTTGTCATATTGCTAGATTAAGTGAGTGGCGGGATATCCACCGACATGGTGGTACAGGGATTTGAGCCTGTAGGAGCGACGCATGCGTCGCCCCTACGTCTATGCCGTATTCTTGGAGTATCTCGGCAGGATCTCGACGTGGTTCAGCGTAGGGGCCGACGTTCGCGGCCTTTGGCCACGCGCTTCGGGCTTGAGACTTGCCACTATCTGCATATACTGAACTCCGTTTCTTTGTTTCATGGGTGCATTCTCCCCGATGGGGCAATGAGTTGTCTTGACATTAGGTGGTAGTTTCTTATAATCTTAACTAAACCTTTTGGGGGATCGTCTAATGGCAGGACGGCTGACTCTGGATCAGTTAATCGGGGTTCGAGTCCCTGTCCCCCAGGTTTTATGCCCCACAGTTAAGACTGTGGGGTTTCCTTTTCCGTAGTACTTTCCCGATTAGCTGATCCAGTTTAATATAAAAAGTTAATCGGAGGCTCGACCGTAAGGAGAGCGACCGAAGAGAGCTCCCATCCCTGTCCCCCAGGTTTTACCCCACGAAGGTACTGCGTCCCTTCGTGGGGACCCCGAATAAATGCTCCTTTTGCCCGTAGGGCAAAGGAGCATGGGCAGGAAAGAGGACGGTCGTGTACCCGACTGGGACTAGGCATTCTTTTGAGGGCCGCGGTAGAATTACCTGATTTTTAATGCCTATCCCCATTAGAACTTTACATTTTAGCTTGTCTTTCTGTTATATGGTTAATAAAAAAGAAAAGACGATGGTGCTACCATCGCCTTTTCGCCGATCTAAGTCCCAAACGATCTACTGCACAATATTGTAGGGGAAAAGCACTCCGCTGAACTCGTAGGAGCCTTCTTCATTTTTTCTCCTTATTGAGGGTTTAATCCTATTTCCTTCTTGAGTCCTGGATTGTCAAGCCATTCGGCGTGAGCGGACTCTTTGAGAGCGCGCGGGAATCCCTGTAAGTGACGTCAGATCAATAGATAATCACAAAATTTGTGCCGATATACTGGTTTAGTTTCCCCTCCTCCTCGCAAGAGAAAGGCCTAAGCTTGATTGTGCTTGAACGCTACCAGTTACGCAAAGCGATCAGCCGCAGCTCCGAGAGCTCAAGTTCATCCCTTGGCAGCGGCAACGACTCCAGCATCGCGCGTGCATCGTCGGTTCCAAGCAATACCAGAAGCTGCAACCGCTCCTGGGTCAAATCGCCGTTCCACCCTGAAAGCGACTCCTTCTTTGCGGTAAGTATCTGGGCCACTTCAAGCATCTCAGGGGAAGGATTTTCCTTGTTAAGTCCAGCAAGAGTTGCTTCAGGATCAGCCCCGAGCTTTGCCGCCACCACATAACCCCAGCGTCTCACATCCGGATGTGCGTCCGCAAACCGGCGCCGGATCAAAGGGAGTGCTTTGGACACACCGATCAGACCCAATGCCTGCACCCCGGCCAACCGAATGCTCCAGAACTTGTGGGCAAGTACGCCTCTCAGAGCATCTATGGATGAGACGTCGCGCAGCCATCCGATTGAGGTAACCGCTTCTTGCTGCACCTCCCATGAGACGTCGTTGAGTCGCGAGCGCAGTGCGGAAGCCGCAGTAGGATCGCCGATAGCCCCAAGGGCAAACGCAACCTGCTCCCTCACCGGTGGTTCCGGGTCGGACATTAACTCGATCAGAGGCTCTAGCGCCTTCCTGCTTCCCAGAAGCCCAAGGGCGTGTGCCGCAGCCATCACGCAAAGATCGTTCTCATCCTCAAGCCCTGAGATCAGCACGTCCTCAGACTGGATATCTCCAATACGGCCGAGTGCCTCGGAAACTGCTTGCCTTACCTCAGGTTTTTTGTCTGAGGCCTTGGTCACAAGCGGCTTCAACGCGCGTTTATCTTTAAGCATTCCCAACGACAACGCCGCCTTGGCACGAACGGCCCACCGGGAATCATCCAAGAGCTTTAACAAGGTCTCTACAGCGGTGGTGTCGCCTATTCGACCGAGTGCCTGTGCTATGAGGTGGCGGTCAGGAACGGCAGGGTCAGTCGCGGCTTGGGCGAGAACCCCGGTGGCCCTGTGGTCGGCGATCTTCGCCAGTGCAGCGAGTGTCCTGTTGCGTTCTGAGCCTGAAAGCGAAGCAACGCGCTTAAGGAAGATAGGAACCGCCTCCTTTGATTCGAGCTTACCCAAAGCCTCGGTCGCGTTCTCGCGGACGCGGCGGTCGACATCCTCAAGGGCCTTCAGTAACGCGCCAATCGCCCGCGCGTCTGCAATCTCCCCCAGCGCCCAGGCGGCGTTGGTTCGTACCGGTGCCGCACGATCAGAGAGCGCATCAATCAGAGGCGTCAGCGCCGAGGTGTCCCCCAACAGCCCCAATGACCATGCAGTCTCGTACCGCACCCCAATAGAGGGTGACTTTAGCGCAGCGATAAGGGCAGGTATGGCTCCAGGGTCATCCAGATACCCAAGGGCTTCGGCAGCAAACATACGCGTCTGCTCGGAAGGGCATCCCAGCGCCTTGCGCATAAGCGTGATAGTTCCATCATGATCCACCTCGGCAAGAGAGTCTATGTAGTCGCGACGATCTTCTATGGAACGAAACGCCATTGCATCAAGCGCTCCGCAGTCAAGCGGAGCACTGAAAAGTAGAAACCAAACAAACATCACACTCCTCCTATTGCCTTTAATCCAGATACATATTTTACACGCTCATGCGGATTTGTCAACTGGACAGGTCTGTGCGCCAAGGGATAGTTACCAGGGTAAGCAGAGGATGGTGAGGGTTCTTAAGAGAGATTTGATCCCCCAGCAAGCGTGATAAACATAATTTATTAAGGGAGATTCGCCGACTATTCACCCCGATCTTTCCTCCGAAGGAGAAAAGGGGAGCTTCCTTCTACTCTTTACATGATTGACTTACTCCCTTGCTTCCTTATAATCCCATTTGTGGAAGCAGCACAACCCGAGCACCTGAACTTTCCCTCCCCCGGAAGGGGTAAAGCATGAAACGCCTCCTGGACATCATGGTTTCGTTTATCGGACTCTGGCTTCTCGCACTTATTACCCCTTTTGTAGCGCTTGCCATAACGCTTGACTCCAAGGGTCCGATTTTCTACCGTGGTGTCCGGGTGGGTAGGAACGGAAAGCTATTCAAGATCTTCAAGTTCCGCACCATGATAGACGGTGCCGATCGCTGTGGCCCCAAGCTCACCTATCGCAACGACCCTCGAATCACTGGTATAGGAGCAATCCTGCGCCGCCTTAAGATAGACGAACTGCCTCAGCTCATCAACGTATTCCTGGGGCAGATGAGTACGGTAGGCCCGAGGCCGGAAGACCCGCAGTACGTCTCTCACTACACCAAGGGTCAACGCGCGATTCTCTCGGTCAAGCCAGGGATAACCGGACCGGCACAGATACACTACGTGGACATCGAAAGCCACATGGACCCTTCGAAGTTCGACGAACAGTACATCGACGAGATTATCCCAGAGAAGTTCCGGTTCAATATACTGTACATACAAAACCGCTCGCTGTCGCTTGATCTAAAGATCCTCTGGCGCACGTTCCTCTCGCTATTCCGCAGCGAGATCAATAGGGTAAGAAACAACAACAAAAACCACCCCAGCGACTAACACTCCCCAACAATCAAACTAATCGCCCTCTAGACCCTGCCCAACTCCCAAGCCACCTTTATTCGGAGAACTAAGATCAATCCGAAGACCTTGATCCGGATCGATCTTGATTCATCCCGCAGTATCTTCAACCGAGATCGTCACCTGTCGGCGGGCTCGATCCGGTAGCTGGTTTCGATATCTACAGTTTGCCTTAGCATGGCCGAGACCGAACAGTAGCGCTCCTGTGAAAGCTCAATCGCGCGTTCCAACTTGGCTGGCTCCACATCACCCTTGACAATACAGATCATTCTGATCCTGGTGTAGACCTTGGGGTGCTCAGGCGAACGCTCTCCCTCGAGTTCGATGCGGAAGTCCTCTACAGGCTGGTCCATCTTTTTAAGGATGGATAGGACGTCCATCGCGGTGCACCCGCCTAAGGACATCAACAAAAGCTCCGTAGGAGAGGGAGCACCCTCGTTGCCGCCGACGCTTGCTTTAGTGTCTATCACCGTCCAATGACCTGAGTTTGCCTTAGCGGCAACAGTCAGCCCTTTAAGTCGTTCAACAACCACACGGGTTTTGGCAACTTCGGCCATTAAGTCCCTTCCTGCCAGCTTGCCAGATAGCGGCGCTGCGCAGGGGTGAGCCTGTCGGTCTTTACACCCATGGACCTAAGCTTGAGGAAAGCGATTTGGGAATCCAGCTTGGCGGGCAGTTTGTAGACCTTGCGCTCCAGCTTGGCCCCGTGCCTAAGGATGTATTCTGCGGCAAGCGACTGGTTGGCAAAGCTCATGTCCATAACCATGGCCGGATGGCCCTCGGCAGCGGAGAGGTTGATCAACCGACCCTCAGATAGGAAGAAGACCTTCTTCCCGTTCTTTAAGGTATGCTCAACCACCTCCTTGCGGATCTCGCGCTTCTTTACGGTAAGTGCTGCAAGGTCTTTCTTTGAGATCTCCACGTCGAAGTGGCCGGAGTTGCAGACGATCGCACCGTCCTTCATGCGCTCGAAGATTTTTTTATGGATCACCTCTATGTCGCCGGTAAGGGTAACGAAGAGATCACCTAAAGGAGCGGCCTTCGCCATAGGCATGACCCTGAAACCGTCCATCTCCGCCTCAAGCGCCTTAACGGGATTGACCTCGGTAACGATCACCTTGGCGCCCAGCCCCTTGGCCCGCATGGAAACGCCCTTGCCGCACCAGCCGTAGCCGGCGATGACCACGGTGGAGCCGGCGATGAGGAAGTTGGTGGCGCGAATGATGCCGTCGAGTGTTGACTGGCCTGTGCCGTAGCGGTTGTCGAAAAGGTACTTTGTCTGTGAGTCGTTCACCGCGATCACCGGATACGCCAGTGCACCGTCTTTGGCCATGGCGCGTAGCCGGATAACGCCGGTGGTGGTCTCCTCGGTCCCGCCCTTGACGTTGGCAAGCAGCTTGCGGCGTTTTGAGTGCAGGGTTGAGACCAGGTCAGCGCCGTCGTCCATGGTGATGTGGGGTTTGATATCCAATGCTGAGTTGATATGGCGATAGTAGTCTCGGTTGTTGACCCCACGGATGGCGAACACCTCGATTCCGTAGTCTTTGACCAACGATGCTGCCACGTCGTCCTGGGTGGAAAGGGGATTGGACGCACAGAGCCTGAGTTTTGCACCGCCCGCCTTCAGGGTAAACATCAAGTTTGCGGTCTCGGTTGTCACGTGCAGACACGCGGCAAGCCGCGTCCCTTTTAAGGGCTTTTCTTTTGCAAACCGCTCGCGGATGAGTTTGAGCACGGGCATGAACCGCCCTGCCCACTCGATCCGCAGCTTCCCCTTGGGGGCCAGTTTTAGATCTTTAACATCGTAATCCATGATTCTCCTTACTTTAATTTCTATTAGATACCAGCGCGGTTGTGCAAGGCGTCCACCGCGTCGAGCTTCTCCCAACTGAAACTATCCTCATTGCGGCCGAAGTGCCCGTAAGCGGCGGTCGGTCTATAAATAGGTCGAAGCAGATCGAGCCGCTCGATGATGGCGCGCGGATGGAAATCAAACTCGGAGTTAATTATCTCAAGGAGCTTATCATCATCGATCTTTCCCGTCCCGAATGTATCTAGGGATACAGAAGCCGGGTCAGGCTCACCGATAACGTAGGCAAGGTTCACCTGGATGCGATCGGCCAGATCTGCCGCCACAACGTTCTTGGCGATCCAGCGAGCGAAGTATGTGGCCGAACGATCCACTTTTGTGGGATCCTTGCCTGAGAACGCCCCTCCGCCGTGCGGGGCGATCCCTCCGTAGGTGTCAACGATGATCTTACGGCCGGTCATGCCGGTATCCGACTGCGGCCCGCCGATCACGAACTTGCCCGTAGGATTAACAAAGAAGTGCGTCTCGTTATCTAACATATTGCTGGGCAACACGACCCTGGCAACCTTCTCGATGATCTCTGAGCGCGCGTCTTCCGTGATCTGAGAACCTGTGGAATCGAGAATCTCGGGGGTGTGCTGCGAGCTTATGACCACGTTCGAGATGCGCACCGGCTTGCCGTCAACGTATTCGACCGTAACCTGCGACTTGCCGTCCGGCCCCAGGTAGGGCAGTATCCCCTGCTTGCGCACCTCGGCCAGCCGCCGGCAGAGCTTGTGGGCAAGCATGATGGGCATTGGCATTAACTCAGGGGTCTCCTTACAAGCATAGCCCACCATGAGTCCCTGGTCTCCAGCGCCGCCCCGATCCACTCCCTGCGCGATGTCAGGAGACTGACGGCCTATCGCGTTAAGTATGGCGCAGGTTGAACCGTCGAACCCGTAGCGATGATTGGTGTAACCGATTTCGGCCAAAAGCCCGCGCACCAGAACCGGCAGATCAACGTAACACGTGGTAGTGATCTCCCCTCCCACGATAACTAATCCAACGGTGATGAACGTCTCGCACGCCACCCGCCCCTTGGGGTCCTGACGCATCACTTCATCAAGGACAGTGTCGGAAATCTGATCGCACACCTTATCCGGATGCCCCTCAGTTACAGACTCGGAGGTCAAAAGGACTCTCTCCAACTACGTCCTCCTTTCGTATGAGGATTCAAAATATTTGACCAAAAGTATACCTCTGGGAGCTCGCAAGTCAACGGGGAACAGTCTGTGGATTGGGAAATCCGGGGTGAATTTTGCCCCCCTTCCCTTTATCCCCTACCCGACGGGGGAGTGGAATATATGTGGTAAGCTCCGACTTGACACCCACCAACCTAGCCATATTATCTGAGGAAACTATGGAAACGAGTAAATATCAGAAATACATCAACCGCGCCCTGCGGCTGGGGGCAAAGGAAGCAAAGATCATCCCGGCGGACACCATCGTCACCGCCCAATGGGTCAGGGAGAAGTGTCAGTTTGGATGCGGAGGCTACGGCAGGAGCCTGACCTGTCCGCCCAACTCACCTACACCGGAACAAACCAGCCAGATGCTCACCCATTACAAACATGCCCTCCTGATCCACGGAGATATGAATACCCCTATAAACAAAATCGTTGTCAGGCTGGAAAAGAAGATATTCCTGGACGGATACGAGAAGGCATTCGGGATGGGCGGCGGCCCCTGTTCCCTCTGTGAGGAGTGCGTGGAGCAGTGCCGTTATCCGGACCAAGCAAGACCCTCCATGGAGGCTTGCGGGATTGACGTTTACTCCACCGTACGCGCCCACGGCCTTCCCATCGAAGTGCTGAAGAACGAAAACTGCAAACCCAACTATTACGGACTGGTACTGATCGAGTGACAGCGGTCACTACATAAGCAGCCGTAATGGGCATCTCTATCTATCAGGTAGATTCATTCACCCAAGATGCGTTCAAGGGCAACCCTGCAGGGGTATGTATATTGGACGCCCCTGCCGATGAGACATGGATGCAGATGGTTGCGCGGGAGATGAATCTTTCCGAGACGGCCTTTCTTTATAAGACCGACGACGGTTTCAACCTTCGCTGGTTCACCCACGTGCTTGAGGTGGACCTGTGTGGTCACGCCACACTGGCCAGTGCCCATGTTTTATTTGAGGAAGGATATCTTAAGCCTCACGAGCAGGCGCGGTTTTACACCAAGAGCGGATTGTTAAAGGCAGAACGAAAGGGGGAATGGATCGAGCTTGATTTCCCTGCCGAGCCCGAGACGTCAGCGGACGCCTCTCCTGAGCTTGTCGAAGCGCTTGGAGTTAAACCTTTATACGTGGGGAAGAACCGGTTCGCCTACCTGGTCCAGGTGGATTCGGAAGAAAAGGTAAGGATGATGAAACCTGACTTTGCGTTGCTTGCCAAGATTCCAGGATTGGGGGTGATAGTAACCACTCCTTCCGGTTCTCTGGAGTTCGACTTCATCTCCCGATTCTTTGCCCCTGGCGCAGGGATAGATGAGGACCCGGTAACCGGCTCGGCCCACTGCTGCCTTGGTCCTTTCTGGGGCGAGCGGATGGGTAAAACCGAGCTGGTAGGCTATCAGGCTTCAACTCGCGGAGGGGTGGTCAGGGTTCGCCTGGCAGGTGATAGGGTCTTTCTAGGTGGCAAGGCTGTTACAGTATTTCGGGGTGAGCTTCTCTCTGTTTAGAGCAAGGCCTGTCCTAAAACTCCTTCTGCATCTTACGCATGACCGTGCGATAGCCCAGGGATTCGTAAAGCTCAAGTCCCCTCCTGTTATCCTCGGCAACGGCAAGCTGGATGACGCTCATTCCCTTGGAACGTGACCAGTCCTCGACGGCATCGATGAGCGCCCTGGCTATCCCTTTCTTCCGCCATAAGGGATCAACGCCCAGAAGGTCGAAGCTCGCATAAGGACCTTTAACGCAGTCGTCCGAGGAGTGCTCGATCTCGGCATAGGCGAAGCCGACGATTTGAGATCGAGCCTCAGCAACTATCAAGGCCGCGTCTTCGCTGTGGAGCGCACCCAGAAAGAAACGTTCCCAGAACCCAACCGATCCGGACTCCCCAGACTCTCGGAGTGGATTGACCTGGACGCAGAGTCTGGCTGCGGCCTGGGTATCTGATTCAGCGGCGGGGCGGATGATCCAGCGACTCATTCTTCCATTTCTGCCAAAAACGCCATATCTCAGGCCGTTCCAGGAGCCGGGAAAGCTCCTTTATACGCGGATCAAGGTAGTCGAAATCAAGCCTTGATCCTTGCCTTGAAAGAATGGCTCTCACGTCGTCTGCATCCCTCTGTCTTTCTGATACTATCTTGGTGATAATAAGGTCTTCAGGCCTCGCAAACCTAACAGGCGTACCATGAATCTCAACGTCCACCGCTCGTTCGATGGCTTCCTTCTCAAAAGGCAGACTGCCGAAGATAAGATCTATACGTACGCCGCCTCTGGCCTGCATGGGTAAAACCGAAGTCTTTTTAACAAAATCTGCTGGATCAGAAATCAAAGGACTGCAGAGGTTACCCAGAAGCGAGACAATACGCGGCACCTGGGATACTGGAACCCGGATAGTTACGTCTATGTCCAGGGTAGCGCGCGGCTCACCCCACACCGCGTTGGCTATGCCGCCTATAATCATGTAAGGGATGCCACTCTCTTGCAGGAGTTGAGCGAGCCTGACCAGCGTTTCCTCAAGAGAACTCATTATCTCGAACCTTTAAGAACCGCGAGTGCTGTGCGCATAGCGATGATACCCTTGAGTTTGGAGTCGAAGTCCCTTTTACGAGCCTGGAGCGGTATAAGGTCGTAAAGCGCTCCGATAGCGGCCAACGCCTGGGCAGGAGACATTTCCACGGGATGTTCTGTCTCCCATTCGGCGAAGCGTTTTAGTCCAGCGGCCCGCTCAAGCAAACGGCGCTTGTATTCCTTTGCGTCGAGGTTAGATACGGCCATAGACTAACTATGCGGGGATTCAGCCGCTTGTCAAGCAGATTTATGGAGTGCAATGACCGTGTCATTGCGAAACTGCAACAAGACGCTTGTTGTGATCTGAAAAGGTCGAACCCGCAGGGTTCGCAATTGTTGAACGGACTAGAGAAAACGCGCAGACACGAGTGTCTTCGCTACATGCGTTGTTTATGAAAAGTCCCAGTCTGTGCAAACGGCCGTCCGAGGTCGTCTTACACCCCCTCTTTTATTCTCCCCCATCAAGGGGGAGAAAATTAGATGCGAAGTTTCTTATGCGGTGCTTATGACAAATCAAACAGATATAGCTTTTCTTCGGTCATCTCACGGATAGCGTATGCCGGACCCTCGCGGCCTAACCCGGAGCCCTTCATCCCGCCGTAGGGCATAAGGTCAACCCGGAAGGTAGGAATCTCGTTGACCAGCACCCCGCCGGCGTCTATACCGTCGCAGGCGCGAAACGCCCTCTTTAGGTCGCGGGTGAAGACAGCACCCTGCAGCCCGTAGCAGGTGGCGTTGACCCGCTCGATTGCATCCTCGAGGTCCTTGACTGGGTTGACGACAACCACCGGAGCAAAGGCTTCCATCTTGATGAGCTTGGCGTCCTCAGGGACTTTGGCGAGTATCCAAGGACCGAGAACCGACCCCTCGCGCTTGCCTTCCAGTACGACTTCAGAGCCTCGAGATTTGGCCTCATCTATCCATGAAAGGATTCGATCGACCTCTTTTTTTTCGATCATGGGACCTAGTTCTGTCGACTCATCCAAAGGATCACCGGTCTTCAAAGTAGATACCTCGGACACCAGAAGGTCGAGGAATGGCTGGTAGACTTCCTCTTCCACGTAGACTCTTTGGGTTGAGATGCATACCTGGCCGGCAAGGGAGTAGCCACCGATGCGTATACGCTTGGCTGCGCGCTCGAGGTCACCATCTTCAAGGATCACCACCGCGGAGTTTGAGCCTAGCTCTAATGCGATCTTCTTGAGACCAACGTGACGGGTGATCTCCTCTCCTACCGCCTTGGAGCCGGTAAAGGTCACCATGCGGGGAACAGGTGAAGTGACTAATGCGTTGCCCACGGTTGAGCCTGGGCCGATCACCACCTGCAAAGCTTCTTTTGGGACTCCAGCTTCATGGAGAGCTTCGACTAGCTTGATGCCGGAGAGCGGGGTAACCGATGCAGGCTTTAGCAGCGCGCTGCACCCGGCGGCCAATGCTGGACCCAGCTTGTGGGCGACGAGGTTTAAGGGAAAGTTGAAGGGCGTGATCGCTGCCACCACCCCGCACGGGACCCTGCGGTAGAAACCCTGCTTATTGGGATGATTGGCTGAAGAGAATGGAACCTCCTCGCCTGCCAGTTTCATCGCTTCGATTGCAGAGAGCCGGAGGGTATTAACGCATCTTGCCGCCTCCCCGGAGGCCTCACGCCACGTCTTGCCTACCTCGAGAACTAAGGTGCGGGCAAACTCCTCGGATCGCTCTTTTACGATGTCTGCAGCTTTGTTGAGTATCTCGGCCCGGCGCTGTTGAGTGATGTCCCGCATCTTTACCAGGCCGCTTTGTGTTAAGGAGAGTTTTGCAGCGACAGAAGATTCACTATCCTGCTCCAGCTCGGCGATTACGGAATTGTTATATGGGTTAAATACCTTTAACTTCTCAGGCATGATTCTCCTCCTAAATCATTTCTGAAGAGTATATAGTCGCTCTCATAGGTGTCAAGAAGAAATCACCCCCACCCTACCCTCCCCCGTTAAGGGGAAGGATACACCTTTTTCCCCTCCTCGGGTTTGGAGTGCAACAACCGCGTTGTTGCAGCAACGAGACGCTCGTTGCACTCCATATTCTCATCTCAAAGCATAAAATAATATAGACCAGTCTGAGACTGGTCTATAATCTCTTTTCTCCGATCTTTTGCCGTTTGCGGCAAAGGGAGGATATAGGGGGCCCCCAAGGTTTTACGAGGTAAAATCTTGGGGTGTAAATTCGGGGTCCCCGCGAGGGTATGAAGTAACCTCGTGGGGTGTTATTTCGCGTGCTTGGCGATCTCCGTCTTGAGCCAGGTGGCAGCCGCTTCGCCGTGCATCAGAGCGTCAACCTCAGCGGGATCGGCTGGTTTCATGGTAAATATCCAGCCCGCCCCGTAGGGGTCGGAGTTCACAAGGCTGGGATCGTCCTCCAGCTCGGAGTTCGTCTCAACAATCTCTCCGGCCACAGGTGCGTAGATCTTGCCCATCCACTTGCCGGTCTCGTATGAGCCAATCACTTCATCTGCCTGGGCCTCAGAGGAGGTCTCAGGCAGTTCGATGAAGGAGAGCTCACCGGAAAGCTTCTGGCTGAAGTCGTTGAGGCCAACACGGATAACGTCGCCTTCCTTACGAACCCACATGTGTTCCTTGTGATAGTATAGTTCGTCGGGAAGATTGTATCCTTCTATCTCCGCCATCTTGCCTCCTTAAAGATTGCGATCTTACGATATGATGTGCTTTGCTTCTTCGATGAGTGATGTTAACCCATCGTAGTTGACTGTTTTTCCCTCCGGCGCGGTAAGGCCGCGAGCCGCCAGATCCTCAGCAAGAAACCGGACGGTAACGCCGGCCGATTCCATCTCGGAGAGTTTCCGAGAGAGTTCTTTCGGCCCCTGCACTGCAAGCACCGCATCCTGGGCAAAGCAGATGGTGTCGCCTCGCTTGGCCAGACGGGCAGCCAGCTGCCACGCCGTGCGCTCAAAGGTAGAGCGGGTTACGAGATAAAGATTCTCCATGCCTCCGCCTAATTAAAGGTTATCACGTGGTCGACCGAGGAGATCAACCTACGCAGTTTTTCATCATCTAAGACCTCGGCCTCGATACAAGCATCAGGAGAAATACCGTGATCGGCCAGGGACGGGTGGTGAAGGTAAAGCTTTGCCCCGAGCCCTGGTAATTGCGCGTATAAGTCTACGAGATTATTCATATCGAGTACTTCCGGACTTTGGTTTTTGAGGGCAACCATCACTCCGTCGTCTACAAGGACAACGTGCGTTTGGATTCCCATACTCACGAGACCAATCAATGCGCGGAAACCCTCGCCAGCTGTGGCCATCCCGTAAGGAGCCGAACGGATGAGGACGGCTACCTTCTTTGCTTCCATGACTAGAATCCAAAGGAGAGAAAACGGTCGCACTCCTTGACGTAGTTGGAGAACACGACCATACCCGCAAGTTTTGTGCCTTCAATGATGTCGGTCCTCTTCAAACCTCGGAACTTTGCACACGTGCCGCACGCCTTTATCTTTGCACCTTTCTGAGCAAGTTCAGCCATCATCTCGGCAAGGTTACGTTCCTGGGGAGACTGTATTTCTTTGTCAAGATTGAAGACCCCGTCTTCGTAGAGAAACATCCTTACCTCGTGCCCCCTGGCCAAAAATCGACTGGCCAGTTGGTAGCAGGTGTCTACGTTCTGAGACGTGTAAGGGCCTGTTCGCAGAAGAAAACCGACAGTCATCTATCCATCAGGGTTGAAAGTCCTTTAGACCTTTCGACGGATGTAGAATTTTAATGTATCACCCTCTTCCTCCATACCCAGAAACTCGTTCCCTGTCTGATCGCACCATGCGGGGAAGTCCTCGCGCGCCCCTTCATCGTCGGACAGAACCTCAAGAACCTCGCTCATATCAACCTCTTTTATCTTCTGGGCGGTCTTGAGCACAGGTATGGGGCAAAGCATCCCTCGCGCGTCAAATGTGTGGTCTTTATCCATTTCTGTTCTCCCTCCTACAAACAGATCTAGGTTGCCTCTTTGGGGGGATCGAACTCATCCAAAGCCTGCATCAGGTATCCTATGTATTCAAAAACCGGCCCGCCGCCCATGGCAAGTGCGATGTTGGCCGCATCCAGGATCTCGGCGCGCGTACACCCCACCTGGACGCAGATCTGGGTATGCAGGTTGATGCAGGGGCGGCAGTGCTGGACCAGAACTATCGCCAGTTGCATCAGCTCCTTGTACTTCGTGGGTACCGTGCTTTCTTCCTTGGTCTTGCGCCAGAACTGCATGAATGCGGCAGCTGCATCACTCGCCTCTCTTCTGTATCTTGCCTGAGCCTTGTTGATCTGGCTCTGTTCTGATTCTTTGGAAAGGTGTGTGTTACGGGTGTGGGTGTTACTGGGGGTCACGACGGCCACTCCTCGGCCTTGGCCCGGAGAAGATCACGCAGATTGTCAAGCGAGGAAAGGAGTTCTTCGTCTAAGATATCTGCATCTATCTTATCGGGATCGAAGAGCTTGCCGTCAATCTGAAAGGTCATAAGCTCAGGAATCATCTCGGCACCCCTCACCCCTTCCCGTACCAGGAAGAGAGCGTGCCCTAATGGGATGTCGTCTTCGAACTCAGCCGGCAGGTTTTTCACTTACAGCTCCGATCCGCTCAAGGATCTTGGTGGGTTTAACACGGTTGATCTTGAAGCCCAGCTCGTCAGGGGTGTAGCCAAGAGCCAGTCCCAGAAGCTGGGTATAGTAAATGCAGGGCATCGCGAACTTCTGCTCAAGCTCCTTCTCAATCTTTTTCTGGTTCTGCTCGTACATCACGTTGCAGAACGGACAGATAAGTATCATCGCCTCGGAGCCTGAATCCTTGATGCTAGCCAGTTTCTTGCCCGCCATGGCGTAAGCCACGTCCACCCGAATACCGAGTATGGCACCGCCGCAGCAGAGTTCCCGCTCCGAGTATGGATTGCTACGAGCGCCGGTGGCGTTGATTAAATCGTCGTAGACGTGGGGATTTTCGGGATCATCGAAATTCTCGAACGCCTCGGATGGTTTGAAGAAGTGGCATCCGGGGTGGGCGGCTACTGGTAAGGACTGAAGATCGACCTTGACCTCTTGTTTGATGCGCTCGATCCCGATGTCCTCATATAGTACCCGGGCGAAGTGGCGGACGTTTACTGTACCCTTGTATTCCAGGTCTTCCTTTTTGAGGATCTCATTGACCTGGGCCAGCTTCTTGACATCGTGCTTCAGCTGGTGATTGGCTTCCACCTGTGTGCCTGTGCACGCGGTGCATAAAGTGACCATGTCCAGCCCCTGCTTCTCGGCCAGGGCCAGATTGCGGGCGGCCATGACTAAGGAAGAGCGCTGATCCACGGATTTGATAGGGAAGCCGCAGCAGGTAAAGGAGGGGATGTCAACGAGCTCGATACCGAAGTGCTTGGCGATAAGTCGGGCGGAGAGCTCGTAGTTCTGCGCGCGAACAGGAACGGTGCAGCCCAGATAGAGGGCGAACTTCTTTTTACTCATCTTTGCTTCCCTCAGGTTTAGTTGTAGCTCCTGCGTCGGCATCGGTGGATGCACTGCCAGCCTCTTTTGCTTCGCTGGAGTATAGGTACAGACCGGTGGCCTTGAAGATGGTCTTTATGGGATCGGGTGATTCGGTAAGTTCGGGCAGTTCTATCTTGGCCCGCTTCTTGTTGACGAACGCATCCGCTTCATACAGTCTGCCGTGTCCTTGAATTAAATCTATCTGTGCGGTGAACGCGGGATGGATGTAGCCGTTCTTCACGGCAAGGTTCTTCAAAGCGTTCATCATCTCGGTGATACGCACGTCCTGTGGACAGCGCTCGTGGCAGGCATAGCAGGTCGAGCAGAGCCAGACGAACTCGGATGCCAGGACCTGTTCCTTCATACCCAGCAACGCCATGTGGATAATGCGTCGGGGGTTGAAGGTCTCCTCGATTGAGCGGACCGGACAGGATGCGGTGCAGGTTCCGCACGCATAGCACCGGGTGATGAACTCCCCCGAAGGCTCGGCCTGAATCTCGTATTTGAAGTTGGGGTCTAATTCATCAAATTTGATCACTTTCGGTTCCTTGGCCTTGGTGACCTCATCAACCGCTTCCGCGTCTTGGTTTTCGTTCATGACCTTATCTTCTTCCAAAATTTCTCCACAATCTCTAATACTCGTGGGGCAGGCCTTCGAGTTGGTCGAGGGAAAATACCGGCCCATCTTTACAGACATAATAAGGACCAATGTTGCAGCGGCCGCACTTGCCTATCCCGCACTTCATCCGGCGCTCAAGAGATGTGTAGATCTGATCGGGTTTGAACCCCAGCTTGGTTACCACCGGCAGGGTGTAGCGGATCATTGCAGGCGGCCCGCACATGAGAAGAAACGCGTTATCGGGGGATGGAGCGATTTGTTGAGTGACTGTCGGAACGAATCCGACCAGACCGCCCCACCCCTGGGACTCGGTGTCCACGGTCAGGTGGATGGGCAGATCGTCGCGCTTGGACCACTCGGCAAGCTCGTCTTTATAGAGCAGCATCCCCGGGGTGCGCGCACCGTAGATAACGGTAACGTCGGCGTAGTCTGCGCGATGCCCGTCAAGAAGCCAGCGGATGACCGACCGCAGGGTGGTGAACGCGAACCCGCCGGAGACGATCACCAGGTTATGCCCCTTGTACTTCTCAAGGGGATACCAGTTGCCCAACGGCCCGCGCATGCCGATCGGAGTGCCGACTTCAAGCTGGTGCATGGTGTTTGTGACCAAACCAGCGCGATTTACGGTGAAGCGCACGTAGTCTTGCTCGGTGGGTGCCGACGCGATACCGAAAGGCGCTTCACCCTTGCCTAAGATAGAAACCTCGCAGAACTGACCGGGCAGAAACTGGAAAGATTCCTTGTCTTCGGGGTCTACGAACTCCAGGTCAAACGTCTTAAGCATCCCGTCCTCGGACTCCACACGTATATCTTTGATTCGCATGGGCACAGGCAGGTAAGGATTCGAGCGCTTGAAGAAAAGCTTCACCGCAGGAGATTGTTCCATTAGGGCTGATTATAGGAAAATGAGCATAGATGTCAATGAGGAAGAGTCCTTAAGTCAGGTTTGAGTCCTACTCGTCAGGTTTGAATGCAATTCGGCGCATTTTTTGCGCGAAATTTGACGGTTTTGGGGGAATGGAAGGCCGGATAATGTTTCGGAAACACATATTGACAATAGAATATACTTCCTTACACTATTCTTAGAAGGAGGTTTTATGCAAAAGAAAATACACCTCATCACCCTCTCACTTATCCTTATCGGAGGGATATGGATGACCCGCTGCGTATCCCCTTACTACGGCACGGCAAGGATAGAGCCGGGATGGCAGCTTGATACCGGTCTAGGACTGCATACCACCCTGATTCCGGTGCTTGACGGTGGTGACCCCGTTTATGGTGTCGGCATACGCTGCGACGGTGAAATAGGTTACGGTTTGGATAAGTACGTAAAACCCTACGCGAGAGCTGCGCTGGGCCTTAACACAGCCTACATAGGATACGCGGACATTGGTTTAGGCCTTCAAGTGGCTCTGCCGGTATGGATATTCACCCCTGCGGTAAAACTTGAGATCAACTCCACTTGGATACAGCCCACCTTTTCCCCGGTCGTTCTATTAGGAATTGGCAAAAGTGAGTGGGTTACCCTTGGGGCTAAAACCTATTTTTTCCCCTTCGCTGATTCGAACTACCCCAGATTTCTGGACGTATTTACCACCGTCCACATCTCTCCCCGCTGGTCAATATTCGCTGGTGCCGAGATTAACTCCTTCATTGATACCTTCGAAGACGGCAACGGCTACCCCTTCTTCACGGTGGGGGCTGGTTACAAGTTCCCGCCCTTCCGAGGCAAAACAAGGATTTGAGGATTTGAGCAAGGTAGTGGCGACTCAGGGCCTGCCCCTTGAGATGTTGTACATCTCATAGGGTATGAGTCGCCACTACAGATTCCGCGTAATCTGCGGTTTTCATTGCTCCTTTTGGGCGTAGCTCAAAAGGAGCATCTACCAAACGTACCGCAAGCCTATGCCTACTCCGGGCGAGGCGAAGAAGTAGGGTTCATTGTAGTAATCCCTGCCATAGTAAGACCGCGAAGGCCGTGAATAGAAGCCAGCCTGAAGCTCTGGGGTAACGGAAAGCCACCTGTCCTTGCCCATCTTGAAGAGGAGCCAGTCAGCTCCCACAATAAAGGCGGTGGAAAGACCCCATTTTGTCTCCAGTGACCACCAGTCCCAGTAATCTTCATACTCATAGTCATCCCAGTCTTCAAACCACCCTTTAACATACCATGCGCCCACCCCCGCACCCAGATAAATCCTGAATCGGTTATCCGGGTTCACGATCTTAAGGATGCGCAGCGCACCGGCCATGTGGTAGGTGGAAGAGCCGGTCTGAGGGTTATCAAACCTTCCGCGGGCCACGATCTCAAAACCAAAGCCCTTCTCTGAAAGAAGCCGATAGGCAAGGCCTTGTCCAAGGAAGTCGGCCTGCATGCCGATACCCTGTTCAGCAAGGAGGGGCGTGCCAAAGCCGCCAAGCAGCAAAGAAACCACCATCCCCTTGAGTGCAAGGGTTCTGAACATCTCCCCACCTACCAGTTATAGCTTATCCCGAAACCAATATCAGGGAACCAGAAGCGAGTTTCTGCTTCCTCGAAGGTCCCGTAGGCACTGGAACTCATATCGCGTCTGTAAAGGAATCCGGATTCGAGCTCGATCCGGAACCTGTCAAGACCTTGATCCTTGTCTTTGACAAGGATCTGCATAAGGATCTGCAAAGGAGCTATACCGGCTCCCACGTAGATACGTCCACCCAATCCAATATAGCTGCTGGATCCGTAGATCTCGCCCGTGCTGCCGAAACCCAGCCCGACGTAGGGTGAAAACCACTCGTCCTGTGAGAACATCACCCCGCCCCTGAGGCCGGCGCTGTAGAATATATCCTGACCGCCTTCATCGTAGGTAAACACCCCGATACCGTGAGGGGCCACGAACAAAGCAGCCTGCTCCTTTAGCGGGACAAACAGGCGGAACTCAAGCCCGCCCGAGACCGGATCAACCCTGCCGCCGAATCCGAAACGATAGGATGCCGCGGCAACCGCAGGGATAAGCAATGTGCACACAACGAGTGCAATGGTTATTCTTTTCAACATGCACGCCTCCTTTTCAATAAGGTAACTATAAGGCTGAACCTGGAAGTTGTCAATACCCCCATCCCGCGCAACCACCAGAGGGGAATCAAAGCAAGGAGTCTACAAGAAAATACGTCGTGTTTCTTTGGGGTAAATTAAAACCTGAACGCAGTGGAAAGCCCGAACTCCGGATAGAACACTACCCCGTTGGAGGTCGAACCGAAAAGGATGTTCCAATCCAACCCGGTTCCAAAAAGCCAGCTGAAGCCTTCGGTGTGCACCGCCGCAACTGCGAATCCGAAGTTTAATCTCATCCCCATACGGTGCTCCTTCACGTAGTCAATAGCCATCCTGTAGTCGTTGACCAGTATCTTGATGTCCTCAAGCGTGAGGGTATTTATGTACTCCTCGACCTTAGCCTGGGTTGCCGCCGGGATGAACCAGTTGTTTGTAAACTGGAATCCAAGCGGGAAAAGCACCCTGTCGTTGGCCGCTGAAAAGGATTTCTGCAACCCCCACGCCCACTGCACGTGCACGTAGGGAATATCCTGAGTGGCGTCGATATCCAAAGGATAGTAAGGGATGTTCTCGATGTGTCCTTTTGCGGTGTAGTTCTTGTAGTGGACGTTTAGATCTACTGCAAATCCAATGGAGCGCTCGTCCTCAAGCGAAAGTCCGATGTGGAAGAATCCCGGCGGTGGGATGCCTGGCCTTGAGACCTCCACATGACACCCGGAGTTGGGGTTGGTATAGTCCGCGGAATCAGCACCGATATTGTAAAGCCCTGCGCTGTATCCCAGATCCAGCCCGAACTGCCAGGGGGCGGAAATAAGAACTAACGATACAATCAAAGCATTCATAATCGCTCCCTCCGTGTTTGGGAGAGATTATACGGTGAATTATTTGGAGTGCAACAACCGTGTTGTTGCCGCAATGACATGGTCATTGCACTCCATACAACCTACGAAATCCGCGTTAATCTGCGGACGCCTATGGCGAGAACGACTGCTAAGGAGTTCTCATCTGTGGTTTATATCACCATTTACCGGTCGTCAGATACTCGTGCATAGAGCGGGCGGCTTTGCGGCCTGCGCCCATGGCTAATATCACGGTGGCCGCACCGGTCACGATGTCCCCGCCGGCCCACACAGCCTTCTTGGTGGTCTTGCCGGTCTCTGCATCGGCCACGATGTAGCCCCACTTGTTAGTCTCAAGACCGGGGGTGGATGAGGGAACCAGGGGGTTGGCCCCATTGCCGATCGCCACCACCACCGTGTCCACGTCCATCTTGTACTCCGAGCCTTCGATTGGTACCGGCCTGCGGCGGCCGGATGCGTCCGGTTCACCCAGCTCCATCTTTAAAAGCTCAACCTGCTTCACGCGCCCGGCCTCGTTGCCTATGTAGCGCACAGGGTTGACCAGGAAGTTGAATATGACCCCTTCGTCCTCGGCGTTCTCAATCTCTTCGTCACGGGCGGGCATCTCCTTGCGGCTACGGCGGTAGATGATGTGGGCCTCCTTGGCTCCTAACCGCAGGCTGGAGCGAACCGCGTCCATGGCCACGTTCCCGCCTCCTATTACTATCACACGCTCACCCACCCGGATTGGGGTGTCGTACTCAGGGAACAGATAGGCCTTCATCAGGTTGATGCGGGTAAGGTACTCGTTCGCCGAGTAGACCCCGACCAGGTTCTCGCCCGGTATGTTCATGAACCATGGAAGCCCTGCACCCAGACCAAGGAAGCAAGCCTCGTATCCCATCTCGAAGAGCTCGTCCACCGTAGCGGTACGGCCGACCACGAAGTCAAGCTTGAGTTCCACGCCTATCTTTTCTAGTATTTCGCACTCGCGCGCCACGATCGCCTTGGGCAGACGGAACTCGGGGATGCCGTAAACCAAAACGCCGCCAGGTTTGTGCAGCGCTTCGAATAACGTTACCTTGTGTCCCAGCCTGGCCAGGTCCGCTGCCACGGTGAGTCCGCCCGGACCTGAACCGACCACCGCGACCTTGTGACCTGTTGGCGGTGCGACCTCTGGCACAGCCATCTTGCCCTCTCTTATCTCCCAGTCGGCAACGAAGCGCTCCAACCGCCCTATTGCGACCGGCTCAAAGCGTTTAGAGAGAACACAAACTATCTCGCACTGCTCCTCCTGGGGGCAGACACGTCCGCAAACACCGGGCAGAAGGTTGGTCTCGCGTATCTTGGCCAGAGCGCTCTCGAAATCTCCTTCTGCTACGAGCTCGATGAATACGGGAATATCTATCTCCACCGGGCAGCCCTCTATACAGAAGGGCTTCTTGCACTGGATGCAGCGCTCGGCCTCCTTTTGGGCAAGTTCGGCGCTAAAGCCTAATGCCACTTCGTTGAAGTTGCGGATACGCTCTTTTGGTCTCTGCTTGGGCATCGCCTGTCGGGGTATCTTGGTATCAGGCATCTTGTGCCCCTACCGCGGCCTGGTAGCGTTCGAGCGAGATCTTTTCTTCTTCCTTGAAGGAGGCCAGACGTTTTAAGAGCAGATCGAAGTTCACCTTGTGGCCGTCGAACTCCGGTCCGTGCACGCAGGCGTAGCGGGTCTCACCGCCGACCTCTACCCGGCAAACCCCACACATGCCGGTGGCATCTATCATGATTGAGTTGAGCGAGACCATCGTCTTTATGTTATAGTGGCGGGTCAAATCGCACACCGCCTTCATCATGATGGCAGGGCCTACAGCGATGATCTCGGCGATGGGACGACCTTTTTCCAGGTGATCTTTGAGTTCTGTGGTTACGAACCCTTCGCGGCCGTAGGTGCCGTCGTCGGTGGTGACGTAGACCTCGTCTGCAAAGGAGCGGAACTCCTCTTCCAGGATCACGATGTCCTTGGAGCGATAACCGAGAATGGCGATCACCTTGTTGCCCGCTTCCTTGTGCTTGCGGGCGATGGGCAGGACTTCGGCTGAGCCTACGCCGCCAGCGATGGCGAACACCTCGCCGTCAAGTTTTTCGATGGGTGTAGGATTACCAAGTGGCCCAATCACGTCGGCTATCTCGTCACCGGCATTCATTCGCCCCATCTGGAATGTAGTCTTACCCAGCTCCTGCACGTAGACGGTGATGGTTCCCGCTTGCGCGTCCGCGTCAGCGATAGTGATGGGGATGCGCTCACCCTTCTCATGCAACCGAAAGACAACGAACTGACCGGGCTGCCGCTTTTGGGCAATGATGGAAGCCTCGATTACAAAGCGATTTACCTCGGGATTTACGCGTTGGCGCTCAACGATACGGAACATCCAGCCTCCTTGGGGGGTTCAATTTCAAAGTTCGTGATTATACGGGTTTGGGAAGGTGTGTCAATCAGTATGCACCCCACGAACCCGTCAGCCTTACATCGCACTCGTCACAAAAAAGGTGGTCAAAAGTTGGACAAAAGGTGGTCAAAAGCTACCCAAAAGTTGGACAAAAGTGGGACAGGATTTAAGGGGGTCCCCGCGGAATTGCAAAGCAATTTCGTGGGGTGTCAGTTCGTCAGGTTTCAATGGTGTTCTTCAGAAAGGGAGCTTACACTGGTTGGTAAATTCACAAAGGAGAGAAGATGGGTACTAACATAAACGGATATGACGGTCATTTCACGGGGACAAGCAAATATGGGAAATGTGTTTATAACGATCACATCACCAGAGCCCGGGCATGGCTGGCTATGAGGCTAGTTGGAGCATCCCCCAACCCCAGCGACCCTTGTCCTGTTGACGAGAGGGATGTGAAGACAGATTTCCCCCTCTCATACAAAGGGCAACCAAACCCCGACGACTGGACCAATCCGACAAAAACGGAAAACGGCAAAAAGGTAGTTGTCTATCCTCTGAAGCACCTTAACTCAAGCTTCAGGGAATGGGAAAATCATCTATGTATATCGAGTGGGGACTACCGCATCACAAACGAAACAAATGATCTGAAGTTTGCCACAGCAAACGGAATGATTCGCAGCCCGAAGATTTACATCTCCGGGTACTGTGCGGCACTTGCCGTTATACGTGCAGGGATCATGCACGAGGTATACGAGATGCGTGTAGGGAGCAAGTACGCATATTATAATCTGCGTTTCCAGGGTGGGAGTGCTCCATGTCATACGAACGCGGGGGATCGCGAAAAAAAGGTTACTACTTTTGAGGATCCTTCCGAGACCATGATGCGCAAATCGAACACTGAACTCTGCAGATACGAACTGGAAGTAATCTGCGACAAGATTAAGGAACAGGAAGGCAGGGAAGACTGGTTTTACAGGAAGTGTACGGCTATCGCCGAGGAG
Source organism: Candidatus Stahliibacteriota bacterium (assembly GCA_004375895.1). Lineage (GTDB taxonomy): Bacteria > Hydrothermota > Tepidihabitantia > B3-TA06 > B3-TA06 > B3-TA06. Next base: position 86,840 of record SOJW01000035.1, read on the forward strand.
ATAAGGAACACCAATCACAAGTACATACCTGGGTATTGTGAGATATACGTTCGGCAAGCTTATCAGAATCCTCGTCAATCTCAAATAGGCAAGTTCTTCGAGGAGGCAAAGAGGAGGAGGATACGGTTTTCGCATTGACAAAGGTTTACTTTCGACTATTATCTACGTATGCGAGAGGGTAGAGCATGCGCCTTGAGTTTTATCTTAATCTGTCTTGCAAGTTGCGGTCGTTCCTCCAAGCAAGAGACCAGCCTGCCGCTTGTGCTTTCCATCTCTGTGGACGGCGGGTTCAACGAATACTTCGACCTCACTGATAGTCTGCTTTATGGTGTTCGATTGGTTCAAACGGACAACGAAGAGTTTGGACTTATGCTTCGCCGGTTCTCACTGGCAGATTCAGGCATCTGCGACACACAGGTTTTTCCTTGTCCCTGCAAGGACTCCTCGGACTGGTTTTTCTATCCCGGCTTGCGGTTTGAGGTCAAATTATACGCCTCGGATCGCTACTTTGAACGCCTGCCGCATCGAGGCTGGAAGCTTTTCCCCGTACCGCTGGGGGATACCTCAAATATGCTTTATCGGGGTGAAGTAATATCGTTCGTTCAGGATTATGTCTCTCAAGAATCCTTCCAGAGCACTTTGCGCAGACGTTGGGAACATTTCTATATAATAGACATACACTCTGCGATCCCCCGAACAGTCGCCTGCGTCGAAGGAGAGGTTGTGGACGTTGCCGACCCATACCTTCTTTTACTATCAGGTTACGGTTACACCAATCAGTGTAACCGGGAAGTGGAGCCTACCCCAAGATACGTTCAAGGTTGCGAACTTATCCTTATAGATATGCGAGACATGCACGAGCTAGGACGTTTACCGGTAACGCTTGAAAACGACGCATGGGAGATATGGTATAGAGCCTGCTTGACCCCTGACCATAAGCTGCTTTACACGGAGATGGTTGAGTGGCCTGAAGGCTGGCGTTATTTCCCAGGGATCGATAAGTTGGTTTCCGAAGAAGAGGTCTGGACTTCTGCCTGGTATAGATTCTTGGACGATTTTCCAGTGTTGCGATACTACATCCTGGAGCAGAGATCCGTGTTCATCTGGGACATTGACTCTGCAGACGTATCCCGCAGCGAACTTCTTCTCCCTCTCGATGCGTTTAGCCCTTCTACCGGAAGATGTCTTGATAATGAGGGCAGGACTATATTCATCTCTCACCTGCAAGGCTGGGGATTTCACATATTCGAATACAAACCATCGTTCGTTCAGGTCCCAGCGATCTCTGATCTTTCCAGCACCCCTGAGGAACTCGGCTGGTGCAGAAAATTTGTACCCCCACTTTACAGAAGATTGTATTGGATGCTCTCGCCTGAAAGACGATGGCTGGCGGTGAGTACTGGCAGGGACGAGATAGTCCTTCTGCCAGCGTGTGAGCTTGCCGATCCCGAACTTAAAAGAAAGAAATTCCCAAAGATAAAATCGAATACGGTTGTGTATATAGATTTCGCACCCGGCGAGGATTGGGTTCTTACAGGGAACCGTCCAGGTGCCGTTCCCCTTCTTTACGCCTGCGGTCAAGACAACCCTCCAATCTCTCTGCTTTCATCAAATGAGATAGACTTCCAGGAGGCCTTTTTCTCGCCCGACGGAAAGCATGTAGGTTACATCTGCCGTTTAGAAGGCGAGAACTACTATCGCCTTCAGGTACGCCGCCTCCCCCCGTAACACACACTCTTTGAGTCTTCGAGGGTGTAAGAACCTTGACTCTATGCTCCTCGTCGAATACAATCAAGGTAGAAATAACCACGGATTGCACAGATTTCACTGATTCAAGGATTCTAAATAAATCTGAGTAATCTGTGTAATCTGCGGTTTCACTTGACTAGTGCTTTATCGTCTACTACAATAGGGTATGCGAATAGGAATCATCGGAGCCACCGGGCTGGTTGGGCGAACGACCTTGAAGATACTTGAAGAGAGGGGGTTTCCGGCATCGGAGCTTATCCTGTTTGCATCACAGCGCAGTGCGGGCGAGAAGATTCCCTTCAAGGGGAGCCAGGTGGAGGTGATGCCCATCAGTGATAACTGGGACCTTCTGGCCGATATATTCTTCTGCTCGGTTGCAGACGATGTGGCACAGGAACTGCTGAAGGACTACAAGGGCGAGGCATGGATCATAGATAAGTCCAAGGTGTTCCGGCTCGATCCAAAAGTTCCGCTGGTGGTACCCGAGGTAAACTGGGACGCGGTTGAGCGCTTGGACTCAAAGATCGTCGCCAACCCCAACTGCACCACCATCCCCTTCGTCATGGCCATGGCCGCTATCCGCAAGACGGCAAGACCTGAAAGGACGGTTGTTACATCACTTCAGTCCGCGTCCGGCGCGGGCAAGGCGGCGCTCGAAGAGCTGCGTCTGCAGCGAGAATATGTGACCGCAGGAGAGAAGATGCCTGAAGACGCAAGAGAGGTCTTCGGACCTACCCTTGCTGCCAACCTTATACCGCAGATCGGATCGTTTGATAAGGCAGGCGAGGCATCCGAGGAGCGCAAGCTGAGAGATGAGTCGAGGAAAATCTTAGGAGACGAAACGTTATCTATCCATGCTACCTGTGTGCGGGTACCGGTCGAGGTGGGACACTCACTTTCGGTGACATGCGTGTTCCAAGAGGAAGTGGGTTTGAAGGCAATCAAGAAGTCTATAGAGTCGTTCCCAGGCATCAAGATGATGGAAGGAGACGAGCTTATCACCCCCCTAGATGTTGCCGGAAAAGACGAGGTGTTCTGCGCAAGACTTCGGCACGATCCGATGGATAAGAAGGTTATCCACCTCTGGCTCGTCACCGATAACCTTCGCAAGGGGGCTGCGCTGAACGCCGTGCAGATAGCCGAAAGTCTTATCTAGCCATCCAACCATTACCAATTTACCCGTTATACAGCGTTTGCCCTATTGACACCTTTCTTTTCTTACGGTATATTTTTTATCCATGTGGCTCGAGCGTGTCAAAAAAGCCCTTTCGGGGCGGATTTCCATTCTTATTGATGCCGGAAACCGCAACAAGGTAAGACGAATTGCCGCGCCCAGGTGGCTTTGCGCAACGATTTCTCTCCTCGTGATCTCGCTCGTAGTCGGTTTAGGTACTTATGGCCTGAAAAGTACGTTCTTCCACAACAAATTAAGCCGCCTGGAACGAGAAAATCAAGAGGTCCTGCGGCGATTTGCGGGTCTTGAAAAATCCACTGACTCTTTGACAACATTACTGGCTTACATGGACCGGCACGACATCCAACTCCGCATCCGGAAAGGTTTGGAAGTATTACCTGCAGATGTCCGCGAACTCGGTGTCGGTGGCTCTGTAATGAAAGGTCCTGAGATCACAGCCTTGCGTGAGATGAATAGCCCGTACTACTCTGACGTCAACAGAATCTCCGAAGAGATTGATGCACTACAGCGCAAAGCGAACTACCAAGCTGAAAGCTTTTCAGAGGTAGAAACCAAGCTCTTAAAGGACACCGAGATGTGGGATCACACCCCTTCGATCGTTCCCACCAGAGGTCGGTTCAGCGGCAAGTTCGGCTACCGCCGCGACCCGATCCTTGGCATCCGTAAGATGCACTGCGGGGTGGACATAACCAACAAGATTGAAACCCCTGTGATTGCTGCAGCAGACGGCGTGGTCTCGTTTGCCGGACGTCTTGCCGGATACGGCAACATGGTGAAGATAAACCATGGTTACGAGATCCAGACGATCTACGCTCATCTCTCCGAGATCTATGTCGAGGTCGGTCAGGAGATCAAAAGATACGAAATAATTGCAGCCATAGGCAACACCGGCAGAACCGTAGGCCCGCACCTGCACTACGAGGTACGCGTGGCGGGCAAAACAGTCAACCCCGAAGGCTACTTCCTTGACGCCGAAGAAAACCTGATCCAATACCCTATGCCTTAGAGTTCCCCCCGTAACACCACAACACCGCAACACCGTAACACCGATTCCCGTGTAAACGACTACTTTTTGCCGACCGCAGAAAGTGAATAACTCAAATTGTGAAAAATCGGCAACCGACTAAATTCTATCAAAACGATAGCCTTTTGTGAATCCTTGATTGTGAAGGGTCTGTGAAATAGACTATTTAGCTCTTGACAACATACTCGGTTTGCTATATACTTATTGTGATGTTCAAGCGTGTCATCTCCTGGCTGTTCAAGCGTATCAACTTCTTAATTGATGGGGGACCACGCGGTAAAGTAACGCGGCTGGCAATACCACGATGGGGATTATTGTCGGTTGCGGTCGCTTTCAGCCTCCTTATAGGCTTCGCAGGCCTCTTCATAACCTCTCGTGCCACGGAACAAATCGACTACGATAAACTGACCCGTCTTGAAGAAAACAATAAGCTCCTCGAGATTCAGTACCAACAGCTCAATGAACAGATCGATTCACTCAAGACCCTGCTTGTCCTACTTGGTAAGCACGACCTCCAACTTCGCGTCCAAGCCAATATGAGGGTCCTGCCGGAGGATGTTCGCGAACTCGGCGTGGGCGGAGAAAAGAAAAAGGATAGGGAGCTGCTGGCATTAGAGCAGATAAAAAGCAAACAATATCAGGATGTAACCGAGATATCCAACACCGTTGACGAACTCCTGCGCAAGGCAAAATATCAGAAGGAAAGCTTTGCAAATATCGGGGAGAAACTCAAGAAAAACAAGAATCTTCGAGATCACACCCCATCGATTCGGCCTTGCAACGGCTGGCAGTGTAGTGGATTCGGTTACCGTATAGATCCCTTTACCAAGCGCCCAAGGATGCACAACGGCGTTGACATCTCGAACGCTCCGGGAACACCTATCGTGGCGACCGCCGATGGGGTGATTTCATATATAGGTGCGCGTTCCGGTTACGGCCTGTGCATCAAGCTGGATCACGGTAACGAGATCGAAACGTTCTATGCTCACGTGGGAGGTATATATGTAAAGCCGGGTGAGGAGGTATTACGCGGCCAGGTGATAGCAGTCATGGGAGCAACCGGACGCACAACAGGCACCCATCTGCACTACGAGGTAAGGGTAGGGGGTAAAGCGGTTAACCCGCTCAACTACATCATCGACGAAAGCGAATTCAGTTTCTAATCCGGTGCCTCGCTCAAAATCTTCCCTAAACACTGGAACACCCAAAAAGAAGGCAAGGAAAAGGGACGGACCTGCTTTGCAGGATCCAAAAGAATCCCTAAACGAACGCCCAGCAAAAAAGTGGCAATGGGCATCCTGGAGGCAGTGGGTAAGAGCAGCGATTGCGATGGCCGCTGTTTTGCTACTGGATCAGATCTCCAAGGTGCTTATCGTAGCCAACCTCGATCTTAATGAGTGGGTGACGTGGATCGATCCCGTGTTGAAGGTAACCCACGCCCACAACTACCGCGGGATATTCAGCCTCTCCTTCGGCCCTCAGTGGCTTTACATAATCCTGCCGATGGTTGCGGTTGGATTTGTTATCTACCTTCTGCTTCGTCCGCAGCCTAAGTTTGTTACGGTACTTCTGGGACTGATCCTTGGCGGAGGCTTCGGCAACTTCATAGACCGAGTAAGACTGGGGTACGTGATTGACTGGATAAGCATGGGGGTTCGCACCTGGCGCTGGGCTACCTACAACATAGCCGACAGTTCCATAGTCATAGCTGTGATAATCCTCTTGATCACGGAGTTCTTCTTCACGAGACCCAAGAAGAAAGACGAACCCGAAGAAGCCGACCTCGAAGCAGAAAAGCCCTGAGACCCCTACCTCATCAACACAACCTTAACGGTGTGACCTTCTTCACCACCTCAAACCTGATCAAGTAAACCCCGGTCGAAACCCGCTCCCCTACATCGTCGGAGCCGTCCGCCGTTCCAAGCAGCTCCCAGTTTTTGCCTCTCCCGTGCAGTGCGGAATGATGGAAGCCTTATCTAAAGCAACGAGTTATGTCCGAGACACATCCACGTTCGACTTAACAGTTGTTCTTTGTCACCAATATCCTGAAGAACCAACTCAGATTACCGCAGTTGCCCGCATCTATTTAGAGGTTCCTGTTCTTATGACCACAGAAAAATGTCCATGGTCAACACATCGTTGCCAAGCAAGAGGGGATTGAGATCGTCGAGAAGGAGGGGGGGATGAAGCTTTCATCAATGTGAGTGTAACCCCGGTAACCATCTCCCCGCGCACGACCCCCCCCTTGACATTCATGGATTCCCGCCTTATTATCCTCCAGATAGAGCCCTACGAGGTTTGTCTCGGAAATTTGGGAAGTTAGAAAAAAACAAACCGAATAGGAGCTTTTGCTCTTGACAAACTTTTGTCTGGCTCTATAATACTCGCACATGATTAAATTAAAGGAGGTGCAAATGCACAAGCGACTTATCGTACTGGGTGTGCTGGTCGTCTTCGGACTTGGCTTGCTTGCGGGTTGCGGAGCCTCCAAGCAGTTAATCGCTGAGATGGAAGCCGCGTGTCAAGCAGCGGACGATGCCGAAGCCAGGCTTGCCAGCCTTGAGTCGCAGCTCCAAACTCTTCAGTCTGATAAAGCCGAAAAAGAGGCCCGCATCCAGGAACTAGAAGAAACGATCGCCGAGCTTGAGAGCGCTAAGCCATCCCGTGGTGAAGGCGGCAAGCCCGCGCGAGCCACAGTAAAGTAGGAGGACCCATGGCGAAGAAGATTCTCATTCTATTGACAGTGGGTCTGGTTCTGTTCGCGGGTGTGGCCTATGGCGCCAGGATGAAGAAAAAGGACGCGGAAACGCAGCTAGAGACCTGCAACATCCGTGAGGCGGCTGCTGAAGAAGGAATCGGCAACATTGATCCTAAAGTAAACGCCTTAAAGGACGAGGTGGCTGCTCTGGACACCAAGATTGCCGAGCTTGAAGCGCGTCTTGCCGAGCTCGAGGCAGAGCCTCGCTACTGGGGCCGTTACACCGTTAAGTCCGGTGACTATCTCTACAAGATCGCTGCAGATGAATACGTCTACCATGACGGCTCCAAGTGGCCGGCAATCTACGAGGCAAACAACGACATCATCTCCGATCCGAATCTGATCTATCCGGGCTGGGTACTCTTTATACCCGGCGTCAACGAATGGAAAGTGAAGTCGGGTAACTGGCTGTGGAAGATCGCCAACTCTGTAGCGGTATACGGAGACGGCTCCAAGTGGCCGGCAATCTACGAGGCAAACAAAGATCAGATTAATGATCCGGACCTGATCTATCCGAACCAAGTCTTTGTTATTCCGCGTTAAGCGCAACATGATTGTTGAGGGGAAGACGAATTAGTCTTCCCCTCTTCCCATCTTCCATTGACCCATGTCACGACGTATCCTGAAGATAAAGGACGTTGACCCACTCCTTTTAACCGGGGTGGGTGAAGAGAATCTGCGTGTCCTGCGAGGAAACTTTGATGTCCAGATTGTGGCAAGGGGCACAAAACTTGCTCTTGAGGGTAGGGATGCTGAGGTAGATAAAGTCAGCAACCTGATAGAACGTCTCTGTGGGATGATAAGGTCGGGAAGACTTATTACCCCAGAGATCGTGCTTACCGAGACAGAAGGGTTGCGAGGAGTACGCAAACTCCAGGATCAGGAAGAGGGCGTGACCTACACCCCGCGTAAGGTTATCCGTCCCCAGTCCGAACATCAGGCAAGATACATAAAAAGCATAGATGAAAACTCGATAACCTTCAGCATCGGGCCGGCAGGAACGGGCAAGACCTATCTCGCGGTTGCCAAGGCGGTCGAGGCGCTCACAAACGACCAGATCGACCGTATCATCCTCACCCGACCCGCGGTTGAGGCTGGGGAGTCACTGGGGTTCCTGCCAGGGGACTTGAAGGAGAAGGTGGACCCCTACCTGCGTCCGCTGTATGATGCGCTCTCCGACATGATCCCTGCCGAGCGCATGAGACGCTTTTTGGATAATCAGGTTATCGAGATAGCCCCGCTTGCTTTCATGAGAGGCAGAACACTTTCGGACGCCTACATCATCCTTGACGAGGCCCAGAACACCACCCCCATACAGATGAAGATGTTCCTCACGCGCCTTGGCTGGAACTCACATGCAATCATAACCGGTGATGTTACTCAGATCGATCTGGAGCATTCCGAGCAGTCAGGGCTGCTTGATGCGAGGAAGTTACTCCAGGAGATCGAAGGGGTAGTATTCGTTCACTTCGATTCCACGGATGTGGTTCGCCCGCCTCTGGTATCGGCAATAATCGAGGCCTATGATAAGAAAAAACCTTCGTAGGCTGTTTCTCGCCGCATCGGCTATAGCGGTGCTTGCGACCCTAAACCTGGCGCCGCTTCTCTCACCGCCTCCTAAAATGGAGTATGCCGATGGTGATGTGGTAGAGAAGGATCTCTACGCTCCAATCTCCTTTCCCCTTCCAAAGGACTCAACCCGTCTCGTGGCCGAGCAAGACAGTGCCGCAGCAGGGATTCTACCTATCCTTGCTCTGAAGGAGGAAGTCGAGACCAAGTGGCGGCAGACCTTGCGAGACCTGCGCACCTCTGACTCGATAGCCAGTGAACTCCATTTAGAGAAACGCGAACTGCTCAGCTCGAAACTGCTTGCCTCCGCAGACAGCGTCGTAGAGGTGATTAGCTCCCAAGGCTACTTCCGAGAGAAAGAAGACCTTGCCGCACGCAAGGTAGTCGTCCTTATGGGAGAGGTGGAGATAGGGGAATCTTTAGACAACATACTGGGCTTCTGGGACGCTGACACACTGATTGAGAACTCAGCCCGACGCCACTTCACCGCAGATAAACAAAGGGCAGCCCTACTAACAGATATACTCAGACGGATCGTTCTGCCCAACCCGAATCTGGTGTATGACAGCGAGGAAACCGAGGCAAGATGCGAAGCTGCACGGAACCGCGTAAGCCCGTATGAGGGATTCGTTGAACGGGGAGAGTTGATAGTCGAGGCCAACAGCCGTATCGACCCCCTGACCCTTAAGAAAATCGCTGCCCTTAACGCGGAGATAGAGGGCAACTGGAGATTGAAAATCCAGCTCTTCATCCGCCAGAATCTTCTCTTCATATTAATCCTTTTGGGCCTGGGATTATGTCTTTACCTCTTAAGACGTGAGCCCGAGGTTCGTGAGTTCCTTTATGTGACAACGTTACTGGTGCTTGGGCTTGCCGCAAGCCTTATCCTGCGACGCTTCTCCATCTGGTGGTTCGTTCCAACCGGCTTTGTGGCACTAGCCGTCGCCATGTTTCTTGGGCCCCTTGAAGGAATTCTCCTGGCAGGTATCACCTCCATTCTGATATACCTTCCCTGGCAGACTGAGCCGGAGTATCTTCTTTACGCGCTCCTTTCAGGCTCAGGCGCCCTGCTTGCTTTGCCTTTAATGCATCGCCGCATAGGGTTCGTTGCATCCTTCGGTTTCATACTCGGTGGAGGAATCATTGCGCGGGGAATCTTCATCCTGACCAAGGTCAACTTCTCGCTTCGTGAACTACCCGTATTGGGATTGGAGGCGGGTATAAATTCTGCAATCAACTTCGCATTCCTTGCAGCCGCGTTCTTTGCCGCAGAACGTCTATTTGGCTTCACCTCAACCCTTACCCTTGCGGAGCTTGCCGACCTCAACAAACCGCTGCTCAAGGAACTCTCCCTCAAGGCAACCGGAACATATCACCACAGCGTACTTGTGGGCAGCCTTGCCGAACGCGCCGCCCGGGTAATTGGAGCCAATCCGGCCCTGGTCCTTGCAAGCGGCTACTATCATGACATAGGCAAGACGGCCAAACCCCAGTACTTTATAGAAAACCAACTGGACGAAGAAAACCCTCATGATGGGCTCAAGCCTCGTATGTCCGCCTTGATCCTCGCAAACCACGTCAAAAAAGGTCTGGTGATGGCAGGACGTTACCGGCTGCCGCGTCTCATCCGCGATATAGTGGCCCAGCATCACGGAACCACACGGATGGAGTATTTTTATCGCAAGCATCTTGAGACCAAGGATGCAGAATCCGTACCAGAGGAGGTCTTCCGTTACCCCGGGCCAAAACCTCAAACCAAGGAGGCGGCGTTGGTGATGCTTGCAGACTCGGTTGAGGCGGCTGTACGCGCCCATGGATTTACAGACCGTGATGACCTGGAAAGATTCATAAAGGAGATAATAAACGACAAGGTCGCGGACGGTCAGCTGGATGAGTGCCACTTCACCACATCAGACATCCACGAGGTACGTAAGGTCTTCACCTCGACCCTTATTGGAATCTTTCACCCAAGAATCCGTTATGAGAAAAAGAATAACGCTACTAGCCCCAGGAAGAATTCAAAGAAAAGCAGCCCTGCGAAGACTCGTAAAAAGCGTTCTTGACGCCCAGGGCTGCAACAAGCGGGTTAATATCGTGTTAACGGACGACGAAACGCTTAGAGATTTAAATGAACGCTTCAAGGGGCGCAAAGGACCCACCGACGTCCTGGCATTTGACTTTGAGGAGCCGGATTTCCTTGGAGAGGTCTACGTGTCCCTCGATCGCGCCCGCGAACAAGCTCTAGACTACGGTGTAAGCGAGGAAGAAGAGATAGAAAGGCTCGTACTTCACGGCCTGCTGCATCTTTTGGGATACCCCCACACACAGATGGAACCAATAATGAAGCGGTACCTGGGATGATTATCTAAGATGATCCCGATTCTTACGACCATCCTTATCCTGCTTGTAGCAAGCGCCTTCTTCTCAAGTGCGGAGACCGCATACTTCTCCATCTCGCCGCTGCGCAGCGCACAGCTGGGACAGGCAGGGCTCGTGCGCTGGCTGCTCTCATCACGCGACCGGCTTCTGGGAACAATCCTTTCAGGCAACCACATCGTCAACTTCACCGCCACCGCCCTCTGGACAACACTACTCATAATGGCATCAAAGCGTTGGGGGTGGAATGAAACCGAGACCCTCTCTATAGGTGCGGCTTTAATGGTTGTAACGCTTCTTATCCTAGGCGAGATAACACCCAAGATTGTTGCGGTAAGACTGCCGATGAAAATTGCCAGGCTCTATGCGCCTGTATTGATATTCTTCTGGTGGCTATTCTTCCCCCTAACCTGGGCTCTCTCCTCCCTCTCCAGATTGATCTTCCGAGGCCGCCCCAGAGAACGCCCCTTTCCCACGGACGAGGAGGTCAAAACCATGATCGAGATGGCGGTGCGTTACGGCATACTTCGCCCACAGGAGGAACAGATCATGGAGAATCTTGTGGATCTGGGCGAACGCACAGTAAGTGAGGTGATGACCCCGCGTGTAGGGATGAGTGCCCTGCCTGTCAATACAAGTCGTTACAAAGCGCTTGCCTACGTCAAACGGACACATAAATCTCGTTACCCGATCTACGAGGACACCACCGACAAGATAGTTGGGGTGCTCTACACCAAGGATCTGATTGTAGCCCCAAAGCGCACCTCCATCAGGAGGCTTCTACGCGAGCCTTACTTCGTGCCTGAAACCAAAGTCCTTTCAGAGCTTCTGGAAGAGCTGCGGCGCTCCGATCAACATATAGCCATAGTGGTGGACGAGTTCGGCGGTATCGCAGGCCTGGCGACACTTGAGGATATACTCGAGGCAATCTTCGGTGAGATTGTGGACGAGTACGACACCGGGGTTCCCTACAAACGCCTTGGCCGCGGGAGATACCTTGTAGACGGCGATATAGACCTGGCCAAACTCAACGAGTTTTTTGACGATGCCTTCGCAGAAGCAGAGGATGAGTTCGACAGGCTCTCCGAACTCATAACACACGAGCTGGGACACATACCGAAGCGTGGGGAGAAGATGAGCTACAAGGGGATTGATCTTACTATGCGAAGTGTGAGACGCCTGCGTATAGAAAAGGTTCTGCTGGAACAAAAGAGGACCAAGTGACGCTTCTTTTAGGTATACTCTTCATATTTATCCAGGGCTTCTTTTCCGGTTCGGAAACGGCCTACGTGGTGGCGAACCCGGTGAGGGTAGCTCATCTTTCTAAGAAAACCCGCAGACAGGAAAAGGCTATAGAGCTCTTAAACAACCCCGAACTCCTACTGGTAGCCACCCTTATAGGAACCAACATCGCGGTTGTCCTCTCAGGGTTGTTCCTCACCGCCTTCTTCGTGGATCAACTCAACGAAACCTTGGGAACGATCGTGGCTATCATCGTAGGTGTGCTGGCAGGATTGCTGCTCGGCGAGTATCTGCCCAAGAATCTGGCCCGGTTGAACGCAGAGCAAGTGGTGATAGCTACCTCTCCTTTCTATTCCGTGGCGATAGTGCTTTCAAAACCCTTCAGAAGACTCTTTCGTCGCCCTAAGAGAAAGGAGAAAAGAGGCGAACGTCTCTCCATCACACGGCTGGATATGCTCACCGCACTGAGACTCGGCGAAAAGATTGGGAGTATAGAAGAAAAAACCTCACCTCGCGTCGCCAACCTCTTCAGTGCATTCGACACCCCCCTTGGTGACGTGATGACCCCGTGGGATCGTGTGGTAACGCTGAAGACCGGCACCAAACGTGGCAATATCCTTAAGGTGATTGAGCGGGAGGGATTCACACGTTACCCTGTTTTGAATCGCCGCACCGGACGCATCAAGGGCATCCTGCACGCCAAGGACCTTCTGCGGGAAAAACCCAGATTGAGCAAGCCCTTCTTCACCACGCCGGGCGCTCGCATCACCGAACTTCTGCGCACCATGCAGAACAACCGGGCGCACATGGCGATCGTTTTAGACAGAGAGGATAAGCCTGTAGGGCTTGTCACCCTCGAGGACCTGCTTGAGGAGTTCGTTGGCGAGATCCGCAGCGAGGAATAACCTTCACCCCACCAGGCTACTTCGTATCCTGGCGGGGACCCCGACGTAAATCCTCCTTTTTCCCTGCGGGAAAAAGATCGGAGAGGGGAGAATGTAGAGAGGTAGGGGCACGGCATACCCTATGAGCGTATGAACCGCTCAAGGGGCACGCTGTGCCGTACCCATACTTTCTATCTCCATAGGAAGTCAGGAATGCCCCGAAGGGGAAACGGTGTTTTACGGGTGGTGTTACGGGTACGGGTGTTACGGGGGGGGCTTGACATATCCCTAAATCTTCCTATGATAATTATAGAGGTCTTTATGGGTCGGATGGAACTCCTATATGCTCAATTCCAACACATAAAAGAGGACGTCACTAACGCAAAGACAGGGTGGGAGATCGGTGTAAACCCCCGACTCTTACTCTTTAAACCAAGAGCCAACCCGGCAGGATGGTTTCTGAAAAAGCCATTCCGCAGGGGAAAATAAAAAGGAGGACATAAATGCTTAAAAAACTCATCCTGCTGACGGCGGTGTTTGCGATAGCCGCCTTTGCGGTGGTTGGTCCTGTTAAGGTACCGGAAGGGGTGGAAGTCGGTTTTGCCCCTGTCCTGCCCCTGAGGGACGATCCAATAACCCCTGTCTCATCTATCTCATCCGGCACGGCCGTGCTTTTGACCGAAGGAGAACAAGCCGGCGTCACCACCTACGATTATCAGCAGAACGGTGCGATGGGCAACCGGATTGCGGTGGATGATAGTGGATACATTCAGCTCTGCTGGATGCACTCGGAAGACGAACCTTCATCCTTCCCTCCTTCCTTCCCGAATCGTGACATCTACTACAACGTGTGGGGAGAGACTGGTGGTTTCGTCTGGCCTGACGGCCAGAAGGCATCGGGTGAGCCCCGTGCAGGTTACACTACGATGGGCTTGCTTTCTGACGATCGGGCTGTAGTTGCGTTCCACCATACTCCGACTGCTAATGTCTCAGCCGTTGTAGTTGATGCTATCCCCCGGTTTGGTGCATTCAGTTCACCGGTTGATGTTGATCCCATCACCGTCCCTGAGCAGCCGATCTGGCCGCATATCGTTGTGGGAGCGGACGATGTGATCCACGTTACCGCTCACATCTCTCCGGCTGATCCGGCAAACCCGCCTGACAACGTTGACTATCTCTACTACTCTCGTTCCACCGATGAAGGGCAAACCTTCTCCGAGTGGAAAGTCATCACCCAGACCGCCGGCAGCGACGCTGCCATCGCGGTATCTAAGGACGGCAGCAAGGTTGCCATAGCCTGGATGGACGCTTTCCCAATCGAAGGTATAGACTGGAGAAGGGCTATGAGCGGTAACATAAAGTACGTGGAGTCTACGAACAGCGGTGCAAGCTGGAGCGCTCCTGTGAACGTCACGGCGGATTACTACACTCAGGAGCCGGTACCCAACAGCAGTGAGGAAGGCATGTGGTGGGGTGCCTGGTACCGTGATCTTGATTGTGCCTACGACGCAGCCGGCAATCTCCACATCGGTTGGGGAGAAGGGTTGATGGCCTACGAAGTGCACGGCGAGCCTCCCAATGATAGCCTCTTTTTCTGGTCGATGCATAAACATTTCCTTAGAATGGTCCATTGGAGTGAGGTTACCAACAAGCGCAACATTGCTTCCGGCCCCTACAGCCAGTTCGTTCCTCTAACCGAGGAAGGTGACACCATCTGGGATATATACGGCTTCTACTTGTGGGGAATCCGTGAAAGGATACAGAACTATTACAGTCCGGGTCTTGGCTGCTGGAATCCGCAGCTTGCCGCTATAGGCTCGGGCGACGACATGGTCTTCACCTGGCAAGGCCAGTGGGATTCTCTTGACGTCAACGCGGGCGGAGCCATCAACGCCGACATCTATGCCGCAATCTCCACTAACGGCGGTGCAACATGGGGTGGAGTCGCAGATTGGACTGAGAGCGAGTTCGACGAAAATGGTTTCGGCTTGGTTGCCTACGCCACTAACCTTACAAACACACACAGCCCTGGTGCCAGGATCGGCGATTGTGAAAGCGAGGAGTACCACTCCGTCTACCCATGGATTGGCGAAGATAGCATCCTTCACATAACCTATGTCAAGGACCTTTTCTCTGGATCTGTCGTTCAGAAGGTTCCTACCGGTGGAATCTCAACCAGAAACCCGGTGATGTATCTGGGCAGCGAGGTGTATGTAGGCGACGGCCCGGAACCCACGCCACAACCAGAATCAACATCTGTTGCGGAAGCCCCTCGTGATGAAACCCCCCTCATCACGCTCCTCGGCCAGCACCCGGTCGCCAACTCCGTGGTCTTCAGCGTAAGCGCACCTGGTACTCATGCCTGGCTGAAGATCTACGACGTTGCCGGCAAACTGGTTGAGACGGTCTTTGAAGGCACGCTCGATGGCACCCGCATGCTTACCTGGGACGCGTCAGCGACGCCTGCCGGTGTCTACTTCTACTCATTCGTCACGCCTGCACATACCGCGAGCGGTCGAGTGGTGATTATAAGGTAGGTGAAACGGGGTCGGATGGCGGGAAGTCCCGGGGCTCCCAGGCTCCTCCTTCTCGGGACTCCCGCCCCCCGTAACACCGTAACACCGTAACACACCGCAACACACCCACCCCTTGACAAGGTTCCAAAAAAGCCTACACTCTTTTAGGAGGTTGTGTATGAAAAGTGTGTGGAAGATTGTCGTGATCTTGGGTGTGGTGATCCTAGCCTTATGGGGATGCCAGAGAGATGAAGATGAGACCATTGATTATCCAAGCGCTGTCACTCTGATAGCTCCCCAAGACGGTACCCATTTCAAAGAAACACCCCCCACATTCCTCTGGAGTTCTGATTCCCTAGCTACATCCTACATACTGCGTATAGCGACAGATGAGTTCTCAACTGGCGCGGTTCTGATTAAGGACACCCTGACTGACACCATCTATAAGATGAGCGAAAACTTGTTCTCACAGATCTATCAAGGAACATACAAGTGGGCCGTGGCCCCGCTTCCAGCAGAGGATGAACTCCTCTGGAGCGAAGTCTGGTCTTTTAGCGTAGATAAATCCTATCCTCCACCACCCCCTATTCTAATCGCACCAGAGGACGGCGCGGTGTTCGATCTTGAACCGCCTGACTTCATCTGGCACAAGGACAATTCGGCATCGTCGTACGTGATCCGCGTAGTCAAGGATGCCTTCTTCACCGGGGAGAAGATTGTCGTGGATACCCTAAAGGACACTACTTACACCATGACCCAGGAGGACTTCGAGATTGCCCTTAATGCAGATTACGTCTGGTCAGTGGCTCCACTTTACTTAGAAGGCGGCTTAACCTGGAGGGAGTTCCGAAGTTTCACCCTCGATAAGCCCATGCCTGAGCTTGACTTGGATACCACATACTTTCCCCTTGGATTAAATTACGAGTGGGCTTACGAAAGGCATCTGTGGGGGGATGACTATTCGGACCCCAACAATCCCGACCCGCCCGTATGGGATTATTACGATACTGTAACCATCACTGTTGCTGATTCCGTCCTCGGAGTGAACGGCTGGGAGTTCTATCTGGAAGGCTACCTCTTCAGAGATGTGGGTGATACCGTCTACATATTCGGTAACCGGGTGCTGGTCTTTGAAGACGAAAAGATAACCTTCAATCCACAAGCAACTGGACCTCGCGGTGCTAATGAAGGTCTTGAAATAACATACTCACAAGACACACTTAATTTATCTGAAGCCTTCTTAGAGACATGGGAACCTATCGGCGAGTCCTACTTGAGAAAAGCTGTCTCACGAATAAAGGGTACAGGCGTGGTGGCCCAACTCTACAGATCTAGCTCTTCTGGGCACGGCTGGGAAAAGGAAAGTAATGTTGTAGATACCTTACTTTACTTCTTTAACGGGAAAGATACCGTTTGGCGCAGGGAGGGATCATGAGACGGATTCTAACGTTTAGCGGGATAGTCTTAGTAATTGCCCTGATTGACTGCCATCAGGAACCAGAGATTATAGGTACTTACCTTGCAGTTTCCTCAACCCCCCAAGGCGCGGATGTATATATAGACGACAGTCTTACTGAATATCAGACCAATTGCGTGATCCCTGACATCGAACCCGGTGAATACAAGATTAGCCTGAAACTCTACGATTTCCCGGAGTGGTCAACGGTAGTCAAGGTGGAGGAAGGTGAAACGACTAAAGTGGCCGGAATATTCCCAACCAACGAAGGGGCCATCAAGTGGGTATACCCTCTAGGGGATTATTACCGTGGATATCAACCCGCTATAGGACCTGACGGAACCGTATACCTTTACAAGGGGGATCTTTTTGCCCTGAATCCTGACGGGGCGATCAAATGGACGTACTCTGCAGAAGGAGGTTCAGAATGGGCTGTAGTTGGCCCGGATGGTACAATCTACATTGAGCAAAATGAGCATGAAACGGCTAAAATCTGCGCACTTACCTCCTCGGGTTCATTAAAGTGGGAATTCCAAATCGATTCAATCCGAGCAGTTTCCACAGCTTTTGCTATTGGCGCAGAAGGGACAATTTACTTCGCAATAGATAACTGGTTGTTAAATCCCTCCAAAAGCTGGTTGTACGCTTTGACATCAAGTGGAATCCTCAAGTGGAAAAGAGAAATCACATACGCAGGTATTCCTGTGATTGGCGCTGACGGCACTGTTTATGTAAATAGTCGCCATTATCTATACGCCTTCGATCCAGATGGAGATTTAAAGTGGGCATACCAGGGAACCGACTGGACCTCCATTCCAGCAATCGGTTCGGACGGCACCCTGTACTTCGGAGAAGGTGACTACCTGTGCGCACTTTCCCCGAATGGCATACTTAAATGGAAACATCAAACTTCTGGAACTGTCTACTCACCTTCTATCGGTAGTGAAGGGAATATTTATTTTGCAAGCACAATCTGGGAGTGGGAAGAAGATGAATGGGGTGAAGAATGGGCACATCCGGTTGAAGCCTATCTTTACTGTTTTTCGTCTTCCGGAAATGTGCTGTGGAAAAGTGACCTGGCTCAATGGAGTGGATCAACCCCCGCCATTGGTTCCGACGGGTCTATCTATGCAACTACATTTGAAGTAATCGGGCATGAAGAAGTCCAAAGCCTTTACGCCTTTGACTCTGAAGGAAACTTCAAATGGAAATGCGACGGACCTTCAACAACAAGTTCACCTGCAATAGGAAACGACGGAACTATTTACGTCTACGGTTACTCTGAATTCTACGCAATCCAAAGCTCATCCTTCGGCCTTGCCTCATCCCCCTGGCCCAAGTTTGCCCACGACAACCAGAACACAGGACGCGCTGGCGTCCCGTAGAGGCGCTGGCGCACAATGCAAATTTCAAATTGCAAAATGCAAAATTGATCGGGCTGGACGGATAATAATTCACGGTTGGAGGTGCTTTCTTACCGACTCCTCGATACTTTCAAGTGCTCCTGTCACCTCGTGGGTCAAGGGTGAGTTGAACTCAAGGCTCTGAGCCTGGATACCTAAAAGCTCGATCTTCAAATCAGGGTGATCAACCAAAGTCATTTTAACCCAAAAGGATAAGGGCACCCCGTGGGTGGAGATGGTGCGGATGGGAAGCTGCTCGATCTCCTCGGATGTAAAAAAGCGGACCTCGCCCGGCTGGCCGCCCCAGTCGCACGCGTCTATGAGTAAGACCCTATCGGGTTTTTCTTTATCCACAAGACCTAAAGCGTTCTCAGGAACCTCACCCGCATCCAAAAGCAGCCAGTCTTGGGGTAAGTCCATGGATTCTTTTAATCGATCAATGGCAAGCGGCCCAACCGCGTCATCGGCACGCATCCGGTTACCTACACCAACTATCAGCACCTTAGCCATCCACCAACCTATCGATGATCCCGGCAAGCTGACCGGTCTCGTGACGTCGCCCGAACCGGGCTATGACCCTAGGTTTGGGTTTGTAAGGGAAACGTCCCTCAAGAAGCATACGCAGGGCGTCTGTAACCCCATCAATATCTCCCTCGGGCACTACAACGCCGGTGCCAGTCTCCCGGATAAGCTCCGCGGTCTCGTGAGAAGGATTGACCACGGCCAGCACAGGCGTGCCCGAACCTATATACTCATAGATCTTTGCAGGGACAATAAGGTGCGAATACTCCGCATGATATGGCAGCCAGGCTAGATCGGCACGTTCTAACCGCCGCATCACCTTGCGGTGGGACAGATGCCCCAGTCTTTCAATGAAGGTAGAGACCCCGCTACGACGGATTCGCTCCTCTTCAACCGCGCTTAGCTCCCCCATTATCTCAACGCGCAACCGAGCAGGTGTAACCCCGTCCTCATCCCTCAACCGCCTGATCGCCGCGTACAGCGTCGTCCCGCGATTGATATGATCCAGTCCGAGTATACCGGTATAGCAAATAGTTAAGGGCCTTCGTTCACGGGTGCTAGGAGTCTTACGGGCAGGTGTGCTAAGTGTGTTATGTCCTTGTGAACGGAGCGTAAGCTCCGAATAATTATGAGAATGCCCCAAAGGGGTACGGGTACGGGTGTTACGGGTGAAATCCGCGGCGTCGAACCCGTTGGGGATGTAGTGGATACGTGTGGCAAGCCAGGGATAACGCTTACGCAGATTCTCGGTATGCGAGCGTGTAACCGCGATGATGGCATCGGCGTATTCCAGAACGTCGCGCTCAACCCGCTTGTTTAAGGCACGCTTCCAGCCCGGCTTGTCGTGTTCCGGATGCCCAACCCAGGGATCGCGCATGTCTACAATGAGTGGAAGATTGGCTACCCTTTTTAGAAGACGCCCCAGAAGAAGGTTGCTGTAAGGCGGAGCGGTAACGAGGACCGCGTGGGCTTTGTTGGTCAGTCTATAAGCAGATCTGAATGCCGCAGGGATGTATGCGGTCTGGGTATCGGGCCATGAAAAGCGCCTGGCAATCCAGCGCAAGGGACTGTCAATTCGTGGTTTAAAAGGGCCGATGAGCTTTTGGCGCATCTTGAAGCTGTCAAGGCCCGCAACGCGATACAGCGATACGTGCTTAACCTCGGCAAGCATCTCCTCGTCAGCCGCATAGAACGCCGAGGGCTGCGGAGCAACTACCACAGGACGCCAGCCGAAGCGAGGGAGATAACGGCAAAACTTCGATACCCGCTGCACTCCAACTCCGCCCAACGGAGGAAAGTAGTAGGTTATGATAAGGAGGTTCTTATCCATCAAGGTGACGCAGAAGTTTCTCGGCGTCTTTGACGATATCGGAGTAGCCAAGGTCACGCCTTATTCGATCCTTGTTGACGATAACCTCAAGGCAGCACCGGCGAGCGTTCTCATCATCACCCATACCCGCGTAAACCTGAGCCAATCGAAGCTTAATCTGGTATATATTCGTGTAGCATTTAGGCTGATCGCGTCGAATATCGGCAAGGAGCTCTTTATAGAGTTCCTTGGCCTCTTCCCACATCCCTAGATCGAGATAAAGCTCACCCAGTTCCCACCGGAAGGTACGTGCATCGGGGTAGCTATTGACAAGCTCACGGCTGACTTCAAGCGCTTCCTTTGATCGGTCCTCCTCGGCGAGCATCCAGGAAAGCGCCTGACCGGCAGAGGCCTTGAAATAGGTGCCCTTCTCATAGACCAGCCTGATCTCGCTTATACCCTTCTCAACCGTGGCCTCGGCAGGCACGCCTGGGATATAGCGGTTAACGCGGCCGGAGAAGTAGTCAAAAGCACCCTTGGCAAGGTAGGCGTCGTAGAGATTTGGGTCAAGCTCCACCGCCTTAAGCAGGGGATCAAGTGCTGCGCTACCTGCAGAAAGTGCCCTAAGATACTGACGCCTCCACCCGTGCCGGACCATACGGAAGATCTGCACCGATCCAATAAAGAAAAGGTCGCGGGCGTTCTCACCGTTTGTTTCAACTCCGGCCTTTGCAAGTTCCTCGGCCTTGTTCATGTCTTTATCGAACTGATCTTCCAGGGAGTCGGTAACGAAATCCACCATGTAGATAAAGGTTAATGCACCATCCAAGAAGTAGGGAGCAGGGTCTTTTGGGCAAAGCCTCTTGGCCTTTGCATAGGCTATGCGGGCCTTAACGTAATCCTCCACGTGGGAGGCCTCTATACCTCTCTCAAGCAGCTCCTCAGCCTGTGGGGTAAGCGCCGTGGTAAGGAAAAGGAGCAGGCTAAACATCACTTCAAAAGACGCACATTAACGTTAGATGGTTGCGATTGCCGCTATCTCCACCTTTGCCCTTTTGGGAAGTGAGGCAGATGCGACGGTTACACGCGCCGGGTAAGGTGCAGAAAAATAGCCTGCGTAGATCTCGTTTACCAGCTTGAACTCGGAAAGGTCAACAAGATGGATGTCGCAGCGCACCACATCGTCCATGGTTGCTCCGGCCTCCGCGAGTACGGCTTTGATATTCTCCATCACCTGTCGGGTCTGGGCCTCGGTTCCTTCGACCAACTCGCCGGTTTGGGGGTTGATGCCAATCTGTCCTGCGAGGAATATGAAGTTCCCACACTTTACCGCCTGGCTGTACGGCCCGATCGGAAGCGGCGCCTTATCGGTGCGAATCTCCTTTTTCATTACGCTCCTCTCATTTTGAGAAGTTTATAGGTGAATTTGCACCTGTCAACATCTTTGAGATCGTTTGACCGACTCGGTATCTTCCCAAAAAGCAGCTTAACATATCTTGATCGTGTGCGAATATGACAAAAACCGAGGGGAATCAATAAGAGTAGGAGCGGAATAGATTTTTCCGATTTTTTTGAAGCACTCGTGCTTGGAAAGGAGGATCGCCTGTCGGGGTCCCCGCGGTGTTGCGAAGCAACGGCGTGGGGTGTATTGTTCGGGGTCCCCGCAAAGCTACGAAGTAGATTTGTGGGGTGGAAAAATTTATGGAGCGCTCGGTGGCCCAAGCGCCCCATAGTGACTCCCCCTCCCTCCTTATAAATACCCTTCCCCCTCCCTCTATTTTATTGCTATAGCAAAAACCGTGCCATCCTAAAAAATAAGCCGCCTCTTGAGGCCATGAATCACAACGCTTTGAGGGGATGAGAATCACGGACGTTCACAAGAACTCGATACCGTTGACTATATGTATCAGTCAATTATCCTTTTTTAAGGGAAGCGCAGGACGTCCGAGAGTTACTCCACCTTCCCTGAACCCGATTTACACCACGCTGGCTACCGCCCCCAGGGCGATCGAGTTGAGCTTGGTCTCTGCGTCGTCTGCCCGGGAAAGCATCACCACCGGCCTGGCAGCACCTGCCACGATCCCGCATGCCTTAGCCCCACCCAGGTAGATAAGCCCCTTTGCAAAGATGTTCCCCACGGCGATGTCGTGCACGATCAGCACATCCGCCTGACCGGCCACATCACTCGCAACGCCCTTGATCTTTACAGCCTCCTCGGATACCGCAAGGTCAAGGGCCAGAGGGCCGTCAACCAAAGCACCGGCTATCTGCTTGCGTGCGGCCATCTGGGTTATCTGGGCCCACTCGAGCGTCTCGGCCATCTTGGGATTGACCGCTTCAACTGCGGCAAGGAGTGCAACCTTGGGTTCTGAGATGCCTAAGGAATGCGCCATCTCGATCGCGTTGTTGATGATATCCAGCTTGGTTTTAAGATCAGGTGCTATGTTCATGCCGCCGTCGGAGACGAGGAGGAGACGACCTAAAGAGGCGGGTTCGAGTATGGCTATGTGTGAAAGCACCCTGCCGGTTCGAAGCCCCTTTTCTTTATCGAGTACCGCGCCCAGAAAGCTTGAGGTGGGTAGATGCCCCTTTAAGAGGAAATCGCCGGCGCTACGAACCTCTTCGACTGCAACGATCGCCGCTTCCTCGTTGGAGCAATCCTTGATCTCGAATCCATCAAGCGAGACCCCGGCCTTGGAGGCCGCCTGGCTTATCTTGGCCTTTGGTCCGCACAGCACGCCTTGAGCTATGCCTTCCTTCTGGGCTGCTGAAAGCGCCTGGAGCGTTACAGGATCTGCAGCCGCGGCAACAACACATCGTCTTGGACCTAATTTCTTGGCCTGAGCCTTAAGCTCGGCAAGAGATCGAATCATCGTCGCCTCCTTTTTGTAAAACACTAACTGCCCAGGAAGGACTCGAACCTACCATACTCCAGCCTATAACCCTGCCATTAGACGACTAAGCATTATTCTCCTTTCAAGGACAGTTTTAGTTTACTTCCTGTAACACGCTTACTTCTTCAACAACAAGTCTACCCACTTACCTACAAACTCTTCATGTGTGCCATCCATATAATCAATCTCTACAGTGTTGAGCTTAATGCTTCGGATCGAGTGATTGTACCAAACGTTCCCCCAGTAGTATCCACTCTTACTTCCATACCCAGGTTTATATGGGCCAGTACTTTTCAGAAAAGTAAAACACTTGTCCCCAATTTCACTGGATACTCTATCGCCAACAGCATTGTATGGACTAACTTCAAAATATACGTACTTAAAGGTTCTGTCAGACTTGTTAATGAAAGTTATGTGAACATCCACTCCACCAGCAAAATTAGGACGACTTGGATAGATAGAAGTAATCACAATAGGTGCTTCCCTTTGGTAAACTCGTGCCTGGTCTACGATTCGGTGTTTGATCTCTTGAATTCGAGTTTCGTTCTCTTCGTTAGCGCATACATTTTCACGAAGCTGGTGCCTAGTAGGTGCAGGCTGTATATAGCGCATAGGGTTAGAAATTGAGTCAAGTATGCTGTACAGCTTGTGAGCTTCTTTGAACGAACTAACATTTGCCGTTTCTTTCTCGACATTAGTAAGCTCTTTACTAAGTTCAGTATTCCATACATCAAAATACGCCTGATCTAAAGACAGCTGGACATCCTCGTATTGCTTTTCATCTTTGTCAGATTTCCAGTTTTCTACTCCACTCACTATGGAATCAAGCCTGATATCCAGTTCTTCTAGCTCTTCGGTTGTAGCAGCATTTGGTATTTCTTTTTCAATCTTGCGGAGTTCTCGGTTAGCCTTAAATTTGCTGCATCCAAGTACACCTACCAGCAAAGCTACGACTAGCACTAGCAATGCTCTTACTCTTTTCATCTTATCTTCCTCTTAAGGATAGTTTTGTTTGTTTTCAAACTAAGGTTCAATTCCTAGCTCATCTAACTTCTTGCCCAACGCCTTCGCTTTCCTTTTATAGGCTGCTACTGTACAACCATGTTCCTTGCACGCTTCTGTGAGTAGTCCTTCAACTTTCGCTTGAGCCTCAGGATCAAACGCAGAAGCGAATGCCCATTGTACAGTTTTAGCTACCCAGGTCTGAGTAATGTCTGCAAAGGTCTCATCACTCATTGTAGCACAAGAGCTCAATGCAAGTACCATGCTTACTAGTACTACCCCAATCAGCAGCTTTTTCATCTTATCCTCCTTAAAGGTTGTATTCGGCCTTCAGGCTGTCGCGCAGCTTTATGAGCTGCCTCTCGCCGGGATGAGCAAGGATGATATAATCAAGTACACGCAGCGCCTCTCCGGGTTCACCCAGGTAATCCAGGTATAGTCGGAAGCTCAACTCGTGGCCAGGGAAGCGCCCGTCCCACGCATCCACAAGCTCACGTGCCCTGGCGGAATTCTTCACGGTTTCAAGATAGAACATTACAAGACTCACGAAACCCTGTGGATTCTCTCTTGTAGCCTGGGCGTATGCACGCTTGAGCTCCTGCTCGGCAAGGACGGTATCCCCTGCACGCGCATAGGTTATCCCCTGACGTATATGGAACTGTGAGTCAAGCCATCCCTTGGACTCCATCTCCCGGTAGTAGCGTTCGGCATCTTCATCCGCACCGGCCTGGCGCGCGAACACGTAAAGGTTCATGAGAAAGACGCGGCGCACAGCCTCTTCTACCTTAAAGGAGTCTATAATCTTGGCGAACTCGTAAGCCTTCCTGGCTTGTCCCATAAAAACCAACTTCTCGGCTATCTCCTGCATAGCTATCCCGTAGTTGATGAAGAGTCCGCGCGTCTGACCGCTCCGGCGCACCCTGGGATCGAGTATTGACTTCATCATAAACTCCTCGGTAAAGATCTCATAGGAACGATCCACGTCAATCGCAGGCCGGACACGGGTCAACTCCTCCTCAGGTGCCCTGCGAACACGATAGACTAAGGCCTCCTGAATAAGATAAGGGGCGTATTGCTTGACTCGACCCGGAGAGACGGTTGTGGAAAAGTATATAGGCATCACCCCTTCGTTATAGTTGCTGAGAACATGCTCGGCGAAAACCTCCTGGGGCAGCAGGTAATCAAGCGGAATCTTGGTAGAGAATCCGGAGACAGCGACCTTTTCGGAATCAGCATAAACCTTGCCCGAGTTGGTTGCGATCATATCCCTGATCATGATGTCTGCAAGCATCACAACCTTCGTGCGGCTCACAAAGACGTGCGAAGGCAGGTTCTCTATCTCCCCTGAGCCATAGCTTGCCGTGATGTAGGCTGTATCTTGCCGGACATCCGACGGTGCGATAGTCAAGCTCACCCGGCCCGTCTTATACTCAACCCTTCCTACAACCCTGCGGTTGGGATCACGCAGCCTGCCCTTTCTATCCGCCTTGATTGTCTGAGTGTTGCGGGAGAACTCAAAGGTGCGCTTCTTGATGGGCGGATGGGCCACATACCCCTCCCATACGAGAGCCCCTCCGATCCCTGCCGAAGCCTGCATCTTGCGAGTAAGCGCAACCTTCTCGTTCCTGGATTCGTAAACAAAGGATACAGGTGCACCCTTGCGCTTGAGTTTCTCTATATACCACGGGGTATTGAGTAGCGAGAGATTAGCGTTGACAACACCGTGCTTGTATGGCTTTTTGTTATTCTCGTAGCGGGTTGAAGGAACCTCCTGCACGAACCATAAGGGAAATGTATCGTTATCGCCGTTTGTGAGGATCACTGATGGCTCCTCGCAGGATGCAAGCAGGTTGTAACCGTATTCAAGCGGTATCCAGTCACCGTGCCTTGTGAGCATCGGAAGGTTTACAAAGCCGATGAGGAGGGCGAATACAGCTCCCGCTGAGCTTACAGTTATTGCAGCAACACGAGACGCTATCTTTTTGCGCAAAGACTCCTTAATTGAAGCAATAATCTCAAAGACACCGAAGCCTGTGAAGAGTCCCCAGAAGACGTAGCTGAAGGTAAAGAAGTAGTCACGTTCGCGCACCTCCTGAGGCAGGCCTGCCATACCCTTGGGCAGGGGACCTGTGTGTCCGAAACGCATATTCAGATAGATAACAAGGCCGAAGGAAGCGACCAGGAAGGTAGTAAGAAGCAGCCAGAACAGCTTGCGGTCCCGTTTGGCCAGCGAGTAGAGTCCAAAGACGCCCAGGATTACGGGGACTGCAGCAAGAAGGGCGCGTGCGATGACCGTAAGCGCCGACTTCCCGGCAAGATTCTGTAATCCCCACTGCCAGAAGAAGTACTTGAAGTAAAACACTATCTGCCAGAAGAGACCCGCTATCACTCCTACACCTGTCGGCTGGCCCGTATCTGGATGAACAACCGTCTTGCGAGGCCATATCTGGTTCTGAACCGTAGCGCGTCCGTACTGTTCGCGGCGCAGGACCGAAATGAAGCGATCCCAAGTGGAGGGGTTAACCATGTTGATCGAGGGATGCTGCTGAGCGCGCACCATAAGGTAGAACTGCACCGAAGCGGCTATCACAATCACCAGAGCACCCAGAAGGAAAAACTTCAGATCCACGTCATACTTCTTGCCAGCATAGAAGAATGCAGCTGTAAGTAAAACAACCCCTGCTATCAAGATCACCGGTCCCACCTTAAGCGCCGCGAGCAGGATAAGCAGCGCGTAAGCCCCCCCGAAAACAAACGCCGGCCCAGAGCCTTTCTTTGAACCAACCGCCTGAACAAAGAAATAGATAGCAAACAGGGCAACAACCGCAAGCTGAGGCCAGCCGGGTTCAAAAAGCATAAAGGCAAGAGCCAGAACACCCAGAAAGAAGGTCGGCAGCAGGCGGTGATTGACCAGGATTATGAACGGGATGAGTGCGAACAGGATCATCACAGGGGTAAGGTGAATACCTGCGGCGAGCATGACAATATAGAACGCCAAAAGCATCAAACGATTATCGGCTTTGGGTAGGGGGAGCCCCGGTCTTTTCTCCTTTGCATGTTCAGTCCGTTCACGCCATACGATCGCAAGGTAGACGATAAGCAACCCTATGAACGCCGAAGGCGCGTAGACCTCAGCCTCAAGTGCATTCTCCCACATTGAGAAGGCAAAGATGGTGAATAAGGCGCCAACCACACCCACGACGGTCGGCACCCACCTAATCTTCTCTGTAGGATTTCCCTTCTTGAAGGAACGGGTAACACGGCTCGTTATGAGCACAACCAATGCCGCGGACAGCGCCGCGGTAAGGACGCTTATAAAGTTGATACGGAACGCGATCTCTGCAGATATCGGGATGAGCGAAAAGATGCGCCCGATAAGCACGTAAAGCGGTGTCCCGGGCGGATGCGGCACACCCAGGTTCGCCGAACAGGCGATGAACTCGCCCACATCCCAGAACGCCACCGTGGGTGAGACGGTCAAAAGATATATAACCAGAGCTATGATGAAAATAATACCGGCTGCAAGCCAGTCTATCCGGCGTTGATTCATCTCTCCTCCTTGGCGTAAACCTTCTCAAGGTAGGTGGTCAACTCCTTCACCTCAAGGTTCGCGTAAAGCTTTCCTTCCATCCCGACACTCACACCTCCGGTCTCTTCACTAACGGCTACCGAGATCGCGTCCGAAACCGAACATATCCCCAGTGCGGCTCGGTGACGCATACCGTAGTAGTCCTCAACCCAGGGCTCCTTGCTAACAGGCAGTATACATGCCGCGGCCACGATCTTGTCGCTCCTGATGATGCAAGCGCCGTCATGCAGAGGCGAGTACGGGGTAAAAAGTGAGGTTATGAGGGCTGCGGAGACCTTGGCATCCAGGCGAGTGCCGGTCTGAACATACTCCCCCAGGTCTATATCCCGTTCAAAGACAATCAACGCACCGATCTTGCGTTTGCACATCTCCTGCACCGCCTTTACGATTTCTGAAACAGCCAGCTGCTCGACCGAGCGCACAAGGAAGCGAAGCAACCTATAGCGTCCCATTCGCGCCAACGCGTTGCGGATCTCAGGCTGAAAAAGGATAACGAACGCGATGATCCAGATAGCCATTAGCGAATCGAGAATCAGAGAGAGAGCACTCAGGTTAAAGGCTCGGGCCAGGATTGAGACAACGAAGATTAATAGCAGCCCGATAAGTATCTGAAACGCCCGCGTTCCCTTGATGAACGCGAGGAAAAGATAGACGATCACCGCCACCACCCCAACGTCTATGAAATCGATAAATGTGGGCTTGAGGATATCTACCATCACTCTTCCCCGTTGGCGGACCGGATCGCGGCGGCTGCATCCAGGGCCTTTCTCGTTTGGCTGACGTCGTGCACCCTGAGGATATTAGCGCCGCCCGCGAACGCCAGAACCGCTGAAGCAAGGGAGGCCTCCAGCCTGTCATTAACCTCAAGCCCAAGGAGCTTGCCTAAGAAGGACTTACGGGATGCTCCAAGGAGTATCGGCGATCCAAACGCACGCAGCTCACCCAATCTGCGAATAGCCGCGGTGCTATCACGAACGCGCTTGCCGAAACCGATGCCGGGATCTAAGATCACGCGATCACGCTGGAAACCTGAGGCCTCAATCTCTCCAAGCTTGGTGGAAAAGAAGCGGAAGAGTTCGGCGTTGAAGTCGTCGTAGTACGGAGCCTGTTGCATGATCTTCGGCGTTCCCTGGATGTGCATGAGCACAAATGCGGCACAGTACTCTCCAGCCAGCTGCCAAAGGGCTGGATTTGTCCCGCCCGACACGTTGTTTACAATCGAGGCCCCCTTATCGAGAGCGGCACGAGCAACATCGGGATCGGTGGTATCTATAGACCACAGAACGTGTCGAGTCTGAAGATGATCAAAGATCGAAGAAAGCCGCCTCAACTGCTCGGATACGGGAACCGGATCGGAGCCCGGACGGGTTGACTCTGCACCCACGTCTACTATATCAGCCCCTTGCTCGATCATCTCATCTATACGTCTACGAGCGGCGTCCGGTTCAAGGAAGAGGCCGCCGTCTGAGAACGAGTCCGGGGTCACGTTAAGAACACCCATGATAAGCGGGCGATCAAAGGTCAACCTGCCTAGGGGCAGATCGATCGCTGCGGGCAGCTTATCCAGACGGCTAAGGAGCTCGGCTACCTGCCGCTCCAACCCGGCAAGACCGAAGGGTTGGCTGGAGAGTGCTAAGACCGTCCGTCGCAGTTGGCGCTTCGTACCCATGAAGATGGCGTCGGAGCAATCCACTTTCCCGGTGATAACCTCGCGATGAACCGCCACATCAGCCCCAAACGATATAGCGATCTGCTTGAGGATATTTGCCGCAGGGGTCGAAAGCCCGGTAATCTTTAAAAGAAACGAATCCCTTTTTTCTATAAATACATCTATACAGGAGTGGTCGACCTCTACTCTTCGCAGCTCCTCCTCGCACTCTTCGCGTGAGATTACTACAAGAGGCCGCAAAAGCATCACAACCTCAGCCCCTTCATCAAGGAGAGCGCCTCAGCGCGCGTCTTTGCCTGTCGGAACGCCCCGCGCATCGCCGAGGTAAGGGTAAGGGTTCCTGGTTTCTTTACCCCGCGCATGGTAACGCATAGGTGCTCGGCTTCTATAACCACCATCACCCCCAAAGGATGAAGCACCTCGTTGAAGATATCGGCCACCTCGGTGGTCAACCGCTCCTGGATCTGAGGCCGCTTGGTAAGGATGTCAATGAAACGAACGATATCCCCGAACCCGGTGATGCGGTTCTCACGGGGTATATAGGCCAGATGTGCCTTGCCGAAGAAAGGCAGTAGATGATGCTCGCAGATGGAGTAGAAGGGTATATCCTTTACGAGTATCATCTCATCCTGGTTGGGTGCGGTATAGGTTTTAAGCACCTGGCGTGGATCGCGTCCCAACCCGGCAAGGATCTCCGGCAGCATCCTCGCCACCGCCTGCGGGGTATGCTTCAGCCCTGCCCTGGAGGGATCCTCCCCTGCCGCCTCAAGGAGCTCCCGGACGGCTGCCTTAACTCTTTCCGGGTCCACTTCCCGCCTTTGCAGACCTCGAACTCGGCACCTTTTTCTCAGACGTTGCCGATGCCGTGGATGGTTTCTTTGTCCTGGCTGAGGAATCCTTGCGTTTAGTACCCTTGGTAAGTCCCAGTATCTTATCAACCTGCATTGAGTTAAGGGTCTCTTGCTTGATAAGTGCATCGGCAAGCGCCCGCAGCTTCTTGACATTCTTTTCGATGATCCTCTGAGCACGTTTATGCTGACCTTCGATTATCGCTCGAATCTCGGAATCAATGAGCTGTGCTGTCTTCTCGCTGTAGTTGCGATGCATTCCCATCTCTCGGCCTAAGAAGATCTCCGCCTCCACCTTGCCGAACGTCAGGGGGCCAAGCTTGGTGCTCATCCCCCACTCGCAGACCATCTTGCGAGCAAGGATGGTTGTCTTCTCCAGGTCATTTGCGGCCCCTGTGGAGAGGTCGCCAAAGACCTTCTCCTCCGCCGCACGGCCTCCCAACATGAACGCAATCTGTGCCTCGCAGAACCCCTTGGGGTATATCTTGCGTTCATCGATGGGCAGAGGCTGGGTAACGCCGAGGGCCATGCCGCGTGGGATTATTGTGACTTTATGTATGGGGTCCATACCGGGGATCATGCGGGAGACAAGGGCATGACCCGCCTCGTGATATGCAGTGCGGCGCTTCTCCTCCGCAGAGAGTAGCAGGCTTCGGCGCTCGGCACCCATAAGGACCTTGTCCTTTGCGTCTTCGAAATCCTGTGCAGTAACCTCGTTTCGGTTACGGCGGGCTGCCAGAAGGGCGGCCTCATTAACCATGTTTTCAAGGTCTGCACCGGTGAACCCGGGCGTGCCGCGTGCCAGAATGGAAAGGTCAACGTCTCCAGAAAGCGGTACACGTTGAACCTTTAGTTTGAGGATTCCCTCCCGGCCACGAACGTCCGGCTGAGGCAAGATCACCTTTCGGTCAAAGCGACCCGGGCGCAGAAGTGCCGGATCGAGGATGGCAGGACGGTTGGTGGCTGCCATGAAGATGATGCCTGCAGAGGTCTCAAAGCCGTCCATCTCCACAAGAAGCTGATTAAGGGTCTGCTCCCGCTCGTCGTGGCCACCGCCCAGCCCTGCTCCGCGCTGACGCCCAACAGCGTCTATCTCGTCTATGAATATGATGCAGGGGGCATGACGCTTGCCCTGCTCGAACAGGTCTCGCACGCGCGAGGCGCCAACGCCGACAAAAAGCTCTACGAAGTCCGACCCGGAGATAGAAAGGAACGGAACGCTCGCCTCACCGGCTACCGCACGTGCAAGAAGGGTCTTGCCGGTCCCTGGCGCCCCGACAAGCAGCACCCCCTTTGGGATGCGGCCGCCAAGGCGGCTGAACTTGCGCGGCGAGCGCAGGAACTCGATTATCTCTTCCAGCTCCTCCTTGGCCTCCTCTATCCCGGCTACATCATTAAAGGTAACGTCGGGGCGGGTCTCGGTAGAGATCCTCACCTTGCTCTTCCCGAACTGAAACGCCTTGGAGGCCCCGGCCTGCGACTGCCTCATTATCATAAACCAGAACCCGATAATCAGCACCCAGGGAGCGATGGATAAAAGGATGCTCACCCACTGGACACGGTTCTGAGAACTGACATTGACGCCCAAGACTAGGAGCTCCTCTACAAGCTTCTGATCCTCAAAGGGAATCCTCACCTTGAAGCGCTTTGTTGTGACCTGCTCTTGCCGGACAGTCGGAACTGTCTCCTCGGCGAAGAACTCGCCGGTTATCTGGCGTTCTGAGATCGTAGCCGAGGAAAGCTTGTCAAGCCGCTGGCGGAACTCACTGTAGGGGATCTCAGGGGTCCGCCGGGGGCGAAAAACAAACAGATAGTAACCTAGTATAAATAACGACCCCAGCGCACCCCAGATAATAATAGTACGCAGTCTGCTTGAACCCGCCTTAGGCGGTTTGTTTGCCATCTTCACCTCTCAAAAGAGTCAAAATCGTCAACTTACGTGTTGAACTGGTTACAGGGGCCCCGGCAGAGCGAATAAGCCCGGCGGCCCACACCACTTCATCATCCTTGCATACCAAAGGCCAGTACCGACGCATCCTGCGTGGTACCTTCCTATCACTAAACACCCGCTTGAGCTTGACTTCACCGCGTCTGCCAAACGGAACTATCCTGTCTCCTTCACGCCAGGGTCGAACAACGAATGGAGGCTTGATAAAACTCGCGTCAAAGAATACCACATCATCGCGCGGGGCGAATTCATCACGTTTACCTTCATAGACCCGCAGTCGCCATCCAAGCCCCGGCACTAACACATCCTTGGCCTCACTCAACACGCACGGCTCCCATAAGGGTTGATCCTTGCAATCCTCAAGCACCAACCGATCATAGGACGCGCAAAGCTTCTTGCCTTTGCCGCGCGCCATCTCACGCGTCCCTTTGGCAACCTCAAGGGGCAGTAGGCCCAACAGATCCTTTGCCCCAAGCCAAGGCACAAACAACCTCAGAACACGAAGTTGCGTAACAAGATTATAGCCTGAAAGCTCGGAAGTGTCAAGCTCACTGGTCCTACCCTTACTCGTAACGAGACGCTCTAGGAGCTCGGCTGCCTGTGAATCAAGCGAGGAGTTCAGGAGGTCACCGACCTCGAGGGTGCGGGAAAGGGTCTCCTCAAGGGAGGGGTTGAGTTCCTTAAGTAAGGGCATGATCCGGTGTCGGATACGGTTACGGTCAAATGAAAGTGAGGCATTGCTCGAATCCTCGCGGAAGGATAGGTGATGGGTTTTCAAATAGTCAAGAATTTCTGCACGCGTACACCGGATAAGTGGACGAATGTAAGGACCACGCTTTGCAGGGATTCCCCATAAAAAGGGCTCTGCCCTGCCACGGATAAGGGAGATAAGTATCCACTCCGCATTGTCACTGGCTGTATGTCCCAAAGCCCCGTACCCGTAACACCCGTAACACCTGTAACACCCACCCTTCTTTGGAACACAACCTTCCGATTCCAACAGCCTGTTCAATCCGGCGTAGCGCAGCTTGCGGCCCGCCATCTCCAGGGAGATTCCGTGCTGGGCCGCGTAGGCCGCAACATCGGCACGATCGGGATGGAAGGGAATATCGAGGGTTCTGGCAAGATCGGCCACAAACGCCTCGTCTGCATCCGCCTCCGCGCCGCGAAGCCCGTGATTGAGATGATAGACGCCTAGATCAGTGATCCCGAGCCTTTTTCGACGTGAGTGAAGGAAGTGCAGAAGAGCGACCGAGTCCGCCCCGCCAGAACACGCGACAAGCACGCTTGCTCCCCTCTTGAACCCGCACTCACGCTTTAAGCTATCCTCTGCCTTGCGAATAAGTGACATGATCTATCGAAACACCAGGAGCAGAACCAGGCTGGCCCCACCCAGAGCAAAACAGTAGAAGCTGAAGAGCCAGAACTTCCTGGATATCACAAGCCTGCGCAGCGCCCAAAGAGCAAGTATCCCCACACCGAAGCTAGCAAGGAAACCCAAAATCAAGGGCAAAGGGGAGCCAAGACCTGCTATGTCCTTAAGTTCCAGTATGTTGGCAGCCAAAACCGCGGGTATGGAAAGAAGGAAGCTGAACTCGAAGGCTTCCTCCGACGAGATTCCAAGTAGAAGAGCAGTAGCTATAGTCAGACCGGAGCGGGAAGCGCCTGGAAGGATGGCCGCAGCTTGTGCAATGCCTACGAGCAGTGCATCGGAGATGCCAAAGGAACGGTTGCGATCCTTACCCAAGCGCGTCAAAAGGAGCAGGATACCGGTTCCCAGAAGAAAGAAGGGAACGTAGAGAGGTTCGGCAAACACCCTCTCAATGGGTTCACGCGCCAAAAGACCAACCAGACCCGCCGGGATGCTTGCGATAAGGATGAGAAGAATAAGCCGCAGGTTCATACGGCGCTCCTCTCCGGTCTTAAAGAGCGAGCGGATAATCCCCGCTATACGTTTGGCAAAGAAGACGATTAACGCTACAAGTGTACCGAAGTGAAGGAAGATCACCCCGGAAAGGCCTGCCTCCTTGAACTCAAGGAGGCGCTCGGCCAGCACAAGGTGGCCGGATGAGGAGATGGGCAAAAACTCAGTGAGTCCCTGCACTATCCCTAGGATTAACATCTTCCAGGCCATCAGAACTCCCAGTAAAGATCGGTCTGGATGACCGCTCTGAACTCTTCAGAACCTTCCTGGTGATCCAGGTTGGAGATCTGTTCTGCCCTTGCAATAAACGAGAGGAAACTTCGACCCACCAGTCTCAGCTTAACTTCTCCTTCAATCCCCAGGTGATGCTCCACTATACCTGAAGGGAATGGTGGATGATACGTTTCGCGGTCATGGGCGCCGTCGTCTGCAAAGTCGTGCCAGACATCGCCCTCGCCGTGGCGCTCGTAGAAGAAGAGTCCCTCAATGCTTATTCGGGGGATGATGCGCCAGGAAACTGTTAAACGGCTACGGTCGGCGTCAGGCCCAAGGTCGTCACCAAGGATGCAACCGCGGAAGGTGTAGTTCTGCGCACTGCCCCGCTGGGCATAGGTCCATTTACTGATGGCGGTGTAGTCGGCACGGAGGTCAACTTCGGACGAAAGGATAGAAACCCATTCACCCCCTATAGTGCCGCCTATCTTGTTTGGGCCGGTGGCAGGCTCGTAGGCGAAGTCGTCAACAAGTAGCTCGGTGTAGAACCTGACCGGGGGGAAGAGGACCGAGGCATCTACCCCCCACAGTATGTTCTCGTCCTGGCGCTTGTTCCACTGCATGAAGTAGTAGAACGCAGCCGGTGCAAAGAGGTAAGGAAGAATATCGTTGGTATCGCTGGAGACAACCGCCTCGGAAAACCCAAGCTTCCAGCGAGGAGCTACGTACTCGAAACGATGGACAACCATACGCTTATCAGATTGGAGCCAGGCGAAAAGCGAGGTGAAACGAACACCTTTCCACTTCAAGCTGTAGGCCGCGTGATCCAGGCCCCAAGGTTCGGTTGAAAGAAATAACCCTCCCGCAGGGACGGGGCCGAGGTGAAGTTGAGAGCGACCAGCTTGAAGATGGAGCCAGTTAAAATCAAAGTCTAGTCTAGCATCGGGGATCTCGGCGAAAACGGGTCTTTCATCCCCTCGCCAGGACTTGGCGTCGAAAACCGTGTCAGGCCAGTTGTAAGCGTAAGTAAGCCTGTGGGTTGCAAAAAAACTTGCAGGACCTATAGAGCCCTCAAATCGGATATCAGGGCCTGCCCGAAGGGTATCCGGGAGTCTATATGAAGTGCGAAGCACACCACCCAATTCAAAAGACGCATCGTCGGCAGATAGAGCAAGAGCCGGTGCCCAGCGAGCAGCAGAGACCCCGGGAAGGAACCCGAATCTTTGCAGATCAAAGCTATCCGCCCTTGAAAGCTCAGCCTGCGGGTTGAACCCATCAACAATCTCCTGGCGTGTGTACGGCCGGGTATCAGGCAAACTTACGAATACACCCTTGACCTCTAAACGGTCAATCGCATCGTAGATCGAATCATCCAGAGGGACGATCTGGGCAAATAATAGAATTACAGCAATCAGACTAGGCCTCCAAAAGTAACTTTAACAGAGCAACAATGGAAAGTCAACACCTTAGAATTCCGCCCCCACTGAAAGATGAAGCTTGGCATCATGCCACGCACCTTCCCAGGGCAGGGCGGCATCCAGCTCAAGCCGACCTATGGGGGTGGCGACCGTTATCCCTGCGCCATAGC
The DNA here is from genome assembly GCA_004375895.1 of Candidatus Stahliibacteriota bacterium. Lineage (GTDB taxonomy): Bacteria > Hydrothermota > Tepidihabitantia > B3-TA06 > B3-TA06 > B3-TA06. The sequence goes on from SOJW01000035.1 coordinate 122,518, forward strand.
CTGCCGCAAATCCGGTGACCTCGATCAAGGCCACATCGAACAGAGGATATAAGGAGAAGCTCTCGCTGCCCCAGCGCAGCTCCTGCCGTAACCAGAACGCAAGCTTGGATCGAAACTCCTCCTCTGTGTAACCACGAAGCGTTCGCGCACCGCCAACAGGAATAAGCTCGGTTTCAAGGAGAGGGTCTGCGGAGGTAACAAACGCGGCGTTTGGTTCAAGCCAGAAAGAAAATCCCCACACGAGAGGAAACAATATCCCGGCGTTGGCAGATGCCTTAAGGTAGGCCGAACGCTCCTCGGCCCTGCGTTCGCCTGCTCGAACGCCTACCAGCAAAGGCCCCACGCTCATGCGGGTCGAGGCAAGGTTCTTGCTCACACGCGTCAAACCTGAGCGATCCTGCTCGTAGACGTAACCAAGGCCTACCCGAAAGGAAGCAGGGGTGATGAAGATCCCTCCTGAGGCCTCAAGATGATAGGTACTCTCATCAAAGCTGCGGAACGCTCCGGCTACCTCGATACCGAAGGGCAATCTAAATGGGTAAGGGTCTCGTGCGGAGGCGGCGAAGTTTACGTTGTTCGGGGCAAGCCTTTGCCATGAGAAGAAAAACTCCCGCCTGCCGCCGAAGAGATTCGAAAGCAAAAGATCAGCCATTCCCACGAACCCTTCCTCATCTCCGTAACCCAGGAGGGCGGTAACCCGATTGGGAGAACGAACTTCGTTTATCAGGAAGTGCAGAGTAGTCGCTGATCCGATTGTATCATTCTCTCGGGGTCCCCGCTCGCAAAACCCTGTTTTCGAGCGGGGCAATTAGAATCTCCCAGTCGAGAACGGTGCAGCCAAGATCGCCAAGGTCATCAACAAGCTCTGCCACCTCTGTTGTTGAGTAAATAAACGGCTGAAACCTTAAAAGATGGGCAAGCAAAGAAGAGTTTGTCCTACGATCGCCTGAAAACGCGAGAGATGCGACTGTGACAAGAGGACCCTTATCTATCTTGGTATACAGGGTAAGTGTATCACCCTTAAGTTCCGATCTTGCGACCGATAAAGAAGCGAACGCGTATCCTGAATCCACTGCATCGGAAAGCATAAATCGTGCCAGGCTGTCCCAGACGAATGAATCGCGATATTGGATTACCCTATCCTCGCCACAAATCACCTCAATCCACGCCACATCGCCTGTATGCTCAGAGGGTAAATCTAACGCTTGTGCCCCGAGAATCAGGATATAAAGAGGTAAGGCCGCCATTCGGCTGGAGGCGTTCCTAAAGAAACCAGCACAAAGGAAAAGTAGTGGGGTTCCTTTGGCTTACGCCTTAGCTTCATCCCTGCCTCCCCTGGAGTTCTGTCGCCCTTGCGAGAGTTACACTTATCGCATGCACACACAAGGTTATCCCAGGAGTCCTTACCTCCATGCGTGCGCGGAATAACGTGATCCAGGGTCATGTGGACGTGGCGAACTCCACAATACTGGCAGGTATAGTTGTCTCGTCTCATCAAATTGGGCTTGGTCAAAGGGACTTCGCGTCTTTTGATCTTCACAAGTCTGCTCAAACGCAAAACGGAAGGGACTGGAAAGGAGCGGTTCACACTATGCACACGAAGACCATCAGCAGAGACCACAATCTCTGCCTTACCCAGGAAACAAAGTACCACTGCGCGACGAGCTCTGCATATACCTAAAGGCTCGTAGCTTTGATTGAGCACAAGTACGCGGCGATCTAGTACGGCTTTACCCCCCTAACACTCGCTTATTCCATGAAGGAAGAGTTTTTTCTTAAGTTCTGTACGCACCTTTTCCAGATGCTGCAGCTGTTTATTGGCGCGTGATGAGTTGCTGCCCGGATCGGCTGAGATGGCACGCCTCAGATAACTCTCGGCTTTCCGCGCATTGGAACAACCGGCCTACCATGCATCTATCGTCGTCTGCTTTACGGCACGGGTGGCGCGCCTGACGTAAATCGTTCCCATAAAGTATAAAGCGTCGCCGTTGCCCTCGTCCATGGCGAGGATCTTATTGAACGTCTTCTCAGCCTGCCCCTCCTTGCCCCAGTTGAGGTAAACGACACCCAAATAGATCCGGGGCACAAGCTTGGTCGAATCAAGCTCTATAGCCTCTTTAAGTTTGGTTTCAGCTGAGGAGTATTTCTTTAGGGCAAGATAAACGTTGGCAAGCTTCACCCTTGCATCAACATCTTCAGGCCGCAGCTCGATCACCTTATTGAAAGCTTCTTCGGCCTCACCGTACTTCTTGAGCTTCATCGCGATATCACCCAGCTTCTCCCGGGCGATGTAATCCTCAGCTTTGGCATTCACGATGTAGAGCTCGTTCTCGTAAGCCTCCTCGTAGCGGTCATGATCGGTAAGGAAGTTCACGTAGGAGTTCCGAAGCCCCAGGTTTTCAGGGTTGGTCTCAAGCCCGGCCTTGTAGACGGAATCTGCGGCCTCAACCCCGCCCTTGCGTTTGAAAACCTCGGCGATAATATGGTAAAGATCGGACTCCTCAGGGAACCTCTCTACGCCCTCCTCGGCAAGTGCTTGGGCTGAGTCATCATAAATCTCGTTCATGGAAGCCTTGATAAGAAAAATCCCTGCAAGGCCGAGGTAACCTGCCACGCTGTCAGGATGGGTCTCGTAGACCTTACGGTACCACTTCTCGGCAGGGGTCAGATCCTTCATGTCCTGATAGGTCTTGGCCATGGCAACCATCGCCGCATAGTAGTCGGAAACATACTCAAGCGATCTGTTGTAGTTCTCGATGGCGTCGGTATAGAGTTTCTTTCTGTAGAAATCAACGCCTATAGAGAGATACTTCTCGGCCTCTATCCTTGCAAGGCTGTCGGCAACCGCATCATCTTCCTGATTATCCTTGTCCCTCTTGGCAGCTCGCGGGGCGGCACAAACAACCAGTGGTATAACTAAAACAATCACTCCCACGATCAATGGGCATAGCCTTTTCATTATTCAGACCTCCATATGTCTCATAGATATGCAACTTAGTGGAGCCGACGGGATTCGAACCCGTGACCTTTTGACTGCCAGTCAAACGCGCTCCCAACTGCGCCACGGCCCCGTGATTGCGTTATTCTAGCCAGATACGGGCTTTTGTCAACATGCTAGCGTGAGTGTTTCGCTTCAGGTTTGAATGCAATTCGTCACAATTAAGCTGGTCAAAAGCTCCCCAAAAGCTGGTCAAAAGGTGGACAAAAGCTACCCAAAAGCTGGACAAAAGTGGGACAAAACTCCGGGGTCCCCGCGAAATTGTGAAGCAATTTCGTGGGGTAGAAAAAGATGGACAAAACGCGACTGCGTCGCAATTACAGATTGGAAGATTAGAAGATTGTAAATTGAAAAATGAAAATTCTAAAATTTGCAATTTGATATTTGAATTTTGATATTTGCAATGCCCTCGGGGCTACTTCTGCTCGGCCAGCATTTGCCTGGCACGTACAATGTTTTCGTCGCATATCTCAACCATGTCTTTTGCCCCGATCTTTACAAACATCTCACGCGCACGCTGATAATAGGATAGGGCTTCTTTGAACTGCTTCAATGTCTCATAAACCACACCGATGTTGTTCAGATCGTTAGCCTTACCCTCAAGTCTCCCAATCTGCTTATCTATCTCCAGCGCCTTCTTATGATACTCCAGCGCCTTCTGCGGCTTCCCTAAATGACGGTAGACAATACCGATGTTGCCGAAGGCGTTGGCCTGACCTTCGAGTCTGCCAATTTGTTCCTCGACCTTCAGGGTACGCAAATAGAACTCCAACGCCTTCTGGAGTTCCCCTAAAGTGAGGTAGACATTACCGATGTTGCCGAGTTGGTTTGCCTGACCCTCAAGTCTGCCAATCTGCTCGTTGATCTCAAAAGCCTTCTTATGATACTCAAGCGCCTTTTGAAGTTCACCTAAGGTGCGGTAAACATTACCGATGTTGCCTAGATTCCCAGCTATTCCCTCAAGGTCCTCGATCTGTTCGTCAATCTTCAAAGCGCGTTGGTAGAACTCAAGCGCCTTATCAAGTCCACCCAGGGTTTCGTATACAAGTCCGATGTTGCATAGGCTTGCAGCCTGTCCTTCAAGGTTACCTATTTTCTCGTCTATCTTCAGTGCCTTCTCGTGATACTCAAGCGCCTTGTGCGGCTCCCCTAAATGACGGTAGACAAGGCCGATGTTGCCGAGGGCGAAAGCAAGAGCCTCTTTGATATCCGCCTGTTCTGCAATCTTGATCATCTGAATGAAGGTCTGCTCGGCGTCCTTGTAAGCACTGCTTCTTATCTGACTTGCCCCAATCAGGTTTAGGAGCGCGCAAC
>SOJW01000009.1 GCA_004375895.1 Candidatus Stahliibacteriota bacterium
CCTTAAACTGATTCGGGTAGGCGGCAACGTCAGGGTGAATCGCAAACCAAAGGGGAAGGAAGTCCGCACCGTTATAATCGGGGCACTGCACGACAGTAGCTACACCCTCAGTAGCAGTTACGCGATAGGTAGCATGCGCTTCCGTACTTCCCGTCGGGGTAGTGTAGGTATAATATTCTCCCTTATTCAAGGTGCCCTCCCAGATGAACGTCTCATTCCCTCCACCCTTCGGGATTCTCGTCACCTTTACTTGAGTGTTCTCGTAGAATGCGAAAACGTGGAGTCGACAGGGATAAGTCCTTCCCCCTGTGGACATCGAAGTCTCAAGCGGAAGGTAGAACTCCTTTCCTATGCCGAGCCCATCACGATCTATGCCTCTCACGAAGAAAAACCCTATCAGCATCGTACCATAGCTTGTCCATGGGGTCTGAGGGACTGAGATATCCTTATCGCTGTGAATGTAAAGTGCCCTTCCTTTATAATCAGGCAAAGGGACCTGTATCCCCTTTATCTCGCCTCTGTTCTTAAAAAACTGACGCCAGATTGTATCTGCAGGATTATCAAGGTCAGTAATCGTCACCCATGTTTCATCCTCCCACGGAACTATTTGGAGGTCTTGAGGAACGACCCGCATGTCGGCTGGTTCCCTCACAAACACTATATAGGTCATAAAATCCCTGCCCGTAAAAGTTCCGTTACTCGCAGGAGCGTAAAATCCCAGACCTCCACCCGTCATAGTTGAGACAGGTTTTGTCGACTCCACTGAATAAGGGAAGTTGTCTTTGGCGTCGTTGCTGTGGCGGTAGTAGTAGTATTCAGCGCTATCCAGGTCCCCCTCCCATATCAAGGTATCCACGTCTATATTCTTAATAACGACGTGGGTGCCGTTATGGTAAGTAAAAACTGTAAGAGCCTGCTCAAAATCCAGAGGTAGCCAAACCGATGCACCTGGACCCATTGACAAAAACTTGGTGCTCCCAGGGCTGCTATTCTCATCCACCGCAGTCCAGGCACCTAATCCCATACCCCACGGATCCCCGCTTATGAGCGAGAACTCCTTGTTGCCCATAACCAGATACACCCCATCTGAAAGGCCTTGCACTGCAATATACTTGTCCCGCATAACTATGCCCGACCAAACAGTCTTGCCCTTTGAATCTATCACCCAGCATTGATTGCTGTCACCATAGGAGAATATCACCATATCACCATAGGTGTAAGCAAAGGTGGCAAAGGTATCCTCCTCCTGGGGAATCATTGGAAGATCAAGTTTCCCTACGTAATGGGTTGGCTCCTGAGAGACCGCGGATAAAGGTGTGGCAGGTGCCGCAGGGTCATATTTCAGCATCAACATATTTTCCTGCCCTGTGGCCTGAGCCAACCCGATTTGCACCCCCCCTAAGAGCAATATGCTCACTATTACAACAGCACGCCGCATTGCTTCCTCCTAACTAAGGTTTAATTACCATAAGGATACCCCCTAAGAAGGAATTGTCAAGCCCCCATGGTCTGTGCGCCAAGAGATCGTTACCAGGGGAAGAGAGTGAGGGAGGTATTTGAAAAGGAGGGGATCTCCTTTAGACTTACAAAAAAAGCAAACCTGATACCCGAAAGGGGCACGCTGAGGTTCGCACTACATGCTATTATTCAGACGCCTCGTGCACACAAAGCGTTGCCCAAGGCAGGCTGTTGATGGAGTTAAAGAGGGAAGACTGGCTAGAGTTGGGAGAAAGAATGTAGCGCAGACACTCTTGTCTGCGCCGTTATCTTTTAGAACAGACAGGAGTACCCGACGGGGGCACACATGTCTGTTCCACATACCATTATCCCACCCGAGGTGGAGGTCGAGAGGAAATGAAGGGGCGGTCTTGCGTCAATCAACTTTTAGTTTACCATCGGTAGCTTACCCCTACCCGGCCAAGCAACTCGGTGTAGTCCTCAGGGTTAGTCTCAGCATGATAAGTAATAAACTGACCGGTGAGATCAATATTGAAGTTCTTGAACACCTCTACCCCGCTCTGCAAGCGCAGGGTAAACTTGTTCTCAGGCGAGCCGGCGGTGATGTTGGAGAATCCGTCAAGGGAAGTACGCCAACGGTTCTGCCACAAGGAGAGGGTTGAGCCTAAACCGGCGTTGTAGATGGTAACGGTATCTGCGCCCTGGTTGCTGCTTGTCCCCCCACTCCAGTGGGCGGAAAGAATCTCGATGATCTGGTGACGGCCACTGAAGGTGGTACTCCAGTTGAGGAATTCACGATCGGGATTGATCTGGTCGTCAAGGAGAGAGAGGGAGAATGCAAGGTTCAGGCTCTGGGAGCGCTCGCCGATACTGAAGCTGAAGCTAGAGGAAGCCCAGGCCGAGTGGGTGATATCATACACCTCCTCAACCAGCGTTGCCGTATCCTCTGGAGCCTTGCGGAGGAAAGGAGAATAACCAACAGTCAAGTTGGGAGACTTTTGTGGATAGAGACCGAAGTTTACCGTCCCACTCTGGGTGCGGGTAATAACGGACTTCATGCCGTCAAGGTTGTCGCGCCCAAGCTCACTGGAAAGATCAAAGCTGATCGGGAAGGGCTTGGCAAACATATGCGAGAAGGAAGCGCCCCAGGTGCGGGTATCCTGGTTTACAAAGGAGATTCCTACAGACTCAAAGCCCCAGCCTATCTGCTCGAAGTTAAAACCGACCTGGGTATTGCCAAGTGAAAGCTCGGTTCCCGCCTTAGCCGCCCAATCTGCCTGACTGGTCAGGCGCGGCTGGAAGATTACCGATGGCAGCCAACTGAGTAGATCCATTTCGACTTCGGCAGTCCGCATGTCGCGGTTATAGGCCGATCCGGCCAGTTCGCCGTCGAAGGAGAGCTTGCCGTCAATCAGGAAAAGCTTGCCCTCCAGCGAAGCAACCGAGTTCTCGATCGGTGCGGAAAGCTGGACCGTGTCTTCTCGCCCTTCATCAACGACCACCCCTAGATAGGGCGGGATGGATGACGAGTCGTCCCTTGCCACGATCATGTGCAGATGCAGATGGCTCTTCTCGTCCTTGCCGACGCCTAACCTGCCCGCGGCCAGCCAGCGGCGGTAGGCTACGTCTGTGGAATCAGAGCCTGTCACCCCGCGCTGGACTTGTCCTGCCGCAGCCGAGAGCCGGAACCAGCCCGGTTTTAAATCAATCGCTGCACCGCGAACATTGATGCCGGAAAGGGTTAATGAGCTGTATGACGGCCGCGCGTCAAGGATCTCAATCCCCAGCCAGGGAGCGCTGAACTTAAGTCCCTGGAATCCAAAAGAGGCCGCTGAAAGCCCGAACCGGTTGAACGGCTGGCGGTAATCCACCACGTCGTAGGAAGAAAGCATAAATCCGAAGCTCAGCGGCACTTTCCAGAGAGTTAGTGTGGGACTAAGTCTAAGCGTCCACGCAAAAGGCTCACGGTCAAGCTCTGCACCCTGGCGGATGGTGTATTCGGTCTGGACCGATGTTGATCCCGAGAAGGATAGCCGAGCGGCAAAACCGACTGTTAAAACTCCTCCTAAGAGGAGAACTAACCTTTTCATAAAACCTCCTGTGGAGATCTTTGGGCGGCGCTTGAAAGCGCCGCCCAAGCGCAAGTTCTGCAATCTCAATTACTTATTCTATTCTTTTCCATCTGCGGCCGTCGTAGTGGTAGACACCGTTTATGGCCTCGATCGTCGTGCATCTGATCTCCGGAACCTTCTCCCATTCTTTGCCGTTGTAGTGGTACACGATTGGCTTCTTTCCTTCACGGGTAGAACCAACCGTGTAAACGTAGGTGCAGGTCGAGTCTTTAACCTTATCCCAGATCTCTCCGTTGTAGTGGAACATCCCGTTCTCGGCTAATACGTAGTTGCATTTCTTGAACTTTATCTGGTTCCATCCTCTGCCGGTAAAGTGGAACATCCCGTTTACTGCCCGGAAAAGCTGGCACCTCTCGGCTCTTATCCTTCTCCATCTGCGGCCGTCGTAGTGGTACATGATGGGGGTCTCTCCCATGTCGGTGGAGGCAACGGTGTAGACGTAGGTACAGGTGGAGTCTTTGACCTGCACCCAGGTTGTTCCGTTGAAGTGGAACATACCGTTCTCAGCTAACACCGCGTTGCATTTCTTGGGCTTTATCTGGCTCCATCCTCTGCCGGTAAAGTGAAACATCCCATTCACAGCCGCGTAGATCTGGCACTCCTCAACTGCTACCTGCTCCCATTTTTCGCCGTTGTAGTGGTACATGATGGGTTTCGTTCCCTGACCGGTGGAGGCAACGGTGTGAACATAGGTGCAGGTGGAGTCTTTGACCTGCACCCAGGTTGTCCCGTTGAAGTGAAACATGCCGTTCTCAGCCAAAACCGCGTTGCATCTCCTGAACCTCTGAGCTACCCATCTGGTGCCATCGAAGTGGAACAGGCCGTTTTTAGCCACGAAGAGCT
>SOJW01000013.1 GCA_004375895.1 Candidatus Stahliibacteriota bacterium
TTATCCTCATCCACCATCACCCTCATCTCCTCCTTCGCCAGGGGATGCACATCGTCAACCATGAGTGTACTTTCTTTATCTGCAGAGAGTATACCCTTCACCATCCGGGGAGCAAACAAAACGTCGCTGTTCAGAAGCAGGAACTCCTCACCGGCAAGCTCTTCGTGGGCGAGCCAGAGCGAGTAGATGTTATTCGTTGAGGCATAAATCTCGTTGTGGATGAATCTGCATTCAGGGGCAGCTTCCTTCAATCTCCCAGCCGCATGTCCGGAAAGGATGATAATCTCCTCGTGCCCTATGCCTGCAGATCTAAAGCTTTCAAGTGAGCGTTCAAGAATTGTCCGTCCCCCCACATCAAGAAGGGCCTTGGGCTTATCTGCGGTAAGGGGGTAGAGTCTGCGCCCCTCACCTCCTGCGAGGATGATCGTCTTCATCGGCTTCGCCTCATCTTGATCTTGATTGCAAGGGCGTTGGTCCCATAGAGGAAGCTCGCCCCCCAGATCATATATGTGGGTAGATGCTCCACAAGCCATGCAAGAAGCGGTGCTATGAACAGGATAAGGAACTGCTCGTCGTATGCGGTGTAGAGCTGCCCCACCCTGCGGATGATTCGCCTCTCAGGCAGGACTTGGGGTATTTTGCTCTGGCTGAGGCGTGGCGGAGTGTGATGGGCAAAAAAGTGAATCCCGTAGTGAAATAGGACCCCTGCACCAGTTAATAGACCCCAGGTCAGCCCGAATGCACGATAAGCTCCCCAGGTAAGCGCGGCTAAGGCAAGGAGTTTCCGGATAAGGTCGATTACAGGATCGAGTTTTGCTCCTAACTTGGTCTGTTTACCTGTAATCTTGGCCAGTTTGCCGTCGGTGCAGTCAAGGATCCATGAGAACTGAAACAGAAGCGCGCCCCAGATAAGGGACAGGGGATCGCCGCGCCAGAAGAAGTACACGCACGCAAGTGCTGGCAGAAGACTAGCTACGGTAACTACATTAGGATGGATCGGGGTATAGGAAAGCAACCTTGCCAGAGGGATGCCGAGAGGGTCTGCAAAGATAACCGTGCTCCATGCGTCGGTCTCTTTAAGATAGGGTGGGAGTTGCCTCATCTGCTAGTCTATTGATTACCGTTCAACTGTCAACATATGGGGGCAAGGATACGATTCTTTCCATCAATGGCGTGCTGATCACAGGATTTAGATCAAGGATGGATACCTAAATTGGGGTAATACTTATGTAGCAACTTTCGGATGCGCCGGGCCTGGTGTTCAAAAGTCAAAGATTTTACAGTTTCTCGTCCACCTTGTGCAAGTTTATATCTCAGGGTGTCATCCTTGATCATCATCCTTAGCGTATCACGTAGTTGGTTCCTATCTCCGGGATCAACAACGAGACCGTTCTCGCCATGACGAATCCGGTAAGGTATCCCTCCCAAACGGGTTGCCAGCACAGGCAATCCTTGAGCCCATGCTTCAAGGATAACCCTGGGGAAACCCTCGGGATAGCTGTCTGAAGGCAATACGAAGATATCCGTCTCACGATAAAGCTTTTGAAGAGGGCCGGTTGAAGGGACGAAACCCAGAAGCTTAACGTAACTTCCAAGACCGCGTTCGGCGGTTTTTTTACGGATGGGTTCAAACAAAGGACCGCTGCCTGCCAAACGTAGGCGCAAGGCGGGAAAATCCACGTGTAATTCCTCCACCACATCCACGAGCAGCTCAATCCCCTTGCCGTAGTCGAATCTTCCAACAAAGAGCAACTCCTTTGCCTGTCCCTTGGTTTTCCTGGGAGCCAGCAGATTCTTTTCAGAGAGTAGTATATCGTCAAGCTGATATGCAGGATACAGGTGGGTTGAGAAAAGCTTTTCTAATTCCCCGCCCGTGACCAAGACAACACCATAGCATGTTATCCACCGCATTAACAGATGTAACGCGTACGACGCTAACTTTACTGCGAAAAGACGAAGGCCCTTATATTTAGATGTACGGGCGGAAAGCAGGACATTCCCGGCTACATGAATTATTAAAGGTTTGCGTTGCTTACGGGCTAACCACCAGAAAAAGAAGCCGGGCACCGCCGGTATACGGAGCCATAGTATATCACTTGATTTAATCAAACCACGGGCTGCTTTTAGGATACGACCTAGTGAAAAGGGTAGGTAAACAATGCTTTGCGCAAGGTCGCGCCAGCCAGGTAGGGGGAAAAGTTTGATACCAAGGTTCTCTACGACGACCCTGTAGTTCTCAGGATCTATATCCCGGATAGGGGTAACAGATACAGCCAAGGAGATTTGCTCAGCGAGTTTTAACCTTCGGATGAAGTTCAGCGATTCGGAGTTGGAAACGGTAAAGTTCCCATCGCCTCGGTAGCGATCATGAAGGTAGATACCCAGCCTTAAACCTTGCACCATTGGAAATTCTATCCTGTGAGAATCGGAAGTCAACCGGTGGGAGTTGTATCGATCAAAAAGAAGGCCTGCGTGTGTAGTCGTGTAGGGTCAGGGCCACAAGCCTGGAGTCTACTTTATCAGGGAGGTATCTAATAGTCCGAGCACGACGCAAAAAGTTGTTCTGACACCCTAAGATAGTCCTTCGGGGTCCCCGCGCGGCTGCGGAGCAGACGACGTGTGGGGTGAAAAGACAAAGGTGATACTTATTCGCTGAATATCGTGGCACTTCCGGGTGCCAAATCTCTTGACAGTCGTCGGTTTTCAGCCTATAGTTATATGTTAACAACACGAGCCAGGGTCGGCTGTTATCGAGAGACATCCGGTGCAATCTAAACGAAAGGACGGATGCATGAAACCGCAGATCCTTATCGCACTCGGTATCCTGCTCATTGGAGCAGTGGCGTTTGCCAATAAGGTATGCCCGAGTTGCAAGTACGACGAGGATGACAACCTTAACTACTGCACCAAGTGCGGTACTGCGCTGGTGAAGTCAGGGTATAAGACCTGGCAGAATACGATAACCATAGTTGCCGGCCAGACCGAAACCATCAATGCCACGCTGGAGAAAGAATCTGGTAGTTCAGATATCGAGTGGTGCTACGTCCCTGCTGGCTGGTTCAGGATGGGCAGCACCGACTCGGATGCAGATGACGACGAGGAGCCTGAACACATGGTTTATCTTGACGCCTACTACATCTCGAAGTACAAGGTTACCAACGCCCGGTTCTGCGTCTTTCTGAATGCCGTAAAGTCCAGCATAACCACGAAGGCGGCCAGTGAAGGCGGCATAGACCTCTACTATCGGGGCAATTTTATCTACTGGATAGCGATGGACGGCGAGTGGTATGACCGGATAGAGATGGTGGGCGATGCATCGAGTTTCAAGGTTAAGAACGGATATGGGGATCATCCTGTGATAGAGGCAACCTGGTATGGCGCTAAGGCCTTTGCCGAGTGGGCAGGCTGCCGATTGCCCACAGAGGCCGAGTGGGAGAAGGCTGCCCGTGGTACAGACGGCCGCAAGTATCCGTGGGGTAACCATGATCCATACTACAACGGCCGTTACTATGCGAACTACAATCCGGGGGATTACTCCGAGGATGGATATTCTCGCACCTCACCAGTGGGCAGTTACCCTCAGGGTGTCTCTCCCTACGGCTGCATGGATATGGCAGGCAACGTTTGTGAGTGGTGTGCTGATTGGTACGGTGCGAACTACTACTCCTCATCTTCTGAGCATAACCCTGAGGGTCCATCCAGCGGTTCTTCCCGGGTGAAACGTGGTGGCAGTTGGTACGCCGACGCCCGGCTCATCCGGTGCGCCGATCGTTCCTACTCCCCTCCATGCTGCAGCCGCCTAGGCTTTCGCCTCTCCAGGGACTGAACGTGCTGAGCACGCATTGCAAAATTGATATTGCAAACAAGGACAAGGGATTTAAACCCATTGTCTGTCCTTGAGCCGCCCTGATACCCGACAACCTGGCTACGCCACGGATGCCGCACCTGTGTTGGAGGCGAATGCTTCCTCGCGATGACATTTATGTGTTCGGGGTCCCCGCGGGGGAACGCCTTTGCCCCATTAAGGGAGAGGGGCGAGCGGCCTTCAATAGACTCATCTTCTCCTCCCTTAATATCCTCAATCCTAAAAGCCTGACTGTTCCACCATGTAGGTGTACTCGATCAACGAGCAAGTTCCTCTTACTTGACAAACCTACCTGGAGTGGTATATTGTTTCCAACATTGGAGGGAGATATGAAGAAGCTCTCGTGGCTCTGTGGCGCGAGCGTATTGGTTTTTATCGCAGCAGGTTGCGTAGCGACCACGAAAACCCAGCAGCCAGACCAGGATGACGTTCAAACGGGCTATCCAGGCAAGTGGGAGGAGGCTACCCTCACGCAGGATGAGTTCGGGTTCAAACTTATCGTCGTTCGGCAAAACGACGAAAAGTGGGTGCTTGAATCAAAAACCACATGTTTCTGGACAAGGCA
>SOJW01000047.1 GCA_004375895.1 Candidatus Stahliibacteriota bacterium
GCTACCCATCTGGTGCCATCGAAGTGGAACAGGCCGTTTTTAGCCACGAAGAGCTTACACTTGTCCTCTTTTTTCATCTCTACTGTCGTCCAGGTTTTACCGTCGGTATGATACATAACTCCATCTACAGTAACGACATAGGTGCAGGAGTCTTTGCGGACCCCCACTCTCCCTCCATGACCTATGCCGTGCCACATGACACCTGTCTTCTCATCATAGTAATACTGGCAGGAGTCAAGTCTTGGGATCTCGACCTTTAAGCCGAAGAGCCAGGTCTGGCTTGCACCAACCAGGAACTCGCCAACCCAGGCGGTAACCTGCCATGCGTATTCGCTGTCTTCTTCCAAGGGACGTGCATCCATCGGGTATTGCAAGGATGTGTTCGTGATACCCTTCTCTTCGAACCAGGGCTCGGCGGCACTGATGGCCTCATCCGGTGTCATCTCCTCGGGGATCTCAACGATCCGCAACCGGTAGGTCACGCCCTCAGGCGGTGGCACAGGTGGTGTCCAGACGAAGGTGGGCTGGGGCTCGGTTATCTTTGAACCGTTCGGCGGAGCAAGGAGCTTGGGTGGTGATGGGGTGATGCCTCGATGCTCACGGCAGTTCTCTGCCAGGACCGCCCCGCTTTCGTCCTCCACCCGTATGCAGTATGTATAGACACCTGCGGGTAAGGCCCCGCGCCGAGCCACCACTTCCTCATAGGCAGGGTCGTACCATTCGTCTTGTATGCTTGTGATGTCTGCCGAGGCGATCCGTTTGCCGCCTGGCGGGATAGTGATCACGTTGCTTCGCGCGTGCGCGATCTCGGTTCCCTCGTGCGTGATCCATCCGTAGAGCCTGACGTCAACAGGTTCCTCTTCGGTGTTGGTGATGGCACAGCTCCATAGTTGTTCGATGAAGAACTGGGTAGGCGGCGCAGGGATAAGCCTGACGCTCCAGTTTTGGGCTGCAAGTGCTCCCACGAGCGCAAGCAGCAGCACGATGCGGTTTTTCATCGTTCCTCCTCTTTGGATGCCGCTGCGCGGCATAAAGGTCAATCTGATTAGTCCACCAGAATTACTAACCTTTTTGCTTCCGGCAGACACCACTCAAATATACGAAGATTTAAGACGTTGTCAAACCCTCGTAGAGTAATTGATTTTTTCCGTTTATTAAACTTTAACCAAATAAGAATATCTATGCTTAACTGTGTAGAATCCAGTGGTCGTTTGGGTAAAGGCGTGGCGTTTATTGAGCTGGTCAGGGCAGTTTGCTGTCCATATAAGAGTCAAGGAGAAGCTGGGCAGCGCGATGCTGGGGGTTCAGCTCAAGCGCGCGACGCAGTTTGACCACCGCCTTTGTAACATCGTGCAGGTGGAAGTAGGCGTAACCCATGTGATACATGAGCGCTGCGTCCTCCGGGTTGCGCTTCTCGATCACCTCGAAGTTTTTGAGGGCACACTCATACTCACCCAACGCGTTGCAAACGATCCCCAGATGGTAGTGAGCGATCTTCGACTCCGGATGTATGGCAAGAAGCTTCTCATAGCACTCCTTAGCCCGAGGTATACTCCCCCGGTGGTAGAAGGCTATACCCAGCCAGTAGTAAGCCATGGCCGAGTCGGGATCGATCTCAAGGCAGCGCTCAAAAGCCCCGATTGCCTTCTTGACGTAGCCACTGCGGTAATAGGCTACTCCCAGGTCGTACCAGGTAAAGCTTGAGTCCTCTTCCAGGGAAAGGGAGTGGCGGTAAGCCTGGATAGCCTCTTCCGGTTCGCCGGTGAGATAATAGAGATCACCAAGACACCTGAAGAGATAGGCATCGTCGGGCAATAGCTCCGTCGCCTTCTTGTAGGCTTCGAGTGCTTTCTTTACCTTGCCCTGCACGCGCAGTCGGTGCCCCTGTCTGCGAAAGTGTTCTCCGTCCGCCTCTCCCAGGATGCTGCCGCAGTACGGGCAGTAGCTGAAATCCTCAGCTATCTCCTTGCCGCAGTCTGAACATCTCATAATACGCCTCACGGAAGGTTGGCCACGATGGCTTTTGCAAATTCGCTGGTCTTGACAGGTTGCACACCCTCGAGCTGACGGGCGAGATCGTAGGTAACGGTGCGTTCGAGGATGGTTCGTTCCAACGCTGCGCGGATCGCCTGCGCCGCCTCCTTCCAGCCGAGGTACTCAAGCATCATCACACCGGACAGCAAAAGCGAGCCTGGATTGACCTTGTCCATGCCGCGGTACTTGGGTGCGGTGCCGTGTGTTGCCTCGAAGAGTGCTGTGTAGTCACCGATATTCGCGCCCGGCGCCAGCCCCAGTCCGCCCACCTGTGCCGCGCACGCATCCGAAAGGTAGTCCCCGTTCAGGTTGGGCATGGCCATAACGTCGTACTCGTCGGGCCGCAGGAGCACCTGCTGGAAGGTCTGGTCCGCGATGCGATCCTTGATCACGATACGTCCGTTCGGGTCCCCTGCCGGCTTTCCACCTCGCAGAGAGGCATACGCCCCCTCCTTGGTGACGGGCGTTACACCGTCATCGGCCATCACCTGATCCCAGAGCTCGGCCTCGGTGATAACCTGATCCCGGAACTCATCAAGCGCCAGCTCATAGCCCCATATCTTGAACGCACCCTCGGTGTACTTCATGATGTTGCCCTTATGCACAATGGTGACGCTGCTGCGGTTGTTATCAATCGCATGCCGGATCGCCTTGCGCACCAGCCGCTTGGTGCCGGTCACCGAGATCGGCTTTATGCCTATGCCTGAGTCGGGCCTGATCTCTTTGCCCATCTCATCCTTGATGAAGTTGATGATCTTTGCCGCCTCTTCCGAGCCCTGCACCCATTCGATGCCGGCATAGACATCCTCGGTGTTCTCGCGGAAGATAACTACGTCAAGCTTCTCCGGGTGATGCACGGGCGAGGGCACCCCCTTGATCCAGGAGACCGGCCGCACACACGCGTAGAGATCGAGTATCTGGCGCAGACTAACGTTAAGGCTACGGAACCCACCGCCCACCGGGGTGGTAAGCGGACCCTTGATGGACACGATGTGCTCGCGTATCGCGTCCACGGTCTTGTCCGGAAGATAGGAACCGATCTTCTCAAACGCCTTCTCACCTGCGTAAATTTCTTTCCACTCGATGCGGCACTTGCCGCCGTAGACCCGCTCGACCGCCGCGTTCCACACATGCATCGAGGCAGAGGTGATGTCAGGACCAATGCCATCGCCCTCGATAAATGGGATTATGGGGTTATCGGGAATCTGGAGCTCGCCGTCCTTGACGGTAATCTTTTCTGGATTCATTGCATCCTCACAGTTTGAAACCGCCGTGTTTTTTGATGTGCGCGGCCAGACCGCCGTCAGCCAGAAGACCGCGCATGAACTCAGGGATGGGTGTAAAGTTGATCTCTTCTCCCTTGGTTAGATTACGAATCACACCCTGGGCCAGGTCGACCTCAAGCTCGTCGCCTGCATCGATTCCGTCGGTATCACATTCAAGCACAGGCAGCCCCACGTTGATTGAGTTGCGGTAGAAGATGCGTGCGAATGAGCGGGCAAGTACGGCCGAGACCTTACATTCGGCTATGACGCGCGGGGCATGTTCGCGGGATGAGCCAAGTCCGAAGTTGCGGCCCCCCACCACGAAGTCGCCGGACTGCACCTTCTTGGCAAAGGTGGGATCGGCGTCCTTAAGGGTGTGCTCGGCCAGCTTGGCCATGTCGCCGCGCAGGTGAAAGTAACGACCCGGCGTGATGTGGTCGGTGGAGATGTCGTCCCCGAACTTGAATACCTTTCCCTTCAATAGTGTCACATAACCTCCTTTCAGTCACTCACAATAACTACTAAGGTAGACAAGGGATTTAAGCACCTTGTCTAATCTCCCTCACCTCTAATTCCTCTCCCGAAGAGAGAGGAAAACCACATCTCCCTTCTCCCTCTGGGAGAGGGGACGGGGGTGAGGGTAACTGCGATCTTTTGTCTGAAAGACAAAAGGAGCATCACAAAAACTCTCGCGGATCGGTAATCTTGCCGGTGAGCGCAGAAGCCGCCACTGTGGCAGGAGAGGCGAGGTAGATGGAGCCTTCCGGGTTGCCCATGCGACCTCCGAAGTTGCGGTTCTGTGCCGAGATGCAGACCTCGCCGTCGCCGAGAACTCCCTGGTGGATGCCCACGCACGGCCCGCAGCCCGGCGGCTGAATGACTCCACCGGCCTCAACGAACGTCTCCATGAGACCTTCGCGCATCGCCTCCAAGTAGACCTTGCGTGATGCAGGTACTATAAGGAAACGCACCCCAGATGCAACCTTCTTGCCTTTGACTATTTCTTCCGCGATCCTGAGGTCCTCAAGCCGGCCATTGGTACAGGTTCCGATGAACGCCTGGTCTATCTTGATTCCCCTGGCCTCGCCTACCTTGCGGGTGTTGTCCACCGTATGGGGAAAGCTCACGGTAGGTTCAATCTCTCCCAGGTCGAAGCTGAAGGTCTTCTCATAGACCGCGTCATCATCAGGGGCAAGGGCCGTGAAATCCTCGCCGCGTCCTGCATCCTCAAGATAAGCCTTGGTAACGTTATCTGCGGCAAAGAGCCCTGCCTTGGCTCCGGCCTCAACCGACATGTTGGACAGAACGAACCGCTCGTGCATGGGAAGCGTATGTGCCACAGGGCCAAGAAACTCCATCGCCTTGTAGGTCGCGCCGTCCGCACCGATGTGTCCAATCACCGAAAGCATCAGATCCTTGGCAAAGACTCCGGGCTTGAAGGAACCGGTGAGTTCTATCTTGAAGGTCTCTGGAACGCGAAGCCACACCTTGCCCAGGGCGATGGCAAAGCCCACGTCTGAGGAGCCCATGCCGGTGGCAAAGGCACCAAGGGCACCTGAGGTCACGGTGTGTGAATCGGCACCCACCAGGAGATCACCCGGACGCGCGAACTCCTCCACCATCCGCTGGTGACAGACCCCTTCGCCGATCTCGGAGACTATAACGCCTGTCCTGGCCGCGAAGGAGCGCAGGATGTTGTGGGCGTTGGAAAGCTCGGAGCGCGGGCTTGGTGAGGCGTGATCGAGGAAAAAAACCGTGCGCTCAGGATGCACGGCCTGCACCAGGCCTGCCTTCTCAAGCTCCTTGACCGACAAAGGCCCGGTGCCGTCCTGAACCATAGCGGCGTCCACGTCGGCAATCACCAGATCGCCCGGATTGACTTGTCTGCCGCAGTGCTCAGAGATTATCTTTTCGCTCAGGGTCTGGCCCATAGGCTAGGGCTCTGGCACAAAGAAGCGGGTACGGCGCAGACGATCGACCTCGTCCTTCATCTTGGGGAACTCCTTGGCCACTATCTCCATCATCTCTTCCTGGGATATCGCGGTGGTGCGACCTTCATCATACTGTTCCTGTACCCAGGCTGCCACGCGCTGGACCCGCTCATCCTTCTTGTCTACCTCGCCGATCTTCTCACCGAGGAACGAGGTGATCCAGTAAGTTATTCCGGCAAGACCGGACTTGTCGGTTATTGCGATACCGGGCGGACGGTTGAGCAGCTTGGTCGTGTCGAAGATATTGTATATCTCCTCGTTCTTGATCATGCCGTCGGCGTGGATACCGGCCCGGGTGGTGTTGAAGCTGCCACCCACAAAGGGCATGTTGGAGGGGATGATCTCGTTTAGCTGCAGGAGGTAGTAGTCGGTGATCTCGTGGATCACGGTGGTGTCCATCCCGTCAAGGGTGCCGCGCAGACCCGCATACTCAAAGACCAGCCCTTCGATAGGGGTGTTGCCGGTGCGCTCACCGTAGCCCAGAAGTGTGCCGTTTGCATACATACAGCCGTAGAGCCAGGCGGTGGATGCGTTGATGAGCACCTTGTAGAAGTCGTTGTGGCCGTGCCATTCGATTTGTTCCTTGGGCACGCCTGCCTCGTGGTGCAGACCGTAGACCAGCTTGGGCACGCTGCGCGGTAAAGCTGCCCCAGGATAGGGCACCCCGTAGCCCATCGTATCGCAGATACGAACGGTGATGGGTATCTTTGCATCTCTCGAGCGCTCCATGAGCATCTGGGCGAAGGGCACAACGCAGCCGTAAAAGTCAGCACGGGTGATGTCCTCAAAGTGGCAGCGCACCGCGATGCCTTCCTCAAGTGCCGCGTCCACTACCCGCAGGAACCCCTCGATCGCCTGCTTGCGCGTCTTCTTGAACTTACGGTAGATGTGGTAGTCGGAGATCGAGGTAAGCATTCCGGTCTCCTTAAGCCCCATCTGTTTTACGAGCTTGAAGTCCTCGGGCCTGGCGCGAATCCACCCGGTGACCTTGGGATAGGAGAATCCCTTCTCAAGGCACTTGGTTACCGCTTCGCGGTCCTTCTTGCTGTAGAGGAAGAACTCGCACTTGCGGATGATCCCCTTGGGCCCGCCCAGCTTGTGCAGAAGGGTGTATAGATCAACCGTCTGCTTGACCGTGTATGGTGGTCTGGCCTGCTGACCGTCGCGGAACGTGGTGCAGGTGATGTAGATCTCATCCGGTGGATCCTGTGGAACGATCTTGCCATCGAAGCGAACCTTGGGCGGTTCCACGTAGGGAAACGCATCCCGGAAAAGCTCAGGCTCTTCGGAATCGACAAGCGGTATCGGTTTGCCCCTCGGCTCGCGCCAAACGCTCTTCTTCTCTTCACTAATCCAACTCACAGAAACCTCCTTGAGGTAAGTTTCCTTCCATTATTGCTCTGGGCTTGTACGGACGATGATCGCTTTGGGAAAAACGTTCAACTGAGGTATCGCCACAGTAACCACTGTGATGGGGTTCAGTCAAACGCATGGGGTTAGAATACAGCGAACGCGGCTTTTGTCAAGGGGAGAAGGGTATACGGGATAATGCAGACTCTCCAGTCCGCGCGATTATCTTTTTGGACAGGAGTGTCTGTTCCACACACCCTCCCTTTTGACTGGGCATTGTGCCTTTTCAAATCGGAGCGTCGTAGGGGCCGGTTTCATCGTGCCCTAGTCGGGTATTAAACCGGCCCGAAAATGAAGCGGGCCGACCTGAAGGTCGGCCCCTACGGGCTTTAGCAACATTGACGAACCTATTCCATCCAGGACGTTCGGACAAAGGTTTCCTCTCAGGCATACACCCCATGCTATTCAAACCAACATCTTTGTCAAGTGGATTCTTAAGGTATGTTACGGGTGTTACGGGTGTTACGGGTCGGGCAGATAAGACTGCGGCGGTTTGGTGGCGCGGCGGACGAAAGAGGGGTCCTTTCGCCAGTTCTTCGCAACCTTCACGTGCAGCTCAAGATAGACCAGCCTTGAGGAAAGCGTCTCTTTCCATGTTGGCATTTACGTCTTGCCCAGGGACTCTTGAAGTTTCTTGAGGAGTTTTTGATCGTTATCTGTCGCTAAATCCATATCCACAAGTTTCTGGAAGTAATGAATTGCCTGATCTATTTCACCATTCTTTTTGTGTTGCTTAGCCTGTGCACGATACGACTTAGCAACTATACCCAATGGGGCCGGGGGCGCTTTATCCCTCCATTCCTTTTCTGCGCGCTTATGTAGTTCTAAAGCAACTTCAGCCGCTTTCAAATAATCTCCCAACTTATAATATGCCTCTGCATAGGAGCATAAGAGCGGATGATAGTATGAACTACTTTCAAAAACGGGCCTAAGGTAGGAAATTCCCTTCTCAATATCTCTTATTATCGCTTCATCAATCAATAATTGTCCAACTTCACAAGCAATGTCGTTACGGAATAGTGAACCGAATTCTTTCACCTCGTGCGGTGGGTATTCCTTAGGAATTTTCCCTTCGGATAAAGCAAATGCTCGCTCAAGATGATAAACAGCTTCTTCTAAATACGGTTTGCGCTCATCTCCACGAACAAACCAAGTATTATAATAAACCAGAGCTGTTCCCAGCCAGTATTCTAATTCATAAGAATCGCTATCAAGGCAATCTTTTCTTGCCTTTGAGATCACTTTTAACATTTCGTCAGGAGTAGGGTACCCCTCTCCTGTAAAAAAACAGAATCTTTGCAAAGATTCAATTAACTTCTGTGGGTTTTTCTTGAAAACCATAACAAATTCTCCTTACCCATATCTTAATAAAGAATGGTCCATTTGTCAAGTGAAAGATAAAAGTATCTTACGTACCCGGCAGGTACTTCTGCGGCGGTTTGGTGGCGCGGCGGACGAAAGAGGAATCCTTGCGCCAGTTCTTCGCAACCTTCACGTGCAGCTCAAGATAGACCGCTCTACCGGAAAGCGCCTCAATCTTCTTGCGCGCGCGTGTGCCTAGTCTTTTGATCGCCTCTCCCCCACGCCCAAGGATGATGGGGCGCTGCGAGTCACGCTCAACATATAGGATCGCCCGAATCAAATCCTTACGGCCATCATGTTCCTTGTATTCCTCTATCTCCACAAACACCGAGTAAGGTATCTCCTCGCCGTAAAGCTCAAAAAGCGACTCACGTATCGCCTCTGCGGCAAAGAACCGCATCGGATAGGTGGTGACTTCCTCTTCAGGATAGTACGGCTCACCCTGGGGTGCTGCCTTAAAAAGTCCTGCAAGAAGTTCCCCCAAACCATCACCCGCAAGCGCTGAGATCGGGTAGACCTCATCTAAGCCCAGATTCCGGTAGCGGTCAATGAGCGGCAGAAGGTTTAGCTTGTTTTTGACAAGGTCCACCTTGTTGACGGTCAGCACCACCGGTTTATCTATCGATTTTATGAAAGATGCAAGCTCATCATCCGGCTCATAGCGCGGCTCAACCATCAAAAGCACCAGATCGGCATCGCTGAGAGCTGAGGAGATCTCCCTCTGCATGAACTCGTAGACCGCACCCTTGCGCTTGATAAGACCAGGGGTGTCGAGGAAGACCAGCTGACCCTCGGGTGCGGTAAGGATGCCCAGAACGTTCTGCGAGGTGGTCTGCGGTCTGCGTGATACCGCTGAAAGATGCATCCCCAGATATGAGTTGAGCAGGGTCGACTTTCCGACGTTTGGCGGCCCGACGATGGCTACGAACGCTGATTTAGAACCCGCGGAGCCAGCTTCGCTGTCTCCGGCGGGGAGCTCGGATTTATCCATTCAAGTTTACCTCTTTAAGTTTTGCATCAGCCGTAAATAGCAAAAAACTGTGACAGACCTTTTTCGTAAAAATCTCCCCTGCCGCCCTGGCGTAAAGCCTGAACTGCTCATCGAATCTGTCAGCGTTCTCCAGATCGGAGGGGAACGACTTGTAGTCTATGATATGAAGACCTTCAGGCCTTACGAGCACACGGTCTATGCGGCCGGTGACGGTCTCCTCATCCTCTCGAATCACAAATGGAACTTCACTTGCGCTGTTCGCCTGAGGAAGAACTATCTGCTCCAAGAGACCAGATTCCCGAAGCGCGGCGATGTGCTCTGCTACTTTGGTTTGATACTCTTCAACCCTGGATGGCGCAAGATCAAAGGAGAGCACCAGTGAACGCACCGCCTGGTTGATGGATTGGGGATTCGGAGTAGCGATTCCGCTGGAGATACGCTCAAGCACCGAGTGGATGATCTCGCCGAAGTGCCACAATCCCTTGCCTTGGTAATAGCGCATCTCCAGATCATCGCTCACCTGACGAAGTCTGCGTTTACGCTGCGGCCAGTTTCGCTCAAGGATTACCGCAGGAAGTTCAGTCTTTGGCTCCTTTGAAGCGGCGGGTTCTTCCGGGACCGGTTCGCGTATTTGAAGCGCTACCGCGTGGGGAGCGTCGGGTATCTCAAGGCTGCCCATAACCTCCCTCAGCCCTAAACCCTCCACAAGGTAGCTAAGCCAACCCGATACCTTGCCGTTCCAGACCCCGGAGCAAAACAGTGCGTCGCGGGCGCGGGTGCAGGCCACGTAGAAGAGCCGCTTCTGTTCGGCTTCCTGTTTTGCTTCCCACAACAAACGCTCAGGATGCTCCTTGTAAGCCGAGTCAGTAAATGTCAAGACCACCCTCTCGGCCTCTTCCCGAACCGCCAGTGCCCCTGGCTTTCGGGTGCGCTCGTCCATACCGACAAGGAACACCACGCGCGAGTCAAGCCCCTTGGCCGCGTGGATGGTCATGATTCGAACAGCATCCATCCCCTCGGTGTTAACGTTGGCCTTAGGCTCCTCGGCACGGGTGCTCATGCGCTCAAGCCGCTCGGCGATCTTAAACATGCACAGACCTTCGGAGTCGAACTCCTCCAGAAGCCTTAAGAACTTGCGGATGTTTTCTGCCTCCTGCCGGTCGGCAAAGTATGACCACAGGCCTCGCCCGCGAAGGACTCCTTCGAGGAGAACCGCGGAGCCAAGCACGTCCACCTTCTCTCTCGCGCTTTTCAACCACTCAACCGTATTCTTGGTTGCCGGGATTGAGGATAAAGTAAGCTTCTCCCAGAGGTTCCCGCCTTCATCTGAGAAGGATATCTCAAGTATCTGGGACTCTGAAAGCCCGCAGAGCGGGGAACGAAGGATGCCATAAAGAGCGGTATCTTCTGCCGGATTGGCAAGGAACCGCACCAGCTGCCGCAAGAGCACCACCTCCGGGGAGGCGTGAAAGCCTGTGCCCTGGACCACCACAAATGGAACGCGGCGACGGCGCAGCGCCTCCTCATACCTGGCAAGATGGGTGCGTCGCCGCAAGAGGATAGTTACGTCTTCGTATCTGCAAGGTCTCTCAACCTCTTCTGCGTTTTCGTCCTTCTCGAATACCGGCAGGGTGCCCACGATCTCCTTGATGCGCGCTGCAACGGTCTCGGCCTCCGCCTGCTTCTGCTCGGCCATACGAAGCTTTTCGCCGACCCTGGTCAAGAGGATCTCCACGTGTCCCTGCTTGCCTGGATTACGCATGGGACGGAACTCCTCGTAGGCGGTCTGCCAGTCTTGATCCCCGCCTTGCATCAACCTTGAGAAGAGGAGGTTGACGAAATCGATTATCAAAGGAAGGCTGCGGTAGTTCTCACGAATCACCACCTCGTCAAACCCTGCCTGCATCCAGGTCTGTAGCTCTCTTGCCGCCCGCTTGAAAACCTCAACGTTCGCGCCTCGGAAAAGGTAGATGGACTGCCGAACATCCCCTACAAGAAAGAGTGTCGGGATCTTGCCAAGCTCACGCTTCGCACCCATCCCGGAGCGCCACTCCTCGATAAGCTTTGAAACTATCGCCCACTGAAGACCGTTTGTATCCTGGAACTCATCTAAAAGGATGTGGTCGGTCTGCTCGTCAAAGCTTTGAAGGACGTTCGACCAGTTTGGGGAATGATAGAGGACATGATAGAGCTTGTATTCCAGATCGCCGAAGTCCAGCACCCGCTCGGCTCGCTTGCGGCGCTCGTAGCGCTCGGCCAGGTGGCGAAAAACGTAAAGCAATCCACTGGTTTGAACAGAAGCATGCCAGCGCCAGAAGACCTCGTGATAACGAAGAAACGCCTCTCCCCTCCTTGTAAACTCCTCACGCTCCGGCTCGCCCCTGGGCAGCCTCTTTCTTAAAGCGCCTTTCTGTGTAAGGAACCGGGGAGCGAGTCTGGAAAAGAGGGAAAGTATCGCTCGCAGGTGCTCGCGTTCATTCGATGGAGCACAAATCTCTGCAAAACCCGATGCCTGCCAGAACTCCTCGCCCCAAACCCTTCTCAGGCTCCCCCAGGCGTCATAATACTGATCCGAAAGATCACACGCACCTCCATCCAGCGCCAGATAACTCTGTGGTATATGTTGGAACAGGTAACGGACGTTCCGCTGCAGCTTACTCCAGCCCAGGGTAAGTGTAAGGTGACGCACCCACAAAGATGCTTCGTTATCCAGCGAACCCAACTGAACAAGCCCCTCGCGTATAACCTCCTCGCGCATAAGCTCGGCCTCGATGGCGTCAAGCACCTGTAGGTTGGGCGCCAGATCAAGCTCAAACGCAAACCGCTCCAATACAGAGCGGGCAAAGGCGTGGACGGTCGAGATGCGGAACCTGGAGAGCTTGGGTTGAATCTTTCTATGAAGAGCAGGCAGACGCTCGCGCAGGATTTCAAGAACCCTTTCCTTCATCTCTGCGGCCGCCTTCTCGGTAAATGTTATGGCAAGGATGCGCTCGGGTGAAACCCCGGACTTAAGAAGCGCTACGTAGCGTTCAGCGAGCTTCTGGGTCTTGCCCGAACCGGCAGGCGAAGACACAACAAGGCTGCGCTTGACGTTGAGGTGAGTAGGTCTAGGACGGCGTTTACGAGGATTCATCGCGCCCCGCAAAATTCGTTGTATTCACAATATCTGCACACCTGATCTCCTTCAGCCTGGAAATGACCGTAACGTATCCCTTCGATAGCTTCCTTTGCAAACCCCACAGCAGCAAGGATTGACTCGCCCGGCGGCGATATCTCCTCTATCTTGGAGTCATAAAAACTGTAGATGCCGAATGAATCAATCCGAGCCCCCTGCAGCCGGCGAATCATCTCGCAGTACAGGGGAAGCTGAATGGATTCTCCCTTTCTGATCTTGCGCCTGAAGTAGCGTTCCTGGCCTGTTTTATAATCGAGCACCCGTGCGCGTCCTTCTTGCCAGTCCACCCTGTCCACCCGACCCCTCAAGGTAAAACCCTCCTGCTCAAAGAAGAGTTCGAGGTTGCGCTCAAGCCAGTCCGGATCAGTCTGCCAGCCAGCATCGGCGCGCGCCGTTTCCTCGTCGCGGAACCAATCCTTGCGCGCATCTACCCAGTCCTCTATCCACAGTCGAACAAAAGGGTTGAGCCTGCGCCTGTCAAGCTCCTGGATCAGAAGATCCCGGAGCCGGTCATCTATACGCTGCGGATCAGGGTCGCCCTTGAACAAACGCTCAAGCACAGAGTGAAGGATAGTGCCCAGCAGCCTTGCTTCAGGCTCGGCCGTGGGCTCTTCATAAGGCCCCAGGCCAAGAACCGCACGCAGATAGTAGCGGTAGGGACAGTTGCGATAGACCTCGAGCAGCGTGACCTTAAAAGGATGCTTGGGACCGAAGCGGGTATTTATGAGTTCAAGGGAGCCTGAATCGGTGAGCATAACGCCTTCCTGCGGCTCACCACGATCTGCCGGTTCAAGGATCTGCTGCTCCTCTTCACAGTAGATGGTGAGATCTTCCGGCTGTGTATCCTCCTTACGCTCGGCAAGGAAGACACTTGGGATCATGGGCCGATCAGCTTCCATGGATGGGGCGGACAAAAACACCTTCTTGCGGGCCATGGCCATGAGCCTGCGATACTCGAACTCCGCGTTGGCAAACTCATCCTCCACAGTGGGCAGACCTAAAGCCTGGCGCAGACGCTCAGGAAGCAAAAGGTCGCGGTGAGGGCGATGCGGAAACTCACCGTCCACCAGACCGCCGACAAAGAGGTATGAAACATCCAGCCACCGGGTCTCCACCAGCGGCATGACACGAACAGCGCTGGATTCTTCCTCTTCTTCGGGCTTCGGTATCTCCTTTCTTAAAAGGATCTCCAGGGTCTCGCGAGCAAAGCGCGGGCTGACCTTTGCCTCACCAGCCAGCTCGGTCATTCGAACAAGCTTCTCCAAAATCTCTTCAAACCCCTGGCGCCGCTTCTCGTCCCCCTCCCCGCCGCGCCCGCCACGAACCCTGCGCCGCCTCTTTACAAACCCCTCAACGGATACAGAACTGAGGAGCCGTTTGAGCTCTTTGATAAACCGACCCATGAAGCCTCGTATCTCGGCAATGATCTTTGCTGCCTGGGGATGATCCACGAGCCTCGAGCAAACATCGGAGAGGAACCAGTCGGTCCAGGCCTTCTCACCTGAGATTATACCCTCCTCGCGCGAAAGCACGTCCACCCAACGGCGCACGGATTCAGGAACCTTTTTAAAGTTAGGTGAGAGGCAAATCCCAACCACGTCGCGGCGGCGGAACCCCTGCTCTGCGGCGCGTAGAAGATCAAGAACTCCTCTGATAGCGGGAAAACTCTCTAACCGAGGTCGAAGTGAAATCCGAGGGTTGAGTCCATATCTCGCAAAAACCCGTTCAACGATTGGTCGGTAGATCTCAAGTGCCGGAAAGAGAACGACGATCTCGTCTGGATAGACCCCCTTTTCGGCCAGGGCACATATGCGTCGGGCAATTGCGGCTACCTCGTCCTCGCGCGATGGGAAGCGATGCCAGGTGGATTGGGGCGCAGGGGACGGTTCTGGAGTGGGACGCTGGGGAAGCTTATATGAAAGGAAAAACCTCTCGCCCTCGGCGGCGAGTGGGTCGTCCGGAATAATGACCACAACCTCAGGGACGTGATCCAGGATAGCATCAAAGAGGTTTTGCTCAACCTTCCACGGCTCAAAGTAACCCTCGAGGATCAGGAGTTTATGGGACAGCGAGAAAATCTCTGCCACAGCCTCTTCAAGAAGTGCCTCATGATCTATCAACCCCTGCTCTTCCAGATACTTATCGTAACGCGCAAGGAGTTCGACAGCCTGCTTGAGGCGGAGTTCGGTGTCCGTATCGAAGATCACCTCGCGAGCGAGTGGGGGAATCTTTGCCCACCCCTCGGGATGGTGCCGCCTGAGTTTGGCGTAGAGGGTTGAAAGAAGCCCCAGGTGCTCCTCGCGAAACATGAGGTCTCGAGATTCATGAATCAGCTTGAGCAGGATGAAGCGTCGGTCGCGCTCGTCCACGATCCCCTTTTGGGAGTTGGCCCTCACCAGATTCTCAGCCAGTGTTTGAATCGTAAGACAGGTTGGTGTTTGCATGACGTTGCCTCGATACAAGGAGAGTATCTCAAATAGAGCCGAGCGTGCCCGGCGCTTGTTTGGGGTAAGGTAAAGGATCTCTTGAGGGGCAAACCGTTCGGCTATCTTAAGCTCTGAAAGCAGCTTACGTGTAAACCCGGGCGAACAAAGCGGACGCCGCGCAAGCAGTCTGAGGGGTGTGTTATGGGTGTTACGGGCGTTACGGGTGTTGCGGGTCATCGGCTCAGTTTAATCGAGAGAAGGAATAAGTCAATCTTTAAAAGGAAAGCCCCTTTGTTTCTCAGGACGTTCTCAGCGCAGGATCACGACCTTGGCTCTGGCGCTGGCTGTTTCCCCCTCAACCCGTGCGAAGTAGACGCCGGAGGGCAGGGAGGAGGGCGGGGAGGGCGTCCAGGTGCCTTTGCCCTGGATGGTTTTGGTGAGCACGCGGCGGCCGTCGGAGGAGTAGAGGGTAAGCTTTGCCTCGCCCGTAACACTCCCGGACACGTCGTATGAGAGCCGGTTGAGGGAGGCTGAAACCAGGATGGGCGATGCGGTCTGGATCGGGGATTCCACTACCCCAACGCCCATGTCCCAGTCGGTGATTAAGGCCCAGGCCTCGTAGATGGTGTCCAGATTGGGGCGTGAGTATACCCACACGATGCGGTCGTCACACGCCGCCACCGTATTGGTAAAAACAAGAAAATCGCCCCACGTAGTATCTTTCCCCAAGGGCGGGGTGTACTCGAACAGGTTGGTTCGACGCCAGGGCTCGTTGTCTCGAATCTCGCCAAGCACCCCGCCTCCGTGGTCCCATACGCACCATGGATCAAGGTGATGGTAGGATCTGCCGTGGGTCTCAGCAAACCGCTCGTCAGAAGAGAAGGCAACGAAGAACGACCTCTCGACTGTAGCATACCACTTAATTGCCTTTTCATCCACCACCACCGTGCGTATGGGATAGCGCGTCAACCCGCGATGTCCGAACACTCCACCCACAAGCCCGCCGTACGTCCAGAATGCCACGAAACGGTCATCGTCAAGCCAATAGGGCTCGGCATACTTGCCCCACTTCCCATAATCCAAGAGATGCCCCCTGGACCTCCACGACAGGATGGGTTCATCTGCGGCATCGAACACCTGGAACCGCCGATACACCGTGTCAGGATTAAGCTTATCACGCCAGGTTACCACCAGATCTCCCTCATCGTTCAGCGCCACCCTGGGAAAG
>SOJW01000001.1 GCA_004375895.1 Candidatus Stahliibacteriota bacterium
CTGGGTGCCGAGTTCCTGCGCCGCATGCGCGATCGGTTTGACGGCCGTAACGTGACCTACATCGCGGCCTACAACGCCGGGCCCGGAGCGGTGAACCGCTGGCTGGAGTATCTGCCACAAGACGACGCCCTGTTCGTTGAGCTCATACCCTACGACGAGACCCAACGCTACGTGAAGCAGGTGCTTAGAGGGGAGATCATCTACCGCTCACTCCTGTCCGCAGAGAATCAACAATAAGATTTGCGGCGATCCCCAGACCGCCGCAAATCTTCGGGGTGATCTTTATTCGTTGCTATCTTGACCGTCCCCCTCTCCCATGTCTCTCTCTTATCTCATCTATAAATCTTCGGATTCCCCGCTCAAACTCCACCTCAAAGATAACGAACCTCGCTTGCTGTTCTACCGAGAGCACGGATAGCATCTCGTCCCTTAATTCCCTCATCTGTTTATGGTGTTCTGCTTCTCTTTTCTTCAGGCGATCCATTATTTGGCTGAGTTTGGACTCACTGGGGTTTCGTCTCTCAAGCTCTTCTTTGAGCAGTCTGAAGTCTTCGGCCTGTGCTTTGCGATAACTCAACATCAGGGAATCTCGTTGGCTCAACTTAGGCAGCAATGCGGCGACCTGTTCATCACTCAGATTCAATCCCTCACGCATACGCATTATACGCATGGTCCGGATCATCTCCAGCGCCCTTTCCGAGGTCGGTGCCATTGCGGCCCTGGCTTTCTCGAATTCGGCCCTCTTTTCCTCCATTGCGGCTCTGGCTTCCTCCAGTGCGGGCCTTGCTTCCTCCATTGCGGCCCTGGCCTCCTCTAGTGCGGGCCTTGCTTCCTCCATTGCGGCCCTGGCCTCCTCCGTAGTTGTTCGCATCCTCTCCAGCTCCTTTTCTGAGCCTGCCACCCCATCACTTGTCTGAGCCGCAACAACGGCAACAACCAAAGCCATCAGTATAAATAAACGTCTCATCCGTTAACTCCTTTCCAGGCCCTCAGTCATCTCCTCAAGCAAGGAGATCAAAGCGGCCTTCTCCTCTTCGTTTAACTCATCAATCTCGCTGTAGATATCTGTAGGGAAAGCCTCCTCATAACTCTCCAGACCTTGCATCAACTCCTCATCCTCAGAGATAAGCAGTAAGGCAAGCTCCAGCCCTTCATCGGCAGAAAGGCTGTCTCCTTCAACCACCACCCAATCCTGGAACGGGGTGACCGGACGTTTCAGGATTGCGTCCCCTCCAAAGATGATCGCAAGGAGCACCGCTGCGGCTGCCACCGGCACCCAGACCCAGCGCCACCAGGGGACGCGACGAGGAACAGAGGTCTGCCATTCGATACCGGCAAATCGAGGCGGCGCATCTGCACGGGTTAGTGCCAAGGCTGCCTTGATCGTCTCAAGCTCCTTACGACACCCGTAACACACCTCAAGATGTTCCTCCAACTCCGAGCGCTCAGAGGTATCCAGTTGCCCATCAAGATAAGAGATCAGTTTATCACGAAATAGGTCTCTACTCATTTTTTATCCCCTTGAGGGACAAAACCCTTCAGGCTCTTGCGAAGCTTTGTCACCGCATGATGGTAGCTTGCCTTGACCGCACCCTCGGAGATTCCGAGTATCTCGGCAATCTCTGCGTGGGAACGCTCCTCTTCGTATCTCATATGGAAGATGGCGCGCTGGCGGGGCGGAAGCTGGTCTGTAGCACGTGCTACCGCGACCTCGAGTTCCTTTTGACGTGCAGCATCCGAGGGAGTTAAAATGCTTGGCATCCGTTCCAGATCAAGGTCAGCCTCGCGCAGCCTTGAGGCTTTACGTAGCCGATTCAGGATGTGGTTGACAGCAATCCGGTAGAGCCAGGTGGAGAATTTCGCCTCACCGCGGAAACGCTTAAGAGATCGGTAGGCCTTCACGAACGCCTCCTGGACCGCGTCCTCGGCGTCGGCACGGTTGTGAAGCATCCTCCAAGCAAGGGCGAACAGTTTGCCTTCATACCGCCGCACCAGTATCTCAAAGAGGTCCGCTTTACCCTTCTTAACTCGCTCGATAACCTCATGATCTTGCATCTCCTCATCACCCTTTTGACACGGGAGAGGCGAAAAGGTTTAATCGGTGTGGCACGGCTAATGATAGAAACTCCTTGAATGCTGTCAAGTCCATACCGGCTGACTAATGGAATCCAGGTGGGAGTTGACAAAGGATATTCTGCGATTATCCTTTCCTATCATGCAGGTCATTCTTGGTTTGCTTTTGTTGGGCCAACTCTTTGAGCCGGTAGACGCCTTCGGCGGAGGGGAATGCTACGGTGTGGCCTGCGTGGACCTGGACCGTGACGGCGCATATGATGTAATAATTGCATCAAACCAGGGCATAGGCTACTACCGCAACCTTGGGGATATGACGTTCGAGCAGCGCAGGGAGCTTCACCCTGATCCACCGGTCCCGGCCAGGGCGGTCCTGGCAGGGGATCTGGATAACGACTCGGACATTGATCTTTTCGTCGCTACAACCGGGCAGGATTTTCTCCTCATAAATCAAGGTGATGATATCACTTTTCAGGAGATCACAGTCTACTTCCCGGTGGAGTCCAGCCGTTCCGCTGCCCTGGTGGATTTCGATGCAGACGGGAATCTTGATCTGTTCGTGGCCGCTGCCACTTCAAGGCTTTACCACAATGAGGGGGATGCATCCTTTGTTGTGGTCGACAGCTTCCCGGCAGGCTTCGCCGTCTCATGGGCTGACTACGACTCCTCGGGCTGGGCGGACTTTGCCTTAGCCTCGCTGGATAGGGTAAGTTTCTATCGCCGTTCACTCACCGGCGAATTCGTTCGGGATACGACAATTCAAGTCGCGGCACCGCGCGGCCTGTGCTGGTTTGATTGGGGTAATGACGGAAGCCTGGAGCTGGCGGTGGCCGATTCGGCCGGGGTGAACATCCTGATTAAACCCGATTCCGCATTCGCGATCCATGCTATCGGAACGGAGACAGAACCCAGCGTTGCGGTGGCCGCAGGCGATTTTGACGGACAGCCAGGGGTGGACCTCTTATTTATCAATTACGGCATCGAGGACCGCATCTATGAAGGTCCTGATTTCATCTCTCAACCGGAAGATACGATCTCTTGCGGCACAAAAGAGGCCCGCTCGGTGGCTCTGGGCGATCTGGACACACTGAATGGGATGGACGCTGTGGTGGTCGGTGTGGGTGGCAACGCCATTTACAAGAGCCTTGTATCAAGAACCAACAAACTGATCGTTAACCTGGTGGGACGAAGGGATGTGGTGGATGGACTTTCAAACACCATCGCGGCAGGAACGCTTCTGAGGCTCTATGAAGGTGACACGATCAGGGGTTTCTGGGAGATAGCTGCAGGCTCAGGACATGCCGGCCAGGATGCGCCGCAAAAAAGCTTCCCATTACCTGATACTACCGGTTATCTCTTGAAGATAGAATGGCCGCGATCAGGGGTTGTGGATTCAATCCATCTCGATACCTTCACCCTGCCAGTGCTAATAGACGCCTACGAGGATATAACCCCTCCCCTGCCCCCGTCCAACCTTAAGTGCACCTCACACGACACCCTTGTGTGGAGCAACGACAATCAGGTTGAATTTGAGTGGAAAGCAGGTAATGACCCTCACGGAAGCGGCCTGGCAGGTTACAGTATTCTTTGGAACAAGGATACCCTTGCATATCCTGACAATGAAATGGAAACTTCTGATACTTTCATGACCGTTAGTACGGATCTCGAGGGAGACTCCTGCTTCTTCTTTCTCTCCTCGGTGGATTCTGTGGGTAACGTCTCCACCCCGGTGCGGTATGCACCTCTAAAACTGGACTTCAATCCGCCGGACAGTATCGAGCTGATTCATCCTTCTGTCTACTCGTATCTGAACGACACCTTTGTAAGATACGAATGGAGTTCTGGAGTTGATACGCTTTCAGGGATAGGCTCCTACAGCATGGAGGTTTCGAATCGTCCCGACTTTCTGGGCCAAAAAGCGGACAGCCTGCTTGATACCCAGGATACCTTCTACCAATCCGCCGCCAACCTTGGGGAGGTGTGGCATTACTGGCGGCTGACAGTTAAAGATGCAGCAGGGAACACCGATACCATACCGTCCCAGCAAAACGATACGTTAGGAATACCCTTCAAGGTTGACGTAACCGCTCCCAGGGTGGTTAAAGTGGTCCCTAGGGATAGTGAGATCGGCATAGCGACGAATATTACCGTCCGTGTCGAGTTCAGCGAACCAATGTTGCCTAGCTCGGCCGCGGATGAATCCAATTATCTGATCGAGCAAGATGCGCCCCTTCTATTTGAAGTTGAACAACATAATCCATATACCTACAGTCTTAAACCCATCCAACATCTAGACACTA
>SOJW01000060.1 GCA_004375895.1 Candidatus Stahliibacteriota bacterium
TGACCCCTGCAATATCACAGTATGCGTTGCCCAGGTTGTTCTGGGTCATGGCGTAATCTGAGGGAAACTCCTTGCGGGTGTAGACCTGGAGCGCGACCTGGTAAGCCTCGACCGCCTTGTCAAGATACCCCCGCTTCTTATCGCCTTCGCTTACCTCGGCGATTTTGCAGTAAGCGTTACCCAGGTTGTTCTGGGTCATGGCGTAGTCTGCCGGAAACTCCTTGCGGGTGTAGACCTTGAGCGCGGCCTCGTATGCCTTCACAGACTTGTCAAGATACTCCCGCTTCTCCTTCCCCTCGCTTACCTCTGCTATATTTCTGCATGCGACGCCCAGGTTGTTCTGGGTCGTGGCGTAGCCTGAAGGGAACTCCTTGCGGGTGTAGACCTGGAGCGCGGTCTCGTAGGCTTTCACCGCCTTGTCCAGATAATCCCGCTTCTCCTTGCCCTCGCTCACACCTGCTATATTCCTGTATGCGTTGCCCAGGTTGTTCCAGGTTTGAGCGTGAAGGGCCGGATATTTCTTGCGTGTAAAGATTTTTAAAACCTCGTTTAAGCAATCAATACCCTCCTGAAGGTGTAGTTTTACCTGGCCACCTTCGCTCAACTTAGCAAGCTCCATGTTGATTAAGCTGAGGTTGCCTTGACAATTGGCATAATCGTCGGGAAAATCCTTTTTGTTCAACAACTTGGAAATATCCGTGAAAATCCCCTTACTTTTCTCGAACTCCGCTTTTCGTTCCACACCTTCAAGCAACTGGGCTATGCTGCAAATTACCAGCCCCAGTTTGAATAGAGAAAAAATGAACCCGCCAGGGAATTTACCCTTGTAAAATTCAAGGTTATCTTCGTGAATAACCTTCACCTCCTCAAGAAGCTTGCGTTTGTCTTTCTTATCGGCCATTTCGGAAAGTTCGTAAAGCCCATCTGCAAGCTGGGCTTTTAGCTGGGCAATCTCGTAAGCCTCCTCGACTGGGTTTTTCTTTTTTATGATTATTCGGAGCGATTTTACGCTTTCTTCAAGAAGCTTGCGCCTTTCATCCATTGCTCCTCCTCATTTAGATAAGATGTCGGCAATTAAAGCCTGGCACTCAGCAAAAAGAATGGTTACTGCATCATGCTCTACAGGCCATTTTTTCTTATCGTAACGCAACACGAAATCATCCCTCAATTTCTTGAAGGTTCCGAACAATACTGTAGCGCTTGTTCTCTTAGTGGCACCCTCAACGTAGCGCTCAATAAAAATCTTCAACAATGTGAGAACCCTCATGGACACCTCAAAGCATTCCTGGGTGTTTGCAAAGCGGCCTATCTCAAAAAGCCCTTCCGAGAGACTAGCGGCAATCTGGTTGGAAAGAGGCTCTTCTTTTGAGCGACGAATCATTTTCCCGAATCGTTTGAGCATTGCCTCAAAAGCCTCTTCCACTGATCTAAGCTGTCCGTCCCTTGCCGCGCGGCGGATTATGTCTATTACCGGCTGGAGCTTTTCCTCAAGCTTTTCGCTCGCTTTGCGTGCGCCGCCTGATGCCTTGCGGAAGTCGTTTCGGGTTATTGACCACATGAGCCGCTCAAACAGGTGCTTCGGCTGAAGGAGCCTGACGCTTATCCAGATGTAAGGGATAAAGAGTAAGAGACATGCCAGGAAGAGAATGAAACCCGTTTCAGCCCAGTTGCAGCGGGGTAGCCCCCAATTCTGAGCCTGGCCGAGCCGCAAGGAGAGATAGATTATGGTTCCCAATAGAATAAACGAGAATCCGAAGAAATGCCAGGATTGAAAGTGTATTTTCATGACGCGCGGTGTGTACATGTTGGAGGATAGCTGAACCGTAATGAACATGAGGGAAAGCACCAGAGCGGAAACCGTGGCAAGCACCACGATCAAGGTGGAGTAAATCGTCCCCAGCGGCGCGGAGTTCACACCGGCGGCACAGTAAAAGCGGATGGGCGGTTCGCACAGCCATATCCAAAAAATCCACACAATAGCGGCAAGGATAATCCCGTAAGCCAGAAACTTTGGTACGGTAGGGTGGAATAGGGAACTAAGAAGGCGTTGTACCCACTCCCAGATAATTCTCCATTTAGGAGAGCGCAAGAAAGACTGAACAGATCGGGTCAGCCACTCCTTGACGCCCCTTCTGTTAACATCACTATCGCCCATTACAAAAACATGCTACATAAATACTCTTTTTTGTCAAGAGGTAAAGCAATTATCTGTTTTTCACCCGAAACACCCAAAATTCCCCCAATTTGTCCACCTTTTGACCAGCTTTTGACCATCTTTTGACCATCTTTTGACCAGCATTTGACCAGCTTTTTGGTGACGAGTGCCACTCAAACCTGACGAGTTGGCGCCGAGCTAAAGGTCGGCCCGCTTACCTTAAATATAGCGGAGAGGGCGGGATTCGAACCCGCGACCCCGGTTTCCCGGGGTACACGATTTCCAGTCGTGCTCCTTCGGCCAGCTCGGACACCTCTCCTAACCCTCAAGTATATAGAGATTAAGAGGAAGGTCAACTGTTAGGTCCGTATGGTCAAGACTGGATGCTTTGCGGTGGTGATGGGATTGCTGGTTACAGCAACTACGGTGATGGCGGATGCAAAATCTGGGGAGAAGCAACTCAAGGAAGCCCATCAATGCAAGCACCAGGCTTTGAAGCTTGGTGGCTACGTGCAAGCACGCTGGGAAGGAACTCTGGCTGGGGATGAGTTTCCCAACGCCTTCAGGATTCGCCGTGCATATCTTGGTGCCTCAGGCAACGTGGGGAAATGTTTCTCCTACAAAGTGCTTCTCACAATACCCGGACCGTCGGTTGAGCTCTACGACGCCTATGTTGATGTAAAACCTTTCAAACCTCTTATCATTAGGGTAGGCCAATTCCAGACTCCTATCGGTATGGAGAAGCTTCGCTCCTCGTCGGTTATCCTTTTCCCTGAACGCACCTTTGCCTCCGGTTTTACTACCGATCGCGACCTTGGTGTTATGCTTGCCGGCCAGGTGAAATTCTTCGGTGGTCAGCTAGGCATCTTCAACGGCGAAGTCCGCAACGTTAAGGTGGACCTCAATGAGGCCAAGGATATCGCTACCAGGCTGACGGTTAAGCCGATAGATTATATGCACATCGGTGGCGCCTACCAGATGGGCAAGCGCTCAACGCTAGACACCCTGGGTGAACCTACAAACGATTGGAAGTTCAATCGCTGGGGCGCTGAGTTTGCCTTAAACCCTTGGGATCTTTGGTTCGCTACAGAGATCATGGGGGGCAAGGACGAGGAGGTCTCTCTTATGACCTACTACGCCGAGGCGGGTTGGATGTTTAAGGTAGACCTCAAGTGGCTCCACGGTCTGCAGCCTGCGGTGCGCTACGAGGCAATCGATCCCAACACTGAAACAGCTGGAGACACCCGCAGCATCATCACCGCAGGAATCAACCTTCACTTCCTTCCCAAGCATCAGGCAAAACTTGCCCTGTGCTATCGGATGATTACGGAAGAAAGAACCGAGGTTGATAACGACCAGATAATAGCCCAGCTTCAGCTAAAGTTTTAACTTAGTCCTCCTTTTTTGCCCCAGGGGGCAAAAAAGATCGGAGACAAAATCGGTAGGGGTCGCAAAAGCGACCCCTCATTTTTGTTTTCGCAATAAAACGTTGACATCTTCGGCTGAATCACTTAGTATACATCCAAAACCAACCAAGGAGGAGTTTATGAACAACGTTTCGTTCATAAAACGAGTAGCGCTCGTGATCCTTGCGCTGCTACTGCCCTTAACTGTTACCTGCAAGAAACAAATCGATGACCAGTATCTAGTCATCACCCGTGAAGGCGTGTTCAAACAAGAGATAGACATCACCGTCTGGGAACCGGGCGAGGAGTGCGTGTACTTGGGTGAATTCTATTATCCTTGGCAAGGCGAGGGCAGCCTTGACTACCGTGTTGAAGACGGCCTTCTTTGGGTGAACGGCAAGCCGGTAGGCGTGAACCTGGAGGAGGTCGCGTTCGCAGATCTGTCCAATCCTGAGGAGATAGTTACCGTTTACACGGATGCAGAGCATATGCCGGAGCTGAAGCGATTCCCAAACCTCAGTGCTGCATGGGTTTCTTCAGAGATAGATGACGCCGGACTTAAGCACCTTGCCGGCCTCACCAACCTGAGGTGGTTGTGGCTGGGCGGCACAGATATCACCGACGCCGGGCTTGCACTCCTTAAGGGGCTGACCAACCTGAGGGGGTTGGGGCTGGGGGGCACCAATATCACCGACGCCGGGCTTGGGCACCTTACGGGGCT
>SOJW01000008.1 GCA_004375895.1 Candidatus Stahliibacteriota bacterium
CCCATAAAGCTTCAAGCTATTCCATTGATAGCCGAGCTTACCGTGTCTGGTGGAACGCTTGATCCCATGGGGGAGGAGTATACCTCGCCTGCACCTGCAATCACCCGGCGCTATCCGGACCGGTTGATAATCCTCGCCTCAAACATCTGTCCCACCTACTGCCGACATTGTCAGCGTCGAAGGCTTCTCGGTCAGAAAGACCATCACACAGATTGGGGAAAGATCGAATCCTCGATCAAGTATATCCGCGACAACCCCGAGATTCGTGACGTTTTGATCACAGGCGGCGATCCTTTGACCCGGGAGGATGAGGATATCGAACGTATGCTTTCTACTTTGCGTAAGATAGACCACGTCGAGATAATCCGCATCGGCTCCCGCACCCCGGTAACCATGCCACAGCGCATCACACCTGAGCTTGTCAAGATGCTTAGCAAGTATCACCCCTTTTTCTTCAACACCCAGTTCAACCATCCGCGCGAGATAACACCGGATTCTGCCAGAGCCTGCCAGATGCTTGCCGATGCTGGCATCCCCATGGGCAACCAGATGGTGCTTCTGAATGGGATCAACGACCGATGCAGCGTGGTTAAGGCGCTCAATCAGGAACTCTTGAAGATCAGGGTGAAACCTTACTACATCTTCCACGCCAAGGAGATCAAGGGCGCGCTCCATTTCGTGACCTCAGTGGACAAGGGGATCGAGATAATGGAGTTTTTGCGCGGCTACACCTCGGGCCTGGCTATTCCGGCCTACATCATCAACGCTCCCCACGGCCTGGGCAAGACCCCGATACTGCCTCAATACGTGCTCTCGCGCGGCCCTGATTTTATCACCATCCGCACCTGGGAGAACAAGGTTATCCGCTACCCCAACCGCAGAGAAGTGGACATAAGGCAGTTTTAAACATGCTCCTTTTCTCCTAACGGAGAAAAGATCGCAAAAACGGTTTGCTTAAGTGAGCGTCATTGCCTCAACAAGACGGTTGATGCACTCCAAATCACTTTTAAATCCGCAGATTAAAACTCGTTGCTATAGAAACCGGGGTTCAGTAAACGGGATTTAATAATATCGGTAATTGCAACAACGCGGTTGTTGCACTCCACAAAAATAATCTGCGTTAATCTGCGTAATCTGTGGTTTCTTGTCAAATCCCCCTCCCTGGTGGACAGCGTGCCCCTTGGGGTGCCAATTTTACTGCACCCCATAGGGTAGGGGTGAGGGGAGTCCCCCTTATTAAGGGGGAATAAAAGGGGGATTCCTCCGTCCCAAAGGACGGGCACAAGCGGGGACCCCAAGGAGAATATCAAATGTAGAACAGCCTCTCCAGGCTGTTTCTAATATCAAGCACAGGCTGGAGAGCCTGTGCTACAAATCCCCCTCCCCCTTGACGGACAGAGTGGCCCCCGTAGGCCAGGAGGGTGGGAGTTCGATACCCCTTCCCCCGGCGTTTTGTCAGCGGCTAATTGACATCCCACTGGCCGTTGGCTGTTAGCCGTCAGCCGTGAGCTTTTAGCTTGACACCTCGCATAACCTACATTAAAATAGCACATGGCTAAGCCTAGAGGGCGCAAACCCGCAGAAGATTCCAACCTCCCCGACCCGAAAGTATGGAAGTGGTGCAAGCACGAAGAGTGCCAAGATAAAGTACGAAGATTTAGCTTGCTAGACGTCAAAGACCAACAAGCGGAGATGAGGAGGTCTCACTACCTTTGCGCTGTTTTCGGCGAGGATTACTGCTGGATACACCTGCCGGAGGAAGCGAAGGCCAACTACAAAGCAAAGATTGAAAGGTGGGTTAAGGAAAGACGCTCCCTCCAAGAAGCCAACCTCCGGGACGCAACCCATCACGAAGCCAACCTCAGGGTCTCAAACTTTCATAAAGCCTACCTTATAGGCGCAAACCTTCAGAAAGCTGACCTCTGGAGCGCAGACCTTCAGGGAGCCAAGCTCTGGGGCGCAAACCTTCAGGATGGCAACCTTGAGGTCGCAAACCTTCAGGATGCCAACCTTGAGGTCGCAAACCTTCAGGGAGCCTACCTTTTGGGTGCGAACCTTCAGGGAGCCTACCTCCGGGAAGCAAACCTTCAAAAAGCCAACCTCCGGGAAGCAAACCTTCAGCAAGCCAGACTCTGGGACGCAAACCTTCAGCAAGCCAGACTCTCATACGCAAACCTTCAGGGGGCCTACCTCACGAACGCAAACCTCCAGGAAGCCGACCTCAGTGGGGCCAATCTGCAGGAAGCCAACCTCGGGGAAGCCAATCTGCAGAAGGCCAGGCTCTGGGAAGCCAATCTGCAGAAAGCCGACTTTAGTAAATCTAAACTACATGGATGTTACATGTATGGTGTGCTGCTCAATGATGCAAAATATTTAACATGGCAGCAAGTAGAATACACGGGGGAAGAAAAAGATAAAAATTGGATGAACGCACTAGACGCCTACCGCCGCTTAAAGAATTACTTCCACCAGCAGGGACAATATGATGATGAAGCCCAAGCCTACTATCGAGAAAGACTCATGGCACAGCGCCAAGCATGGAAAGAGAAGAAGCTTGGTAAGTGGTTTGTTTTATTCCTTCTCAATATCCTGGCTGGCTTCGGCGAAAAGTTGTGGCGAACGGTTGTGGGCGCTTTTGCAACTATTCTCATCTTTTCCGGTATCTACTGGTTAGCAGGTAAGTTGGTTACGAATGGGGGAGAGCCTATCACCAAATTCTGGCACTGCCTCTACTTCAGTGTCGTGACCTTTGCCACGTTGGGGTTCGGCGACATCTCGCCTGCCCTTCACAGCACTGGTACCCAAGTCGCGGCGGTAATCGAAGTAATCCTCGGTTACGTTTTCTTAGGCATGTTAATCACCATCATCGCCCGGAAGATGGGGCGGTAAAATACCCAAACGGCTACTCTGTATCCGCTTGGGGACCCCAGATACTTTTGTATATCACATAAAGTTACTACGCAGTTACTCCGCAAGCGTCGTCATTTCATGTCGCGGGGACCCCGGATGTTGACCACCTTTTGGGTACCTTTTGACCCATTTTTGACCAGGTTTTGACCTACTTTTTTGTGACGAGTGCGATGTAAACCTGACGGGTTTCATGAAGAGGGACTTGAAATTTTTCACAAGTAGAGTATCATAAGTTATGGTAAAGCTGACACTTCTTTCATGGAACGTGAACGGGGTAAGGGCGGCGCACCGCAAGGGGTTCCTGGATTGGCTCCGCAATGCCCAGCCGGATTTCCTCGGCATTCAGGAGACCAAAGCCCAGCCAGAACAGCTCACCGCCGACCTCTTAGAGATACCCGGTTGCCACGTCTACTACTCAAGCGCCGAGCGCAAGGGGTACGCGGGAACAGCGGCGTTCTCCAAACACGAGCCGCTTAAGGTGGAGTACGGATTAGGCGAGGAGCGGTTCGACAACGAGGGCAGGCTCATCATCCTTCACTACCCGGAGTTCGTGCTTTTCAACGTGTACGTGCCCAACGGCGGTGCGGGAAACTACCGCGTCCCTTACAAGCTTGCCTACTCTGACAAGATGCTCGAGCTTGCCGAGGGATTTCGTAAACAGGGGAGGGGTGTGATTCTCTGCGGCGACTTCAACACCGCGCATGCCGAGATCGATCTTGCCCGGCCCAAGCCGAATCGGAAGAACACCGGGTTCTTGCCAGAGGAGTGCGCCTGGCTGGATAAGTTCACCGAGCACGGATACATAGACACCTTCCGCCACTTCTATCCTGACCGCAGGGAGGCCTACACCTGGTGGGATCAACGCTTCAAGGCGCGTGAGCGCAACGTTGGCTGGCGCATAGACTACTTCTTTATTACGCCTGACCTCGCGGATAACCTCAAATCCGCCTTCATCCTATCCGATGTTATGGGCTCTGACCACTGCCCGGTTGGGATAGAGCTTGAGTTTTAATGAGATGCGGGCCGACCTGAAGGTCGGCCCCTACAGTCTCCTAACCTCCCCCACCAGGGGGGAGGAATATAATAGATTGGAATCCCCCTCCCTTCGTGGAGGGGGTAGGGGGAGGGGTAAAGGGGTATGAATGCCAACATCCTTTATGCGCTTGCGCTCTCTGTGTTTGCCGGTTTATCTAGAGCGAGCGATGTGGCACAGGCTCTCTAGCCTGTGCTACACCGAAGGATCGCAAAGGATAAAAAAATCAAGGAGTCAACTTTTAATCAACTCCAACCAAGTTCTTTTTCTGCGACCTTTTGCCTTCCAGGCAAAAGGAGCATAACTCTTGGGGTATCAAAAGGTGGGTGAGGGGACTTGAACCCCCAACATCTTGAGCCACAGTCAAGTGCTCTGCCAATTGAGCTACACCCACCAAGTAGCGATTGATTCTAATCGAAATCACCGGGGTGTCAAGATTACCCTGGAGCAGTTCCTGTTTCCACCAAGACTAAACGGACTTGACTTTCTACATTTTTCCGGTATGGTTAGTCATCTTTAACCATGGAGGCTTGCATGAAGAGAATCCTTGCAGCTACGCTGCTGGCGGCTGTGGCGTTTTCCCTGGCATGCGCAGGTAAAAAGAAAGCCGATACACTGACAGGCGAATACTTCGCGAATAAGGTTGAAAAGACAATAGAGGATTCAGGCCCCTTTGACGTTGAAACCCGGCTTCAAAGAAAGGGCGATGCTTACAACGTAAAGGTTGATCTTGTAAGCGTATCCAGGAAGGATTTGGACTGGAATGTTATTTCTCCGGAGGAGAAGTTCAGTTACTTCATTAAAGCCTGTGCATTTGCCGTAGGGCTCCATGCCATAAGGGCCCCGGAAGATCTCGTTTTTGCCGATCTCCTCATACGGTATGAAGACGAGGTGTGGTCCCTGTCTGTAGATTTCTGCTCCTACATCGCATCGGCAAATATCAAGGGAACTATGACTGAAGAGGAGATTGACACAAGACTCATTACAGAACGCAGACAGGTGAAATAGCTCTCAGCGAAGCGGGGCTTAAAGATTTAATCTTAAGCTGAAAGAAGGCGATAAATGACGTCCTCTTGCTTTTTTGGCGTGGGTCTTAATCCCTCTACAAATAGCTTGCGGAGGTTTAGGATGAAGAGGGTTCTTGTTTTAACCGTTTTAATCTTTACCGTGTGTATTGTTGAATGTGGGAATAGGAAGGCGGAGGAAGGTATCATCAAGGTTTTAGGGCCTCAGATCGAGAAGGCGATTCAGAAAGCAGGGCCCTTTGATGTAGATGTAGAGCTGATCCGGAAGCAAAAAGTCTACAACGTACGCGTAAATTTAAAAAGCCTTACCATCTCGGATTACGAATGGACCAGGTATTCACCTGATAAAAGGCGAGCCTACTTTGCCTTGTCATGTGCTGTACCTGTAGGGATGACCGCGATGGAGTACGAAGGCCATCTTGAGTTTAGGAATCTAGTCATGGGTTACAAGAACGAGGTCTGGTCCCTTTCCATTGACGACTGCGTTTATCTGGCATCTAATCGTGTTGCAAAAACGATTAGTGAGAAAGAGCTGGAGGAGGAAGTCCTCAGAAGGATAGAAAAGCAGGATTAACCCCTTTGTAGGATGATCTTAAACTGGAGGTTTTTGGTGAAACGAATCTTAATGATAAGCATGCTTGGGGTGGTGGCGTTTGGCCTTGCATGCAGCGGAAAGAAGAGAGCCCAGAAGGGGTATATCAAGGCGATAGCACCCGAGCTTGAGAAGGCAATCGCACAGCAAAGCCCATTCGAAGCGGATGTAGAGATAATCCGTAAAGGAAAGGTCTACGACGTACGCGTTGACTTTAAGGGGCTTGTTAAAGAGAACCCAAGATGGAAGAAAGCCTCTCACGAAGAGAGGCTGGCCTGGTTCGCAAGGGTTTGTGCTGAGGTCGTAGGACTTACCGCAGGCGGCGCAGAGGAAGCAGGTTTTATGGATTTCGAAAATCTTATAATAGGTTACGCCGGCCAGGTATGGTCTGTACCTATGGAGTATGCGGGCTACATCTCCTCTCATGCCATATCCCGATCAAAGAGCGATAAGCGGCTGGAAAAAGAGCTGATGGAGGAGATGGAGCGGGTAGAGTAAGGGCCAGACATTCCTGTCTGTTCAGGCGTATAGGCTGACTTATATCAGGAAAATGGAGAAGGCACTGGCTGAGATCGGCTGAGCTGATATGAACAAGAAACCTTTCTGGGAAGAGTCTTGCAAGGGAACAGGTCCAGCTAACACATTCGGGGGAGGTAACCCCAGTCAGGAGTTCTACGATCTTGTTAAGGTGCTGCCCCGCGGTGGAGACTCCCTTGTCGACTGGGGAGTCAACCGGTAAAACTCAGTCCAATGAGTTCGTGACCTACGTGTTCAAGGCGGCAGGACGGCTGTAGTATGCTCGATCAATCCCAGGTTGATGCTTGGCTTGCCGATTTTCTCGCAAAGCTTCGTGACCGCTTTGGAGATCGATTGATATTCGTGGGCCATCACGGCAGCTGGGCTAGGGGAGAGGCCGGGCCGGAAAGCGACATCGACTGCACCGTGGTTCTGGATCACGTCGAGGACGATGATCTAACCACTTTCCGAGACATAATCAATGCCATGCCGAATGCCCAGTCTGTGGCATCAGTGCTTCTGCTTTCGGTTGCAGAACTCAAACAGATGCCCAGATACGAGCACATGCAGTTCTTTTACGGATGCAAGGTGTTCCATGGTTCAATTGATCACCTAATTACCCCGCCACCTTCTGAAAGTTTGATTGCGGACATCAAATTCAAGGCATCTGACAACCTGCATGCCGCCCGACACTATCTGCTGTTTCCACATGAGTTGCCCAAGGTGGTTCACAAGCTCAAGTATCACTTCAAGAACTGCTTCTATGCTCTGCAGTGGTGGTTTCTTATCAATGAAAGCAAGTTCATACCTCGTAAGGACGATATAATTGAGATGCTGGATGATACCGATGACAAGGAGGTCGTCCTGGTGGCCAGAGACTGGCACAAGTTGGAAGATGATCGGACTCAAAGACCAGCCTACTACATCGAGCTCC
Source organism: Candidatus Stahliibacteriota bacterium (assembly GCA_004375895.1). Classification (GTDB taxonomy): domain Bacteria; phylum Hydrothermota; class Tepidihabitantia; order B3-TA06; family B3-TA06; genus B3-TA06. The sequence goes on from SOJW01000008.1 coordinate 7,011, forward strand.
TGGAGCGCTGGAGCCGGGGGATGATTGCAAGACTGGAAGACTATGGAGCCTGACGTGTGGAACCGAGAAAGAGCCGAGTCTTTTAAAGACGGTGATACCGTTCGAGCCTACCGGTTTCGTGCCCCTTATCCTGATGAGACGTTCAAGATACTTTCTAAGCTAATCAGCGGTAAGCCGAGAATAGTCCTCGATGCCGGGTGCGGAAACGGAGCCATCGCCCGTAACCTGGTTGAGTTGGTCGACAGGGTGGACGCGGTCGACTTCTCCTTGCCGATGATCGAAGAAGCTAAGAGGCTCCCCAACGGCGATAACCCGAGAATCCATTGGATACACGACAAGATTGAAGATGCAACGCTCGATCCTCCTTACTCGCTTATCATTGCGGGAATGAGCCTTCACTGGATGGACTGGGATGTGGTCGCGCCGCGTTTTCAGAAGATGCTGACAACCAATGGACATATTGCCGTGGTCTACAACGTGTTTTCACCCCCTCCCTGGGACGAGGAGCTAAAGAAGCTGCGATCCCGTTATTCTCAAACCAAATCCACCGGCTTCAAACCTCCCCAGATAGTTGATGAACTGGAAAAGCAGGGCAAGTTTGCCAAATGCGGCGTCAAGGAGACTGCACCGATTATCTACACCCAATCAATAGACGCTTACGTTGAACAATTCCACTCCCGCAGCGATATGGCACGCTCAAGGATAGGCAAGGAAGCGGCTGATCGGTTCGATAACGAGCTCCGGGCATTGGTTTCCGGATACGTCAAAGGCGAAACGATAGAGATTGAACTTCACGCCCGCGTCACCTGGGGTCTGCCTCGATGCTGACCATCAAGTGCGCCAGGTGCAAACGCAAGCTGTTCAAATATGAAAAGATCGGAACGGGCAGGCTGCTGCACCTGTGGCCCGATCGTATCAAGAAAGACCACTCCACTCATGAAGACAAGAAGGTAAAATGCCGGTGCGGCAACGTTATAGGCGTAGACCAGGGTATATGGATCAAGCTAAGGCCTCAGTCGTTCACCTACACCGGTTCATATATCCGGAAGTAGACTTTACTTACCTCAAATTATGTGTAGTGTAGATTGAACAAAGGAGATTTGGATGAAGACCTTGCGACGAGTAATCGTATTTGCAGTAATACTGAAGGCGTTCGCCGTGATATTACCCGGCCCGGGCCAAGAACTGCAGGCCGGGAATATTCATCGCCAGGTCTTTGACGGAGAAATCCTTCCAGGGGAGTACGTTGCCTTTCGATGGAACGGACGCAGGCTCCTCCCGTGGAAAGTTCCGGAAGAAAGCCTCACGAAGAAAGCAAGACGGGCGATTGCTGTCTCGCCTGCGTGGCTCCGGTCAGACCTGGCCGCAAAGCTCAACAACCTGTCCGCGGAAACACAGGACAGCCTGGCAGGGATTATCCTCGCCGAAACCGATCCCCGGCTCATAGATGAGATTGCCTTCTCGATAGCGCGTCTTTCTGCAAGGGAACTCACCGGCAGGCGATTTAACCCGCGGATTATAGCAGAAAACGCGCGCCTCATCTATGAAGCGGATTCTCTCTTCGATTACGTCGAGCTTATTGACTATGGAGAACCGAGCAGAGGCGGGGATTGGATGAGCACCGCCCGCTACCGGCTCGAGGGTGGAGAGGGGATCCAGGAGTACTACGAACTACCCTGCGAGGTATACTACTGGTACGTTGTTTTCCCCAGGCTCGGCAGGGAGGCTTTAGCGTTCATTGATCCACTTACCGGCGAGTATGCCCCACCGGATTCAGGCGGGGTCTTCTGGCGGGATTACCTTATGCACGAGGATACGGACCCCAAACGCTGCGCGTCGAGGCACTTTGTCATGGAATACCCCAACCTTATCGAGCAAGTTCCTGCAAGCGGCGAAGCCGCTGAACTCGTTCTCACCCACTTCGACATCGACCCCATACCCTTGATTGTTGACTCCGAGGGCTCACCGTTACTGTGCGTTTTTGCATGGCCGGGCAACCAGCTGGACGGACAGGTCATCGCCACCCCCATCCCGGTTGAGCTAGAGGAGCCGGACGAGGGAACCGGGCTCTTTGAGAACCTGCTTCGCGCAGGCAACGCATCGGCCATGCTGGATACTGCCATTGTCCCTGAGGGATTTGAAGACGTGCGTATCGCCATTCTTAAGGATCGCGATCCGTTCGGAGAACCGACGATTGAACGTGCTTTAAGCTCTATGGGTTTCCGGTTCCGCGTTTTTGGCTCCGATGAGATCGCCGAAATGCTCTTCGCCGACAGCGGGTTCGTCAAGATTATCATTCCATCCGGCCAGCCTCGAAGCTTCTACGAAAGGCTGGCAGAGAGCGATTCCCTCTGGCAGGTGTGGATGAGTACGAGGGAGCTCTCCCCGAACCGGGTTATCCAGTTCCACGGAGCAACGGATCCGGCATTTCCAGGTGACAACTGGTTCGGAATACGCATGCCCTGGGGATTTGACTGTGCCCTGAGTGAAACCAACGAACTCTCTATTACCGGATACCCCAGGCTGAAGAATCTGTTGTCCGGAACCGATTATTTATGGGATAACCAGCCGTTAAACATCCCGGGCGATCAGGCGCTCTCCCGGAAAGCCTCGGCACTTGAGGTGATAGGCTACTTCGTTACCCAGAATCTTCCTGACCGCTGCGCCGAGGTTCCATTCTATTACAGGGGAGCGGACCTCGATACAACCTTTGAGGGCGACGCATCTGAATACGTGCAGTCCTTGAGGACCCCTCATCCACACCGCAGCCTGTATCTGCACTACGGCAACTGCGGGGAGATGATGAATCTTCTGTCAGCTTCATGCAGAGCCGGATTGGTGCCGGTGCGCAACATGATAGCCCATCCTGTGGATCACGTATGGAACGGCGTCTATCTGGAAGGCAGATGGCGTACCTACACTGCTGTCCGCTCCGACCGCGGCACCCGTTTCGACGACGGGGTCTATACCCGCAAGAACCATTATTCAGTCATGGGTTGCCGTCCTGACGGATTTGTTACCAACTGCATCGCAGATTATTTCGATTCCACCTTTATAGCCGAGGTGCGAGTGAGCGATTCGGCAGGCCGGCCTGTGGACGGTGCAACGGTTACGATCATGACGCACTGGTACCACGGGGACCCGCCGCCCAAGACGCATGCAGGTATCGGCTGGACCGATCTTACCGGGGTTGCGCGAATCGAAGTAGGCATCAGAAGGGACTATTTCGTGCAGGTATTTACCCCGCTTATAGACTGGCCCGAGCTTGTGCAGGATACATCCGAGCGTGCCCGCAAAGACACCATACCCAGAACCGACCCTGTTCTGGAACGCAGACGGGGGATGAGGCCGGAGCCCATCCCGCTCGTCTCCGCAGATGCCGATACAATCCCAGGTGACACCGTAAGATATAACGTTACCCTTCCCATCGCTCTGCTGAAGGATCAGCCAGATGTGGATTCGGATGCTGTTTTTACACCTGGACAGGCTCCACGATTCTTTCTCCAAACGCCGGAGCGCATCCTTCACGGCTACTCAAGCTACCTGGGCTGCAACTTCACCCGGGCCGAACCACAAGGATCGGTCGATCTTTACGTCATGGATTTGCCAAATTACGACCGTTTCGTTGCCGGGGAAACCTTTGTGCCCGCCTGTGCCTTCGAGGATACAGATTCATTGAAATTCTCCCTGCCCTCCTTGCAAGACGGGTGGTTCGTCGTTTTATCCAACCGGCACAGAATGGCCTATGGGCAGGTGGTCCGGCTCCATGTTGATACAAGAGGCCACTGAATGCGAGGAGACGTTGATAGATAAACGACGTGAAGCGCTAGAGGCAATGGTGTGATTTCTAATTATTAAGGAGGAAGTTTGGCAAAAAAGAAATGGCAGAGATTTGAGAATCTTGTTGCTCAGATTCAGAGAACCCTAACACCTCAATCGAAAGTAACACAGAACGATAGAATTCAAGGAAGGCAGACAAAAGGACTTCGCCAAATAGATATCTCAATTCGACACAAAGTCGGTCAGTATGAAATTCTCATAGTAATGGATTGCAAAGATTACAAAAGGCCAATCGATGTAAAATGTGTGGAAGAATTCATGGGGCTGGTTGATGACGTTGGAGCTAATAAAGGTGCGCTTGTTTCAGCAAGTGGCTTCACTAATACGGCGAAAACTCGTGCAAAGGATGCTGGAATTGATCTTTACCGTCTCATTGATGCTGAAAAACACGAATGGCAAACATTTGTTTCGATTCCTGTTTTGTGTGATTTTAGGAGGATCAAATCCTTTAATTTTGTTTTTTCAGGGAGTATTCCGTCAGGGATTAATGAGTTCAGACAAGGCTTTGACTTAAGAAGATTGGTAATATATGATCAAAAAGGAAGCCCGATAGATACTTTAGGTAATTTGCTGGCGAGGAGATGGAATAATAATTTTCTTCCAAAAGAACCAGGAACCCATCAAAATAACAAGCTCATAGACTACAAGACTTTTATAAATGTAGAACATGTGTTATTTGAAGTAGAGATTACGACGAATATTATTGTAGAAAAGAATCTTTATTTCGGGCAACTTTCATTGTCAGAAATTAAAGGGTTCGAAGACCAAATTGGTGGTGGTGTTGTAACAAGGAGTTTTACCACGGATTTCCTTAACTTTGCAGAAGTTGAAAAAAAATGGCAAAAGGTGCACTCAGAAGAAGATTTGGCAGTTACACTGGTTTTGAGTCTTACTGCTTCTGATTACATCCCGTTGACGAAATTTGAAAAAAAGACGTAAGCTCCGAGGAGATTTTATGGTTGAGTTCTGGCAAAAGCCGTTCATGCCCTACGAGATGCTAACCCCAGGTTTCGAGGCGGTATGGATGGGGAAAAAACTGGAAGAAGGCACCAAGTTGAAGAAGGTAGGGGAGTCGAAGGACGAGGCAGGTGCGGTGCTGCAGGAAGGCGAGTTTGTCGATAAGGAAAGCAACATCTACTACAAGTGGTCGCTGTGGTCGTTCACTCTTGACGAATCTGCCTGGGATGATAAGATACGCTACATCAACAAGATGCAGCAGAAGCTGGGGCCTTTAGACGATGATACCAGGCGTATCCGCGCCCAGATCGCAGGACTTGTCCACTGTGACAGCGGATTTCCTGTTACTGCCGACCAGATCCTGGATGCCATCGGTCGAGGAAAACTCCCTGATCCTGCGTTCCACGCCGGGTGCTGGCACTCCATGGGCACAAAAACCACCCAGCCGCGTCAGCCGGAGGCTATGCAGGTCATCGAGGAAACCCTCCTCAGATACCTTGACGGTAAACCAGCTGAAGAATTAATCTCAAAGTACCCCTTTGCTAGATGGTTCATCGAGCGCACCTACGAATGGTTCGGTCCTGTGGAAAGCTTCACCGATCTCCAGAAGCTCATGGTAAAACGCCTGCTGCTTCCATTCGAGTTCTTAACCACCCGTACCACCCGTAACACCCGTAACACACCAGATTCAGTTAGAGAAAAGGTCCACAGTCGTTGTTATGAATCCGGCAGCGAGGGGTTCAAACTGGACGACGAGATATCCAAAGTGGCAGGTTTACCCGACATCCACGTGGATTATGCCGATTACCAGAAGAACGCCGAATCCCTCACCGACGCGAAGAAGAAATTGTATCGCATCGCCTACACCATGAGATTTGGTCTTCCGGATACCTGCGACTGCCATCACGCCACCTTTCGCAAGATGGAGCGCTGGTTGTACGGCATCGGCACGGGTGAGCCGGAAATCCCCACCCGAATCAAGGGCACGGAACGAAAACGCCTGCGCCAACTCATCTTCGGCTACGCCCTTGCGCTGGACAAGTGGCTTTTAGGTATCCCAATGCAGTTCCTGTTACTCGACCTCGGGCACATTGGCCTGGGTTTCGATCTAAAAAACGAGATACTTCGTGTCTACGCTCACCTCGGCGAAGAACGCACGCCCGTAAAGGAATGGCTTGCCGCGTGTCTGTGGCACAACGCCTGTTACAACACCACCGGCGGCTGGGAGTTCGGCATTCTGAACAAGCGCCACCGCGAATCTTACGAAGAGACGACAGCCAAAGGCGTTAAAGTTGACGTGTGGATAACCCGTAACACACCATCCAATAATGATTGAAATCAAGAGATTACATAGAGGTGACGAGGAACTCGCTCAAGAAATAGTCAAACAATTCTGGCCGGAAGGTCAACTCAATGACGAGTGCCTTAAAAAGGAGACGAATTACCTTCTTGCCTCCTACCTTGATGGAACCTTCGCCGGGTTCCTGTACGCCTACGAGCTGGATCGATTGGAACAAGACAAACCGATGATGTTCTTCTACTCAATCGATGTCCTGCCCGAGTTTCGCCAGCAGGGAATAGGGAAGAGGTTGATTAAAGAACTCAAACGAATCTGCACCGACCGCAATGTATCAAAGATGTATGTTCTCACTGACGAGGAAAATGAAGCGGCGATGAGGCTTTACCGCTCCACCGGCGGCAAGAGGGTGATGCCGGACAACGTGCTGTTCATCTATAAAGATGAGGCTTAAAGGAGGTTCAGGTGTACAAGAGTCTTGCCCCCATGCTCCTCATGGATGACGTGGATGCAGCGCTGGCCTGGTATCAGGATGTGTTTTGGAGCAAAGCTTCAGTACAAGCTGCCCGATAATCCGCCTTTCGAGTGGGTCTCCATCCTTCTTGATGGCGTGGAGATCATGCTTGCAAACAAACAGACCGCCCAGGGCTGGTATACCGACGCCGTCAAGTCCGCAGACACGCCGACAAACTGCATCATCTATATCTACGTCGAGAACACCGAAGCGCTATACGGACGCATCAAGGACAAGGCCAAGGTGGTTATGAAGCCGGCGGATCAGTACTACGGGATGCGGGAGCTGGTGATAGAGGATCCTTTTGGGTTCGTGCTGATCTTTGCCGAGGCAATTGAATGAAACCCCCGGTCATAATAGTCGAGTATAATCACAGGTGGCCGATTATGTATGAGGAGGAAAAGGCGCAGGTCCTTAGCGTAATCGGAGGCAAGATATTGGCAATAGAGCACATCGGGAGCACAGCGGTTCCTGGATTGGGCGGAAAGCCCATAATTGACGTCATGGTTGGCGTCCGCCGACTTTATATTGCGAAAAAGTGTATCGAACCGCTTGCAACCATCGGCTACGAGTACGTTCCTGAATATGAGGTCTCAATTCCAGATAGACGCTATTTCCGCAAGGGTCCGCCTGAGAGACACAGGCATCTTCACATGATCGAGCTAGGAAGCAATTTCTGGGAAAGTCACATCCTGTTCAGGGATTACCTGCGCGCTCATCCGGAGACAGCTCAAGAGTATTACGAATTGAAAAAGGAGCTGGCTGCCAGATTTGGTTCGGACAGTCTAGGCTTTACTAATGCCAAGACTAAATTCATCGAATCGGTGGTCAAGAAGGCTCAAGCCAAAAAGTCAAGATAATCTTGAGGATTATGAGAAGGGAACGGAAAATCCTAACCTATTTCGATGAGAAGGCATGGGATATCATCTGGAAGTGGAAATGGTTTACCAAAGATACCTGGCAGGCGGACTTCAGAGAATCAAAAGAGGGCACCCGCCGGGCTTTAAGTTCTCTCCTACTCAAACTCCAGGTCAAAACCATCCTCGATTGTTCGTGTGGACTCGGCTGGAAGACGATTCTTTTAGAGGAGATGGGCTATGAGG
>SOJW01000003.1 GCA_004375895.1 Candidatus Stahliibacteriota bacterium
ATCCGCCCAGGGTTAGTCGGTCCCTAAGGCGAGGCCGAAAGGCGTAGCCGATGGGAAACGGGTTAATATTCCCGTACCGGTTGCGAACCGTTATGAGCTATGGGGGGACGCAGGCGCAAGAGATGATCCACCTGTTGGATGGTGGTCCAACTCCGGAGGGTGGTCCGTAGGTAAATCCGCGGGCCTGAGCCCAAAGGAGGAATGGAAGGCCTTTGGCCGCAAACTCGTCTCAAACACCTGCCGAGAAAAGCCTCTATGCCAGGTTCACAGCCGACCGTACCGTAAACCGACACAGGTAGGCGAGGAGAGAATCCTAAGGCGCTCGAGTGATACTCCGTTAAGGAACTCGGCAAATTGATCCCGTAACTTCGGAAGAAGGGATGCCTTCCCGGGCGAGTTAACTCGTTTGGCAAGTTCGGGAAGGTCGCAGAAACCAGGCCCCGCCGACTGTTTATCAAAAACACAGGGCTCTGCTAAGTCGCAAGACGACGTATAGGGCCTGACGCCTGCCCGGTGCCGGAAGGTTAAGAGGCGTTGTTATCTGTCCGCTTCGGCGGACGGAGAAGCGGCAAATCGAAGCCCCGGTAAACGGCGGCCGTAACTATAACGGTCCTAAGGTAGCGAAATTCCTTGTCGGGTAAGTTCCGACCCGCACGAATGGCGTAACGAGTGGGGCGCCGTCTCGACGGAGTGCTCGGCGAATTTGTAGTGGCGGTGAAGATACCGCCTACCCGCGATTGGACAAAAAGACCCCGTGAACCTTTACTGTAACCTGGTATTGGGTCTTGGCCATCCATGTGTAGTATAGGTGGGAGACTTTGAAGCCTGGACGCCAGTCTGGGTGGAGTCATCGGTGAAATACCACCCTTGGGTTGTTGGGGCTCTAATCCATGCATCAAAGCTGGAGACAGTGCCAGGCGGGCAGTTTGACTGGGGCGGTTGCCTCCTAAAAGGTAACGGAGGCGTTCAAAGGTTTGCTCAGCACGGACGGTAACCGTGTGCAGAGTGTAAGGGCATAAGCAAGCCTGACTGTGAGGCCGACGGGCCAAGCAGGCGCGAAAGCGGGACCTAGTGACCCGGTGGTTCCGTGTGGAAGGGCCATCGCTCATCGGATAAAAGGTACTCCGGGGATAACAGGCTAATACCGCCCGATAGTTCTTATAGACGGCGGTGTTTGGCACCTCGATGTCGGCTCAACGCATCCTGGGGCTGGAGAAGGTCCCAAGGGTTGGTCTGTTCGCCCATTAAAGCGCTACGTGAGCTGGGTTCAGAACGTCGTGAGACAGTTCGGTCTCTATCCATCGTGGGCGCAGGAGACTTGAGAGGAGCTGTCCCTAGTATGAGAAGACCGGGATGGACGCACCTCTGGTGTACCGGTTGTCGCGCCAGCGGCATCGCCGGGTAGCTATGTGCGGAATGGATAACCGCTGAAAGCATCTAAGCGGGAAGCCAACCTCAAGATTAGGTCTCCCGGGGCTCAAAGCCCCCTGAAGGCCGCTCGAAGACTACGAGTTTGATAGGCCACAGGTGTAAGTGCAGTAATGCATTCAGCCGAGTGGTACTAATCGGCCGTGAGGCTTGAACTTCTCTTAATGCACTCCCAACCTAATTTGACAACCTATGTTGAAATACCCCTGCGTAAGCGGGGGTATTTTTTGAGGGGTTGACAGGTTCGGAGGAGTGGAGTATATTGTATCGAGGTTCATTGAATAATGCTTGCTTTGTTTCTAGGCGCTGGATTTTCAAAATGGGCAGCTAATTTACCTGTAGCTAAGGAGTTGTTCGATTTTGATATAGAACCTTTTGGGGTCCGAGAATATCGCAAATTAGAGAGGGTGAAGTCACTCAAAAATGATTGGGATGTTAATCATCCTGATGGACTTGCGGAGCAATTCATCGCGGATGCATTGAATTATGGCGAGAATGCTCGAAAGGCCGTTCTTTGGTATGTTACTAGGAGACTTTCAGAACCATTCATTTGGAAAGAGTACCATGCTGGCAGATGGCGGAGACATGTTTTGTTTATCGATGAAAAACGTGGGTTTAATTCTTCAGAAATAAAGAAGGCCCAAAGTTTTATTCTACGATTTCAAGATTCTGAGCTAGAGGGCATAGTAACGACCAATTATGATATGGTTGTGGAATATGCATTTGGAACGAAAAGATTCAATTACGGCATTCCAAATCAATTACTAAGAGGTCGGGGTCCGTATCCTGTTTCCCAGTGGGCCCATCCCGTTATCCTGACAGGGGAAAACCCTTTGGCCAAGATCCATGGTAGTATTTCATGGGACGAAAATGGTTACTATACAGATGGTAGACGTGGATTAACGGGTAATGTATTGATTATGCCACCGACCCCAGATAAACAGATACCTGAATCTTTGAAATATGTCTGGGAATTGGCGGAAGGCATTCTCAAACGAGCTAACCGATTATTGGTTTTCGGTTTTGCGTTTAATCCCTACGATGAAGCAGTATTTAACCTTTTACAATCTGCTGGAAAAAATTTAGAGTCAGTTCTTTTAATCGACATCGAACCCAAGATTGACCAGACCCAGCGTCTATGGCCAAATACGGAAGTAATATCTTGCCGTCCTCCACCGGAGGGGCGTGCTGAAATAGAAAAATGGTTAAACAAATAAGTTCGTAGGGGCCGACGTTGGCGTCTTTGGACGCCCGCTTTGCGTAAGGTCGGCCCGCTTACTTAATAAGGTAGGCATGTGGCACAGGCTCTCCAGCCTGTGCGAACAGACTGCTATGGAGTGCAATGACCGTGTCATTGCGGCATCAACATGGTTGATGCACTCCAAAAAGCTAGGCTTGACAGTGGGCGCGGATTGGCTATAATTCCCTTTCGATGGGAGGAATGGTACAAGGAATTTTTTGGCGGCTATACCGGGAGTGATCACCCGTTCCCATTCCGAACACGGAAGTTAAGCCTCCCAGGGCCGATGGTACTGCGCTGGCGACGGCGTGGGAGAGTAGGTCGCCGCCGAGCTATTTCAAAGCCCCGGCTAGTGTGCCGGGGCTTTTTAAAATGCTCCTTTTGTCGGAGGACAAAAGATCGCATCCGAACCGTTTGGATTACTCAAATAGAAGCATCTTCCTAGTTTGCCTGAAGCCGTCGGCTGTCATCAGCTCGCAGAAGTAAACGCCGCTTGTGAGTCCTCTGCCCTGCTCGTCTCTGCCGTTCCAGGAAACGCGATGGGTTCCAGGTTCAACCATACCCCGCATCAGGGTGGCTACCTTCTGCCCGGCAGAGTTGTAGACTGAAAGGCTTACCTCGTTCCTCGTGGGTATACCGAAGGCAATCTCCGTGGTTGATGTGAAGGGATTAGGTGTGTTCTGTCCGAGGTAGATTCCTTGCGGGATCGCACCCTGATCCTGCTCAACGGCGCTGGGTTCATAGGTTACGATTTTGATAAAACGGTGCGCGTTGCCCGTCCGATCCACGACAACAACGTGAACGAAGTAGTCCCCTGGCTCATCAAAGGTGAGGGGAATCGGAGGTGGATTGGGCCCCTCGGAGCTGCCTTGGGGTTCACCCGGGCCGTCCCCGCCGGAATTTGATTCTTTTGGGCAGACGATGAACATCATAAGTATGGTGCCTGTGGGGCCTGCCCCGGTCAGGTCAGTCAGAAGGCCTGTGTTGGGGTCCAGCTCTCCTGTTTCAGTCTCACCGGTCCATGGATCCATGAAGTCAACCTCAAAGTTATCGTTGGGAAGCGGTGTGTTTACGATGGAGTTCAAAGTCATGATGTGGCCTCCTCCGCCAGGCCAGATAACTCCACACAAAACATCCTGGCACCTCTCCAGTTCATTGCGCATTATGTCCCAGTCGTAGCCTGGGTTTGTAACCGTATAGCCATTACCGTGGGCTGTAATCCAATCCCCCAGACCCGTTACAATGCCCGAACCCGTAGTTCCAGAGGTTGAGCTGGTTCCCATTTCCGCCGCAAGGGCATCCACTAGGTCATGATCACTCAGTCCGCCTCCAATCTGGTTATCTCCTTGATTCTCAAAGTACTTAAGGCAGGCTGCCGCCCCGGTGGGAGCGCAGTGATTGTCGGAATGAACGCGCTGGTCGATCTCCGGTATTCCCTTTTCAAATTTCGCCAGCTTCAGGTCGGTGTAGTCAATAACTGTGGCTATCTCCTCATAAAGGTCCTGGACGGAAACCAGTAAGGTGTCATCATGCCATTCGAACTCGACCGCTACATCGTCAAGGGGGGTGGGATCGTAGATGCGTTCGGTCTCCACGCTGAACTCTTCATACCTCATGTGAGCAGTAGCCCGGAACATGACGCTCATATCCTCTTGGGGGATGATAGCGTGGGGGAAGTAAGCAGACCATCCGTCCCCCTCAGGGTTACCTGCAGTCTCTACGGCATATATAGGTTCAGATCCATCTTGGTCGGTGCCGAAGAGCTTCCAGGTTCTTCCTTCGTCTATGGAATAGAAGAAGTCTACGTATTGGATTTCTCCTTCAGGATCCAGAACGTGGAGTTGGACTTGGCTTGTGCCGTCGGCTCCTCCTATCCAGTTATGCCAGGGTTCAGGGTTGAGCCAGTCTCCGACTCGCAGCAATGGCTCTCCTAGCTGAGCCCACGCTGGTGTGGTGATGAGAAGAACCATCGCCAGAAGGCACAATAAGGTTCTCTTACACTGATTATTCATTTAATCCTCCTTTGGTTTTCTCAATCGACGGAGTACTCCGTCGATCGTGGTTTTGGTTCCGTCCCTTGTTCCAGTCAACCTCTTGTGTCTATGGGGATGAAGGAAGCGCCTCATCCGACGTTCAAGAATCAACTGAGGCGCCACTCCAACACAGCCGAAACATAATCAAAATTTGAGGTTTGTCAAGGTTAGGTATTTCTAAACCCAAGCTTCCAGCCAGAATTTTCTGCCGGATTATCTTTAATCAGATCAGGGGTTATCCGGGACAACGATCACAAAGTACATGGGGCCCATCTGCTTGATTGTGATTCGTTTGAACCCGGCATCAGTGATCAACTCATAGATCCTGCGCCTCGTGTAGAAATAGACAGGGCATCGTTTTAATCCTAGTCTGATCTTGCGGGGTAACGTCCTCCAGCTCCAAAGTACAGGGAAGCTAAGAAAGGCTTTCTCCTTGGTCAATCCTCTTATTCTAGTCAGCGTCGGCAAGGGATCCTTGATATAATCCAGTACACCCATCCCGATACAGATGTCAAAGGTCTCGTCCGGCTCGTATTCCATTATGTCCGTCAGGATAAACCTGGTTCTATCTTCGATGTTCTCTTTTTTAGCACGTCGGTTGCAAACTTCGATCATCCTCCCTGAAACATCTATACCTACGACCTTCTTTGCTCCTCTTCGGGCAAGTTCCAGAGAATACCGGCCTGTCCCGCAGCCAACGTCAAGGAAGGTTCGCTTTTGGATCGGTTCTGAAAGCTTTAGGGTTAGCCTGAGCCTTTGATACATGGCCTTCCTGAATATCTTATCCAGAAGGATTCCGAGCCTCGTTTTCTTACGAGAATATATCGCGTCGAACCGCTCTACTTCACTGTCCCAGTAGTCCTTCTGCTCAAGCATTCTTTTCATAGTCCAAGCAGTTTCCTTATCGAGGTGAACCTGAAGTCGGCCAACAATCGATCTACTCGCTCGGCCGTCTTGTCAAGATTGTAGTAATGCCGGAGCGTGTTGATCGGCCCCAGCTTGACCCTTGGTTGGGCTGGGTCAAGCTCCCACGGGTGCAGGTAGAAGACAGCAGGACGCCCCTGGCGGTTGCATCGCTTAAGAAGAGCCTTTGTCAGGCCGTAGGGATAGAGCCTGAAATAACCCCCTCCGCAAGGTATCCTTTTGCCCAGGATCTCCACGCAGCTTAAGGGAACCTCTATTAATGTGTCGTTGAGCTTGTGGATTGCCAGCGGCGCGTTGCCGATGCCGTAATCAGGATGAAGGCTTAAGGGGAAGACCGAGGAGTCGTATCGGATGCCGTTGTCTTTAAGTATCTGTAACGCCCACAAGGTTTTTGTTGTGATGGTAAAAGAGGGTGCACGGAACCCCAATATCTCCTGCTTTACGCATCTTCTTGTAACGTCAAGGGCCTTCTTTAGATCCTCCTCGAAGGATGCGGGTGTCATCTCGGTAAGCGAGGTATGTGAATATCCGTGGGTGGCTATCTCATGACCGTGATCGGCTATCTCCTTGACTAGCTCGGGCGAACGCTCTGCGAGCCAGCCCAGCACGAAGAAGGTCGCTTCTGTATCATGTCTGGAAAAAAGCCTCAGCATACGCCTCGTATCTTCAACGATCCGGAGTTCCTGGTTGTTCCACTCGTTCTTCTTAACGGCTTTGTTCAGGATGTGTCCGCAGAACCATTCCTCCAGGTCAACCGTGAAGGCGTTTATCATACTTGGAATATAACCGAAATCCTGATCCGGTCAAGTGAATTGGCCGTGCGGCTTGAGGTTTTTTTCACCCCGAAGAATTTTATCCCCCGTTGGAAGGCGGGGTTTTTGGTATCAGATTATGGCAACGTTCGTCAGATTTGAATGCAATTCGGGATGGTTTTTGGGGTATTTTTGTGCTTTTTTGGGGTAGAAATTTGCCCATACCTGGGAGTGCGATTCGGCAACTTTTTTGGCCGAAATTTCAAAGATTGCCAATGAAACAATCTAGTCACCTTAGGAAACATAGCCGGATACATGCAGAATTGACAAAATAGCGAGATTTAATCTCTATATCGGAATTAGCATTTTCCCTCCCGAAATCCTGATCCGGTCAAGTGAATTGGCCGTGCGACTTGAGGTTATTTTTACCCCATGTCGTTGTTGCCGTTTCTGCGAAGCGTACACAACGCCGCGGGGCCCCAAGGGAGCTTGGTGCCTTCGCTTACGCGGGGGTGTTTCTTTATTGTAGAGATATTTCAAGGGGTGAGGGTTTTGGGTTGACACACGCAGGGCGGTGGTTAAAATCCAGGCATGATGCCTCGAAACGATGATAAGATTCAGGGAATCTTTATCACTGAGATAGAGATCTCAAAGAGTCTTCTCGTGAAGATCTTTGAGAGGTTTCTTGGCCGTATCTCCCCCCGAAAAGAAGAAGTGAACGATATGAACTACTTCCCGGTGAGGGACTGCGATACCGGGGACAACCTGGTGGTTACCCTGAAGAGTATCCTCAGAGGGATAAAACAAACCCACCGTTGTCCAAAGCGAGAGTTGATCGAGAGCCTTCAGGAGGAGATATTGTTGGAGGCGGCCAGGGGTAACGCGGGGATGATCTTTACCGGATGGTTCGCAGGTTTCCTTAACTATCTTGCCGAGGAGCTGGTCCTTAACTCAATGAGCCTGGCCCACGCCATGGAAAGGGGAAGGGATTGGGGGTATCGGGTGTTTGCAGAGCCGCGAGAGGGAACCATCCTCGATCCCATCGCTATCTCTGCTCAAACCGCCTTAGCTCTTTGTGAAAACGAAAGCAACCTCGTCTCTCTGTTTGAAGGGATCATCTCTCAGGCCAGGGTTGCCGTCGAGAAAACTACCGACAGGTTAGGCGATCTACTTCGTGGGAAGAATACACCCGAGGAAATCCACGTGCTGCAAGCCCAAAAGGTGGTGGATGCCGGTGCGCTGGGTTTTTTGATCTTCCTGGAAGGCTTCCAGGAGGCAATAGCAGAGACGATCAAAGAAAGGGCAGGGGTGGTGGTAGTAATAAAAGGGGAAGAGGATCTCAACGAAGATGCACTTAGAGAAGCATTCTCGCCCTTAGGGGATAGTCTGGACATACGCATCTCCCCATCCCGAAAAAGGGTTGCTTTACACATCCATACCGATTCTCCCCAGAAGATAGCCAAGGTTGCCAGGAGATTCAGCAAGATAGGTGATTTTAGAATAGAAGACTTAACCGAGGAGGGATAATTATGGACACCTCAGCCCGAAGAAAAATAGGTATAGTAACCGACGAGGCGTCCAATCTATCAGAAGATTTCGCTCTAAAGCACGATATAGAGGTAGCTAAATACCCGGTTTGGTTCCCGGATGAAGACGAGGAGATCAAAGATACAAAAACGCTTTATCAGAGGATGAGAGAGCTCAAAAAGACAGCCAAGACCTCTGCTCCCCCGCCTTTGAGGTTCAAGAAAGCCTACAAGAGGTCTCTTGAGAAATTCGATAAGGTGCTAGTGATTCTCCTATTCAAAGGATGGTCAGGGACGTTTGATTCGGCAACCCAGGCGAGAAACCAGATGCCAGCACAGGAGCAGGAGCGGATCGAGATATTCGATACTCACCTGGCCTCGGTAGCGGAAGGATTGGTTGTCTGGAAGGCCCAGGAGTTGATTAATGAAGGTAAAGGGCTTGCGGAGATATTGGAAATACTCGAAGAATTCAGAAATAGTGTAAGATTATTCGGCATTATTGAAGATCTTACCTGGCTTGTGCAGGGTGGCAGGCTTCGTCAGCCTTGGGCTACTCCGGCCTTGCTTCTTCAGAAAGCAGGGGTTCGTCCGGCTATAGGGATTGTAGGAGGTCAGATAAAGACGACCGGCCTCAAGTTCTCAGGTAAGGATAGGATTTCAGTGATACTAAAAGAGTTGAAGAAGGTTTCTCGAAAAGGAAAACTTAGAATAGCTGTTGCTCATGCCGATCTTTGCGAAGAATCTCTATCAAGGTTAAAACAAGGGATCGGGGACCTGAATGCGGAGCTTCTGTTTGTTTCGCAATTGACTGCCTTGGTGGGATCAAACACCGGACCGGGGACCATACTCGTTGCCTATCACTACTAGCTTAGGATTCATAGGGGTCGGGATTTATGAACAGACAGGAGTATTCTACATCGTTTCCCTCACCCCCTGTTCCTCTGCCGCTATGGAGTGCGTGTGGCACAGGCTCTCTAGCCTGTGCAAACAGACGGTTTTAGATTCTGTATCGTCAATTAGTTGTATCCCAGTAAGGAATTCAGTTTAGGCGGGACGGTCCCGGACATCCTCAAGATCCTCGGATTCTTCCACAGGTTTCTCTTTGATATTGAGTGTGCGGCCCTTCCATGTGTTCTTACCGGCAATGGTCATGACCATTGAGCGCATGGCCATGAGAACCCATAAGAAAACGATAACCGGGTAGAGGAGCGTTAGATATAAAGGGTAGTGGAAACGCAAGTGCGTTATTCCCCACAGGATAATTGAACATCCTACGGTGACGAGGGCAAGCACCACCGAGGTTTCAGAGACGCCAACTCCGGTTATGGCTAATCCAAGCACGAGCACCGGCAAGATGAATACCGTAGTAATCCACAGCCAGACCGGTATGTATACGAGTAGATTGTTGCCGAAGGTGGCGAACAGGTTCTTGCTGAAGCCCTCGGAGACCTCCCCAAGGTTGGTATACATCCGGCAACTGATATAGTGACTTGCGTCCACTATTCTCCAACGTAACCCGTGCGCCTTGATCCTTCGCCCGAACCAGACATCATCCAGCACTTTTTGTTTTGCGGCTTCGTAACCTCCGATCTTTTCATAAGCCTTGCGGCGAAAGAGCATGAACTGACCAACTGCGAGGCAAAAGACAGATAAGCGAGTTCTATGCGCAAAACCGACAGGCAAAAAGGAGTTGATGCCGAAGGACATAACGGGTATGGTCAACTTTTCGCCTAAAGATTTAGCTTCTTCCCTGGGCAGGGCGGTCAGGAAATCGGCTTCTTCCGCCTCAAAAGCTGCCACCGCTTCTCGCAGGGTGTTTGGATGATGACGGGTATCGGCATCGGTAAAAAGAAGCAGTTCTCCACTTGCAACCCCTACCAGCTGATGACATGCCCAGTGCTTGCCTATCCAACCCTCAGGTAAAGGCTTGCCCTTACGGATTTTCAAGCTTTTGTTCTCTTTTGTTAATCTCCCAAGCACCTCCCATGTCCTGTCCGTAGACTCGTCATCAAGGACGATCACCTCAAAGTCAGGGTAGTCCTGAGCCAGAAGCGAACGCACGCATGCAGCGATGTTTCGTTCTTCATTACGTGCAGGAACCAGAATCGAGACACGCAGGAAGCGAGAGGGCGCAGGATAGTCTCCTAATCTGCGGAAACTCCTTGTGTTGCTGAGGGCAATCAGCAATAATAGCAGGAGGAAGACGATAGTAATAACCTGAATGTTTATCCAGATATTACTCAAGAGGCCCTCCTGAGGAGCCTTAGGATGTAAGGCCTGGGTTTGATAGCTTTCTTCAGATCGATCCGGTGCTTGTACAGGAATATCGCCATGTTGCCTGCCCATATGGCGAGCAGCGGTATCTCCATTCCTCGAACAAACAGGCCGAGGAGGAGAAGATAGCCTAGGAATGCGAGCATGCCGAGTATAACCGACCAGGAGGGATGATCGATAAGGAGATAGAAGAGCCCTATGAGGAGCCCAAGGACCACCAGTCCCTCCCAGATAGTGATAGCTGTCCATACGCCGAATGTTACCGCTATCGCCTTTCCACCTTTGAATTTCAGAAAGGGTGAGAACGCGTGTCCCAGGATGGGAGCCAGAGCAACCGGTATCAGCATCCATCCATTGATGCCGAATACCCAATGAGCCAGCCCTACCGGGACAGCGCCTTTGCATAACTCCAGGACTCCTGCGGGAAGCCCTATCTTCCAGCCGCCCGCCTTCCACGCGTTTATGGCACCGGGATTGGCATCGCCGTACTCCCTGACGTCTTTTTTGATAAGCAGTTTTCCCATCCATACCGAAAACATCATCGAGCCGGCAGCAAATCCAACGCCGGTCCAAAGCAGAACGTGCAAAAGGTTGCTGTTCATCTAGCTACACCCTTTGAACAATGCCAACCATCTCTGAAAGATGCATCCGCGTATAAATAAAGCGACCACAGATCTGCGCCCCACCATGAGGTTACCATATCCATAATGCAAATTTTGTCAACCCAAGGCAGTGCTTTTCTTTTAAGTGATGAATTTTTGGTGTCGTTTACTTTTGTTTGTTGGAGATCCCTACTTTCCAGATGGCACGGCCTGAAATGGTGAGGCAATGCGATCCCTTGACATCTTTCGGATTTTCCATATGATTCTGAAATGATGGAGAGAAACATTGAGATTATAACGATCCCCCTCAGCGTTTGGGAGAGCGCCGAGACCAAAGAAGACCTGGAGGACTGGCTCCTTGCCCATAACCCTGAGTTCGTCAAGCGCATGCGCAAGGCACAAAAGGAAGTCGAAGAGGGTAAGATTGTATCTTTAGACGAGTTGTGAGGCACTTTGGCCTACCAAGTCAGGATTGCCAAAAGCGCGACCAGGGAGATTCGTTCACTTGATCCTCAAGTAAAAGAACGTATCAAAGTGAAGTTGAGGTGGTTGGGGGATAATGCTGAGAAAGTTATCCACCATCGGTTGAGTGGCCTTGTCCTGAATCAAAAGGAGGTTTTTCGCCTTAGGGTGGGCGACTGGCGGGTGTTTTATCTGCTTTCGCACGAGAATAAAGAGATTCAGGTTTTGACGGTTATTCATCGAAGCGAGGCCTACCGAAGCCTTCCTTAATCGTCAGGATGTTTCCGGGGTCCCAACCGAATGCTCTGCGTTCGGTTGGGGTAAAGATACCTTGACATCCCGGTGACTCTGACAATAATTAACCGTCAAGACACGAAATAAACTACAAGGAGGTCGTTATTGAGAAACGTGCATGTAATCGGTCAACCTGGAACCGAAACCCTAAATAATCCCTGAACTGGAGAGAGGATGTATTCAGAAGATCTTTCAAAGGCTTTGATGGGTTTCTTTTTCGGGACCACCGTTTCATCGGCGATAATAGAGAGCCTTGCCGAGAGTCGGGCTTCTATGGGGGTGGAGGATATCCTTGCAAGCGTGCGGGACATCCGTCGCATAGAGCTGCCGCAGAGCGCTGTGGAGAGCTCGCTCACGTTGCTCGAGGAGGCGGGACTCGTCACGGAAGCGGGAGAGGGGTTTAAGCTTACCGAGCTGGGTGGAGAGCTTGCCGGAAAGCTAGCAGAGCTTCGCACGCCTCCCGGCAAGTAAAGCCTAGGTCCCGATGGGGTGATAGCTTGGGAGGGGCAACACTGTTCTCTGGGGGAGGGACCTTAGTTTAGCGCGCCGTTTGTTGGTTGCAGGCCCAGTCGCTGCTCGGCTGTTTTTAGTATGGCGGCCAGCATCTCGGCGTAGGACATTCCGGCTATCTTCGCCATCTTTGCCAGATGTCCGTCCCAGCACCAGCCCGGATTGGGATTGACCTCAAGCAGCTTGGGCTTGTCCTTGACGTTGAGCCGCCAGTCGAAGCGTGCGTAGTCGCGGCACTCCAAGCGTTCGGACAGCATGCTGCTCCACTCGATCAAGGACTTCTCTACCACCTCAGACAGCTTCGCCGGCACGGACTTGAGGTTCCAGTAAGGTGAATCAGGTATCCACTTGGCCTCGTATCCGCATATCCTGGGTAACCCTTCGGGCAGGTTGGAGTAATCTTCTTCGACGATAGGAAGCACCTGGTAGGACTCGGGCGGGTTGCCGATGATAGCCATGGTGAGGTCGGCGCCCATCAGGAACTCCTCCACCAGGACGGGCTTTTCGTAGCCAAACTTCTGGCGAATCTCGGCAACCGCGTTTAAAAGCTCCTCTACACTATACGCCACGCTGCGCTGGGTTATGCCGAAGGAGGAGTCACCCAGATTGGGTTTGACTATCACCGGGAAGGTAAGGTCTAAATCAAAGGTGGTGTCCTCGGGTTTGATGAACAGGGCGTTGGGCACCGGAATACCCATCTCCTGCGCCACCCCTCGTACCAGTGATTTGTCGTAACAAAACGCTATGCACTGCGGGCCTGCGCCGGTATAGGGTATGCCCAACGCCTCCAGGATGGCGGGTACGTGAAGCTCCTTGCGCGCCTCGTTGTCAAAGCCCTCGTCACAGAAGTTGAGGACGTAATCTATCTTGCCTTTGAGCCTGACCATGTCGCCCAGGAAGGTTGAGTGACTGTTGTAGCAGGTGAACTTGTATCCAGGCAGCTCCCGCAGCGCGTCCTTGAGCTGATCCAAGGTATAGATGTCGTCGTCGTCGAATATACCGAATGGCTTTAGTGAATCGGGCTTTGAAGGATCGCCCAGAACGACGGCTACGTTCCGCACAAGCTCCTTGGGTTTCTTCTTTGCCGGTGTCCACTCCTTCCTTATCTGCGCGGATACGATGATGCGGCGCTCCATCATCCCCAGGTCCTGGTTGCGCTTGGAGTCAGGGCTTATCTGGGAGTGGACGGTTATCTCGCCGAATCCGGCCTTGGCTAAGAGATCGGTTATACTCTCTTTTGTGTAAAGCCTTTCCGCGTAGAACTGATCCACGATGACCCCCTTCTCGGTGTGCGTGACCACCTCTCTTGATATCAATCGCTGCTTGTCCAGAGAAAGAGAGCGCTCCCTGCACACGAAGTTTTTTGGATCTATCCACTCCCAGGAGCGCGGCTGGAAGTGTTTCTTCAGATAATCGCCGTCTGCGATGTCCACAAGCAGCTTGCCCCAGGGCTTGAGAACCCTTGCCACCTCTTTTAGAACCCGCAGGTCGTCTTGCGGGGTTTCAAAGTAGCCGAAGCTGTTGCCCAAAATCATAACCGCGTCAAAGCTGTCCGGCGGATAAGGGACCTTTCTTGCATCGCCCTCACGGAAACGGATGCTCAAGGACTCCTTTCTGGCCTGAGACTTGGCCCTCTGGATAAGGTAGTGAGACCGGTCCATGCCCTCCACATTGGCGAATCCCCTTCGGGTAAGCTCAAGCGAGTGCCGTCCCTGACCGCAGCAAAGGTCAAGGATCCTGTCGTCCTGGGAGATGCCGAGGATCTGAGCAAAAAGCTCAACCTCCTTGCGGGTGATCTCGGCATCGTCCACCACGTCCGCGTCGGTCTTTAGATAGATGGAGTTAAACAGGCTTCGCCACCAGTCGGGCGCTACGTGCTCCTCAAGGTTGGGAACCGGTCCCAGCGAGCGTTGCTTCCCCCCAGGCTCCTTTGGTTTAGCGGGCTGTTTATCATTGGACGCTTTGCCCTTCATCTTCTCCTCTTGACCCAAAAGGGTCGGTTGTTTCTTCGCAGGGTTCTTGCTTTCCCCTTTGGAGAACAAACCCTGCATAACCTGCTTTATAGTCCAAAATCGGCGGATGTCAAGGTCTTACCAAAAAAGTACCCCGCATTAATCTTGTCTCTTGTCTGTTTCCCGTCGGTTGTAAATCCGATGCATGGTGTGTCTTACGGGGTCTTACGGGGTGTTACGGGGTGTTACGGGGTGTTACGGGGTGTTACGGGGTTGACGTTTGCCGGATTTACGGCATAATACGCCTTATTGTAAGGAGGCCTGATGTCAGTCCAGATTCGTGAGGTTCGCACGAGGAGGGAGAGGAAACTCTTTATCTACTTCCCGGAGAAGCTTTACGAGGATCGCTATCCGCAGTGGGTGCATCCCATCTATCAAAACGAGAAAAGTTTCTTTGACCCTGGTAAGAACGACGCGTGGAGTTTCTCCGACGTGGAGCTTTACCTTGCATACCGTGACGGCAAGCCGGTGGGCCGCGTCATGGCGCTTATCAACCACAAGCTGAATAAGTTTCAAGACAAACGCGAGGCGCGTTTTGGGTTCTTCGATTCCGTAGACGATCAGGGAGTGGCATCTGCGCTTCTGGGTGCGGCGGAGGAGTGGGCGCGTTCAAAAGGGTGCGATCGCATCGTTGGACCGCTGGGCTTTACCGACATGGATCCGGAGGGGATGCTTGTCGAGGGATTCGAGGAACGCGCCTCTATAGCCACCTGGTGGCACCCCCCATATACCCCAGCGCTTGTTGAACGGGCAGGATACGCGAAGGAGACCGACTGGGTCACCTATCTTGTGGAGCTTAGCAACCCCTTGCCGCCGGTCTATGCCAAGATCGCAAAAAGGCTCTCTTCCCGCACGAACTACAGGTTAAAGGAGTTTGCCAAACGCAAGGAGTTCAAGCCGCTTATTGAGCCTATCTTTAAACTCATAAACGAAGCCTACCGCCACCTCTACGGGTTCTCTCCCCTGAGCGACGAGGAGATTCAAAAGGTTGCCGCCGACTACATCCCGATTCTTGACCCTCGTTTCGTAAAGGCCGTTACCCTGGACGATCAGGTGGTTGGCTTCGCCATAGGAATCCCGGATATGACCGATGGTATACGCGCGGCTCGCGGCAGGCTTTTCCCATTTGGGATATTCAAGATCCTTGCGGCACGCCGCCGTTCCAAGCGACTGGATATGCTCCTGGGCGCAATCAAAGAGGGGCATCGCGGAAAGGGACTGGATGTGCTCATGGCCAACGCCTTGTATGTCAGCGCTCGCAAGGCGAAGATGACGCACTCGGACAGCCACCACGAGCTTGAAGACAATACCAGGGTGCGTGCGGAGATGGATAAGCTGGGCGGCAAGATTTACAAGCGCCACCGAGTATTTTACAAAGAACTTTACCCAAAGGGCACGCTGTAAGGGAGTTATCTATGGGAAGCTTTGTTTCGCTAATGTTGCTTGCGAGCTTTAGTGTGAGTGCTGTCCCGCGGGTTGATACTGGAGCTCTAATTGAGCAGGCTGTGATCGGCCTTATGGGTGCGGCGGCGGCAGGATTCCTAACCGGGGAGCTGGCATGGATTGCGGCTCCAGAGATCTCGGATACAACCGAGGAGTACCCGCTTCGCACCAAGCAACGCGCGGCGGTAGCTCTAGCCTACAGCGTAGGCGTGCCATTCGGATCGGCCCTTGGTGTGCACGTCTCAGGGCTTGCCATGGGGAGAAAGACCCCGTTCTGGCCCAAGTGGGTAGGTGCTGAACTGGGGGCATTGGCCGCAGGCGGGATATCGTTATTGATACTTTCCAAGACCAAGGCCGACACGACGCACTACAACCCCCACCTGGTGGATCGCCCTTTGGAGGTTCTAGCGGCTGCGCTTCCGGTTGCGGCCGGGGTCAGTGGAGCCTTCCTCGGCTCCTGGCTTGCGCATAAACTCGGCTGGGCCGGTGCGGGAGTCCCGCCTGTTCGCATAGGTCTGTATCCGGCAGGTGGCCAGTTTGCGGTCTCCTGCAAGCTCGTCTTAAGCTTCTAGACCCTTTCGCTATCTCTTTAGATATTAGCCGGTTAGGGGGGTAGTTGGAAATGTGCTGTCCGGGGAGGGATCAGGCCCGTTCCAGAGAGTCGTTTAGCGCTCCAACGAGCTGGTTCAGGCGATGCTCTATTGAGGGCAAAGGGAGGGCGGTTCGATCAAGAGAGACCACGAGGAGGTAGCCCTTACCTAATGCTGAGACATAGTACAGATGTTCTTCTGTTTCAAAGCGCAGCCCCTTCAACTCCGATGCGTCGGCCTTTCCGATGAGCCGTGCTGAGGATCTGCACAACTCATCTACAGCATCAATGTCGAGTTCTTGCTCAGCCCCTTCGGCTGATACCTCCATGATCTTGGTACCGTCATTCCGCACTATGTGGGCCGACCGGAAGCCTGGGGTCTTCTCGCCCCAGTCCTTCATCCATGCCTCCTCCTGGAGGCCTCGATCCGGCGGTTGAGGCGGCGACCACTCGGCAACTTCGAGTTCTTTCTTCGTGACGGGCTTGACCTCTTCTTTTGCTCTCCTGGTGGTTTTCTTGCCTTCCCTGGAGGGTTCCTCGGCACCTTCTTCCGTGATCGCAAGCTCTGGCTGGATGGATTCTTGTTTTTCCGCTACACGCGCCTCGCACTCAGAGATCAAATCTCGTGCGTCGCGCTCGATGCTTACCACATCCGCGGCAAGGCCCCGGATCGTTTCGTAATCCCCGTCGCGTCTCGTCAGGATCTCAGAGAACGCCTCTTCACCGGTTTTATCTCGGAACTCGGCGTGCACCAGTTTGCCTTTCTCAAAGAAGATCGTCCCTGCCGCATCCTGTCTGGGAAACCTTACCTTCAGGGCAAACGGTTGCCTGGAGCGTCGTATGGATCTAAAAAGATCCATCATGTGCAGCACGAACGGGCCACGGAACCTCTTTAAGCCTGCACCGCGTTTAGCCATCGAGCCTCCTTCGGGAGATTTAGGCCTAAGTCTACCCCAACCCGTCCCAAAGTCAAGACCTTTTATTGCTCCTTTTGTTACTGCGGATACGTGTGCCACGAAGGGGTACTTGTGCCCTTTAGGGTAAAAGATCGCAGTTCCCTCTCCCTCTGGGAGAGGGTTAGGGTGAGGGATCAATGAAGCACCACCGCCTTTCTTTTTACCCCACACGGCTGCTTCGCACCCGTGCGGGGACCCCGGCTATTTGAGAACGACAGCTTTCCTTGTGAGCGCCGTGTTGCCTCCTTCTAACCGCACGAAGTAGACACCAGACGCACAGCGGCGGTTAATGTCATCACGGCCTAATGGGGAGTAGCTGGTGGGATACGTCCATATCCAGCTTGACAATGCTGGATTATCCGGCATAGTAATACATGGGTCGAAGGTTATCAGGCATGCGAGTTGTGGCAGTGCTGGCCGCTTTAGTCCTGTTTTCGGGCTGCGCCATGAGGCAGACCTTTGCAGATTTCAGCAGGAAGAGGGGGCCTGTCAGCCCGGAGGAGATCAAAAGGTACGAACGGTTCATCAAACGCAGCGCGCCCAACGAGGAGGCTTTCGTGGCGCTGGAACGCGTTGCCGAGCCTTACATCCGTGCCGGCGAGTGGGAGCAGGCGGCAGAGGTCTATGAGCGCTATCAGGGGTTATTTGATGCCATGGACGAGCGGTTTGAAAAGGTAATCGCGCTGCTTGAGGCTAAGGAAGAGGGTCTTGTGGTCGCCAACCTGGGTCAGGGCATCAACACCAGCGCTCACGAGGGGTTGCCAGTACCCACAGCCGACGGAAGGGATCTTTATTTTACCGGCAAGGACCGCTCAGACGGCTTCGGCGAGGAGGATATATTTGTTTCCATATTCGAGAACGGCGGATGGGGTAAGGCTGAGAACCTGGGTGGGGGTGTTACGGGGGTTAATACTATGCGGAACGAGTCGCTTTGCTCGATCTCGGCGGACGGCAACCGGCTTATACTTTTCGGCAACTATGCGGGCAGCTTTGGGGGCGGCGATATCTTTTATTCCGACAGGACCCGGCAGGGTTGGGGCAGGATGCAGCACCTGCCCAGGCCTATAAACAGCATATACTTCGAGTCCGACGGGTTCATCTCAAGCGACGGCAAGGTGATACTTTTTTCCTCGGACAGGCCTGCCAACATCGGGGAGTTTCACCCCAAGGATGAACCGTTCCACGGCAACACCTGGGGGAATACCGACATATACGTCTCGCTGCGCACCCCAGAGGGGTACAGCGAGCCTGTGAACCTTGGGCCTTGCATCAACACCCATTATGCAGAGCGCACCCCGTTCCTTCATCCGGACGGCAAGACCCTTTACTTCTCATCCGACGGCCACTACGGTCTGGGCAGGCTGGATGTATTCAAAACGGTTCGGTTAAGCGAGACATCCTGGACATCCTGGAGCGAACCTCGCAATCTGGGCAAACAGATCAACACCGCGGGTGACGACTGGGGGTACACGGTTGCCACATCGGGCGAGGTTGCCTACTTTGCCGCCTACGAGGTAGACGCAGGGTATGGCGGCTACGACATCTACTCCATCACCCTGCCGAGCCAGGTGCGCCCCGAGGCAGTAGCGACGATCTCGGGCAATGTTATGGACGAGAAAGGTAACTCCCTGACCGCGGCGATAAAATGGGAGAATCTGGCAACCGGCGAAAACGCAGGCGAACTCAGAAGCAATCCTCAGGACGGGAGCTACTTCATCGTTCTCCCCCTGGGCGCAAACTACGGCTACTACGCGGAGAAGGAGGGCTACTATCCTGTCTCCAAGAACGTAGATTTAACCGAACAAACCGAGGCGGTGGATATAACGGAAGACATCGCCCTGGCCTCGATTTCAGAGATCAGACAAAAGGGAACAGCGGTGCGGATCAACAACATCTTCTTCGATTTCGACGACTACAGCCTGCGGCCTGAGTCCTTTCCTGAGTTGAACCGCCTGGCAAAGATTCTCAAAGAGAGCCCTGATATGAAGGTGGAGATAGCGGGCCATACCGACAACATCGGCTCGGACGAGTATAACCTGGAGCTTTCGCGCAAACGAGCGCAGTCGGTGGTCTCATACCTTGTCTCGGTTGGATGCCACAGCTCCAACCTTATCCCCCGTGGCTACGGCGAGCAAAAGCCCATTGACACCAACGATACCGAGCAGGACCGGGCCGTGAATCGAAGAGTAGAATTTAGGCATTTTTAACTTGATAAGCTCCGATTTTTGAGTACGTGGGTAGTATGGGTGTGGGGAGATGCTATCACTTTACTCCCCGGTATCAGTTAAGGAGGGTTCGTAGCAAGCGAGGGTGCCGCACCCTCTAGGAGCACAGCTAGGAGGAAAAATGGACTGGGAAAGCAACATCCTTCAAAAAGCCAAACAACCCAAGGAGGTAACAATGAAGCGATACACATCGCTTATAGCAGTAGCGTTGGTGCTCATCCTGTCAGCCGGCTTAACCGCACAAGTCAATGAAGAGTGGACGTTGCGCAGAAACTACCGTTATGATGATGTGCCCCACGCTATAGCAGTGAACGATTCAGGCAACGTTTATGTGACAGGTAGTAGCAAGGTTAGTGGTGGATGGTACGACATCTACACCTTCAAGATCAACGCCAGCGGGTCGCTCAGATGGACAGAGGATTACGACGGTCCCAAGGGCTGGGATGATGAAGGTTATGGCGTGGCGGTGGACGATTCCGGTAACGTGTACGTTGCTGGTTATGCTTATAATGTACACTACAATCCTGACGGCGTCCTAATCAAGTATAATGCGGCAGGTTCTCGAAGATGGGTAAAATTTCTCGGTGGGTATTCCGGTAAGCTCTACGACGTGGTGGTGGATGATTCAAACTATATCTACGTTGCGGGCTATTCTAGCACTTACGTCTATTACGAAACTCGGGATATTTTCGTTGCAAAGTACAATACCCACGGAACCCTGCAGTGGAAACGGGAGTATGATGGACCCGCAAATAACCGCGATGAAGCCTATGACCTAACCCTGGACGATGAGGGCAACATCTACGTGACCGGAATAACCTATAATGATTACGCGACCCTCAAGTACAGCCCTGATGGAACCCTGCAGTGGGCTTCTGTATGTGCACCGGGTTATGTGTCCACCGAGGTTGCGGTCGACGGCGGACACAATGTTTATGTCACTGGAATCACAAGCGGTAGTTACGCTAATTACTTTACGGTGAAGTACGACTCTGTGGGAACCGAACAGTGGACAGCCTCATACAGCGGATTCGGGTCTAATCTTGATTCAGCCACGGCTATTGGGGTTGATCAGGCGGGCAACGTTTACGTCACGGGCAAGAGCGTTGGAGAAGGAACCAACTTTGATTATGCAACGGTCAAGTATAATACTGAAGGCGAAGAACAGTGGGTTGCACGGTACAATGGAGAAGGTAACGCCTGGGATTACGCTTACGACCTTGCAGTGGATAACTCCGGCCGCATCTATGTGACCGGCTACTCATATCACTCCCGGGATGAAAGTTACAACTACGTAACCCTCAAGTATAACCCTTCGGGTAGTCAACTGTGGTCCGCATCTTATAATGGACCTACTCTTTACGCTAGCGATGTGGCCCGCGCCATCGCAGTTGATGATGATAAAAACGTCTACGTAACAGGCGAATCTCATGATGATTACCTCACCATCAAGTACAGCCAGATTCTTACTGACGTGAAGATCGTCTCTTTAGACTCACCTGCTGATACGGTTTTATCCGCTCGCACCTACACCCCCGAGGTCACCATTACCAATCTGGAGGGAGAACCTGTTGACTTCCCGGTGATCTGCGAGTTCGACTCCTCAGGTGTTCTTGTTTACTGCGATACGGTTCAGGTTACCGGTCTGGGCGACGGGGATACCACTCAGGTCACGTTCGCCGACTGGACAACCGGCGAAGCCGACGGCATCACCTATACCATGACCGTAACCGCCATTGCCGAGGACGAGGCCAATCCCGACAACAACGTCCTTTCAAAAGAGGTTTATGCGGCATGGGCACCGCCCGACGTGGGACCGGTATCCCTCGACGTGCCTTCCGACTCTGCTTATGTGGGAACCACCTACCCACCCAAAGCAACCGTCGCCAACTTCAACGAGTATCCTGCCTTGAGCTTCGACGTGGTGTGCGAGTTCGACTCCGCCGGGGTGGTGATCTATGCCGACACCGTAGAGGTATCGAACCTTGCCGGAGGCGGTTCACGACAGGTGAGTTTTGCAAACTGGACCGCCGCGCTGAGCGAGGGAGTGAGCTACACCATGCTTGTGCTTGCCTCCACTGAAGGGGACATGAACCCTGCCAACAACATGCTCACCAAGTCGGTAGTAACCATCCCGTCCGTCCACGACGTAGCGCCCCTGGCTATCCTTTCACCACCCGATCAAATTTTGGCCGGACACACCTACTTCCCGACCGCGGAGGTAAAGAATCTCGGTACTGATCCCGAAACCTTCGACGTTCGCTGCGAGTTCGACTCTGCCGGGGTTGTCGTCTACACCGATCTGGTCACTGTAACCAATCTGGGCGGTGGTCAGTCCGTCGAGGTCTCCTTCGCACCATGGTCAGCCGGTGCGACCGGAGAGTTCAGCTACACAATGACCGTCGCCACACTCCTTGCCTCAGACCTCAACCCTGCGAACGATCTTCTATCCAAGGAAGTACACACGGCCGAGGCTTTAGCCGACCTCGACATACAGGACTATGCGGGCAACCTTTCGGCAAACACCATGGAGCTTACCGGTGTGCCCAACTCCATCGTGGTAGGCTCCTACGTTCTCGTGAATCCCGACGATTGGGAGAAGAACGTAGACCTCTTCGACGGTCCGGGCAACGTTGACCTCGATCTTTTCTACTCATGCACCGACCTTTCCACCTACGGCGGCGGATGGACGATTGGCGCGTCAAACATCAATCCAGACCTTAACGAGGTGAGTTCGCTTGGTCTAGGCAGCGGCGCTCAGAACATCCTGCAGGCCTATATCACGAACAACGCTCATTTTGAGACCTACATGGGCAAGGTTACCGCTATCGGAGCAGCCGAGGATGGTTCCACGGACGCAGACGAGTTTACCCTGAAGGTAAACGTTGTTCCTCCCAAGGGCGGCGGCAAGCCTTCCAGCTTCGGCGGTGAGCCGCTGGCTTCTGGCAACCATCTCTACTGGCCCAACTTCGGGTTCGGCGAGCAGGGCTTCAACCTCTATCGCGCGGAATCCGAGGAGTTCACCAAGCTCAACACCGACCTCATGAACTTCACCGAGTATACGGACTACGATGTTGCGGCGGGAGCAGACTACCAGTATAAGCTGGGTTTAGCCATGGCAGATGAATCTGAGGTTCTTCTTGGGCCGCTCTCACTTACCTCTTCGGAAGAGGTAGGTCTCCCTGTTCTTGAACAGAACTGGCCGAATCCATGGGCGGATGCAACCGAGATATGCTACTTCCTGCCCAAGGGAGTCAGTTCTGCCACGCTTAAAGTATACGACGTCTCGGGCAAGCTTGTAAAGACCCTTGCTAGTGGCCCTCAGGATGCAGGTGCTCATTCGGTGATCTGGGACGGCAGAGACGAACAAGGCCAGAGCGTAGCAAGCGGTGTCTACTTCTACATGCTTAACACAGGCGACCAAAAACAGACGAAGAAGATGCTTTTGCTTCGATAAACCCGGAATCTAAACAATCCAGGGGCGGCGATGCCGCCCCATCTATTTTGGGGGGTGATTTATCGTATCTCCTTCTCATCCCGCCTGAAGTCCGGACGATGTCTTAACTCCACCCCCAGCCTCTCCTGCACCCAGCCGTTGGAAAACCCTAAATCGAACATGTACTGGGCAGCTTCCTGATACTCCGCACGGGTGATGGTACGATCGTAAGCCGTCCCTCTCATCCTTGACGTGGGGAAGTACTGACCCATGAGTGAGATGGCCACTTTAACTCCAGTGGTTTCCTTTAACATATCCAGGACCATGAGTGTGTTACGGGTCTCGCCTGGGATCATCAAGTGACGAACTATCAGCCCCTTACGTGCGACGCCCTCCTCGCCCTCTTCATCGGTCTCAAGTTCGCCCACCTGCCGCTGCATCTCAGCAAGGGCGGCACGGTTTACTTCGGGATAGTCGGGAGCCGTTGAGAGCTTGGCTGCAAGCTCAGAATCTGCGTACTTTGCGTCTGGGAGGTAGATGTCAACGATCCCGTCCAGAAGCCTTAAAGCCTCAAGCGACTCGTATCCCCCGCAGTTGTAAACGAGGGGCAGGCGAAGGCCTTGCTCGGCAGCGATCTTCAGACCCTCCAGCAGCCAGGGCAGGTAGTGGGAGGGCGTCACCCAGTTGATGTTGTGAACGCCAGCTTTCTCGAGCTTCAGCATCCCCTTTGCGAAGTCCTCAATGGATATATCCTCACCCTCGCCTTCAAAGCTTATCTGCCAGTTTTGACAGAACTTACAGCGCAGCGAGCAGTTGGAGAAGAAGACCGTTCCGGATCCGCGCCAGCCGGAAAGCACCGGCTCCTCGCCTAAGTGCCTGATAAAGCTTGATACCCGTAACACCCCCTCCGCCCGGCAGACTCCGAGTTCTCCCTCCAGTCGTCTGACCCAGCAGGCGCGTGGGCATAACTTACACAACTGCGCAAGTTCCCAGGCCTGTTCGATTCGTTCGTCCAGCTCGCCGGACCGCACCAGGCCAAGGTAGCGAGGAACTGTTTTAGTCACGCGGAATTGTATTCATTTATAGAAGGGGGTCAAGGGGCTGCAGGTTTTATGGACAAAAGCTGGACAAAAGCTGGTCAAAAGCTGGTCAAAAGATGGACAAAAGCGCGACTTCGTCGCAATATCAAAATGCAAATTTCAAATTGCAAAATGCAAAATGGAATGAGTGTTTCAGGCTTACAGCTGAGACCTGACGGCTAACGACCAAGGTGAAAAAATGGACAGGGGCGCGACTGCGTCGCGAATGTAAAAGTCAAAGTGCAAAATGCAAAATTAAGGGGAGCTGACAGCTGTCGGCTGACGGCGAACCGTATGGGTCCCCGGGAGTACACGAAGCGGACATCTGGGGTAAAAAAAGCTGGACATTGTTCCGAGGTTCCATAACCAACCGGCGCCGGATACCTTGACTTTTTACAATTTTCATTATCATATAGCTATAACCAGGAGGACGAAATGAAGAAAGAAGAAAAGAACACTCCGAATTTACGCTACAAGCGTCACGAACCCATAGAGGACATCGCTAAAGACCTTTTAGGTTTTGACAGACTTGTACCGCAGTTCGTAGAAATTCTACAGGTTACTGACCCACCTTATGTTATTGGTATAACTGGGGAATGGGGAACAGGTAAATCTAGTTTTCTTGAATGTGTTAAGAATAAATTGTTAGAAGAAAATATTGAAGTTACAGACCGTATTGAACTTTGGAAGTTTTCATCTCGTGTAGACTTACCACTCATCGTACTTGAAGCCATTGCTCAACATTTTGGTATCGCTTCGGCAGATAAATCAAAGCAGAAGATGCTAGCGATTTTTAACAAGGCGAAAGATAGCCTACTTGCACTTATTTCTGTTTTCAAATTTTCCGTTAAGCAGCCGGATGGAACAGAGTATAAAGTAAATTTAGATGCTACCGAATTCGGCAAAAGAGTTGGTGAGATTTTGAAAGCAGCGGATAAGAAAGGAAAAGAGAGTTTCAGTGTAGAGTTCGACAAATTAATAGAACATGGTCTAAAAGGAAAGACAAAGCTTGTAGTGCTTCTAGATGATCTTGACCGTTGTTTACCGGACGAAGCTTTTGAACTCCTCCAAACCCTGCGGATATTCTTCGACAGTAAAAGGGTTATATTCTTAATCGCAATGGATGAGTCCGTTATAAAATGTGCGATCCAATCCAGGTTCGGTAAAGATTCAGGCGTAAACGGCCAATGGTATCTTGAGAAATTGCTAGACAGAAAGTATAGAATTCCGTTCCCTACCCCGGCGCGACTCAATTCGTTCTTTTACAAGAAGTACGTAGAATTGACAGGAGAAAACCCACCTTCAGACCTACAGGGCCCAATTACCAATTGGGGTTTTGATAAGATAGAAATCTACGGCTCTAAAGCCGCAAACAACCCCAGAAGAATAGTTCGTGCTTTAGAACGAATGATTGAATTAGCAACACTGACGGATGACGTTAATCGTTCAGCAATCTTTGCGTCGTGGCCATTTTTTGTCATCAGAGAGATTTATCCCGACTTCTACGAACTAATGAAAAAGGATGGCGGAATAGCTATCAATTGGGGAAGTAACTTAGAAACGCGTGGAATAATAGCTGACCGATACGGAAATCTATTAACACCATACCTTCATGATCAGGATTTGATTGGTCTTTGTACAGTTGTTCGGCGGTGTTTTGCTTCGCGCGCTAACGGAAAACTGATTGTAGAAGGTCTTCTACGTTATATAGATGGGGAGTTGGATCAAAAACATCTCATCGTTGGATAGCTTGCTTCTGACCATGAGATTGCTTCGGGTGCTCGGAGCCCCCTCGCAATGACAAAAGGGAAGAGGGCCGACCTGAAGGTCGGCCCCTACTGCGATCTTTTGCACATGGGGCAAAAGGAGCATGGCAATCCCCCTCACCCTAACCCTCTCCCAAGGGGAGAGGATACCGCTCCAGCGGCGCGTGAGGTAAGATTCCTCCCCCTTGATGGGGGAGGTGGCTTTCCGCTGGAAAGTCGGAGCAGGTGAAAGCTTGTATGGAGTGCGATGACCGTGTCATTGCTGCATCAACATGGTTGATGCACTCCAAAGACAGAGTTAGAAGCTAACCAATGCGTTATTCAGACATATATGATAGTGGGTGATATTCTACGTATAGCTGACGGTGATTCTGGCATTTATGCTGAAGCACCAGATGTCCCCTTGGAGTCTTAATTTGGTCCTATGAGATTGCCGCGCTTCCTTCGGTCCCTCGCAATGACTGATGGTCTTAGGCCTTTGAAAATGTGGCACAGGCTCTCCAGCCTGTGCATTTATATTCAGAACGGACTGGAGAGTCCGTTCCACATTATTCCCGACGCGCTGCCAAGCCGTCGCCGAGGTGGTCTCTCCCATCACTCATTATTCGCCTCTGAGTCAGGCAGTATCCTGATTTTCCGTGACCTACATCCAGCGCAGCTGCTGTATCGGCTGGAAGGTTGCTTTGATGTCAATCTGTCCGTTGATTGTATCGATGTCCATCACCTGGATAAGCCCGTAGTAGCCGTCCTGGGTAAGTATGGCGAAGGTCTCGCCTGCCTTTACGGAATCAGCGACACTCGCGTAGCCCAGCGCCGGAACTACCTCTACATCTTCGATACCCGATACATCCAGCGCCTCGATTATACCTGTTGAGCGCCAGCCGGTGACACCTCCTGAATAGCCTGGATCATAGATAACCCGATTTGCACTCGCCAGATAGTACAGTCCTCCGAACCCGCCGGAGTAATCGAGCCAATTAGTAAAGTAGCAGTCTATGTCGTCGCGGTTGGTCGAGTCTGTCATCGTGTATGAGGCTACGTGCTTGGCAACCCGATCGAATCCTACCCCGCTTGGGCCCTCGCCGTTGAGTTCGTAAACGGTAAGCTCAGTTATAGGTGTAGAAGCAATGGAGATTACGGCCGGATCGGTTTCCCCTGCGGAGCCAAAACCAACTACTTCTATTATATGACCGTACTCATACAGGTCGTACTCGGTTTCCTCCAGCGAGTCTGCAACCAATTCGCCGTCCAGGTACAGGGCGTAGAGCCACTCTTCGGTTTTCCCCCAGCAGCCTGAACTATAGGGAGCAATTGAACTCCAACTGACCTTGACTCCATCGCCACCTGACAGGGCCACGACCGAGATATTGGCTATGTCAGGAGCTACGTCGAAGGTAGCGCTGAGAAAAAAAATCGCTCCCACGACAAGGAACACTATCTTGATGCTCTTATGCATTTATGCCTCCTTATGAGGATTGTCGGCCTGAATACTTTTTTGTCAAGCCCTTAAAAAGAAGGCCGGGGGCCTTCTTGGAATTTCTCTCTATGCCTATGATTAGACCTTGGGCCGCCGGAGGCGGCTTAAGTATGTGTTTACTTTACCAGCTTGCGCCTCGGCTTGGATAAAGGCATGTCCATCTTCTCGCGGAGTTCGTCCACCTCATCGTAAAGCGCTTCCATATTCTCATAGAGAATCACATCGTTGGCGTTGGCTTTGGAGACATCGCTTTTAAGACTATCGAGCGTTGTTTCTATACTGCTCAATCGAGTCTCGATCTCGTCCAGACGGGGGCCGTAGTCGGCCCGGATGGCTGGGCGACGCACACATCCGGCTAACATAACCATACCTGCCAGAACCAAACCGACCACAAGGATTTTCTTTACCACGGTTAACCTCTCAACTTAAAGGAGGGAGAGGCGCAGCCTCTCCCTCCAGGATTTCACGAGTAAGGGAGTTAGTCCTTAGAACAGACGGAGTTCTTGAATCGGCTGGAAGGTTACCTTGACGTCAACAGTTCCGTAAGTTTTGTCGATACCTGACACTTCAACCAAACCGTAGTGTCCGTCTTCGGTCTGGATGGCGTAGGTTTCTCCTATTGTTGCAGGGCTGTAGTTATAGTAGTTATTAGCTCCAGGAGCGATGGTCACATTATCGAAGCTTTCGTCCAACGGATCTGTGACGGTCGTCTGATCCCATCCACTGGTGTTAGGCATCCAGGTGTTCCCGGGATCGGTTTCCACCACATAGGCACCAGCGAGATTGTAGTCTCCAGCGAATCCAACTTCTAGGTCGGTGAAGTAGCAGTGAATATTGGTTTTGCTATTGTCGTTTGCCATTGAATAGGTAGCTGCTGAACCGGTGCTTACGTTCCAACCAAGGCCGCTTTCTAGTTCGCCATTCAGCTCGTAGACCTGATGAGTAGTGGGAGTTACCGGCTCGGTGTCAATTTTGACACCTTCGCTTTCTTCGTTGCCAGAAACCACAGTGACTTCATACTCACCGGCTTTGCCCGGCTCGAAATGCTTGTATTCCGTTACGCTGATTTCTTCCTCAACGAGGGTTTCGTCGAAGTAGACGCTGTAGGTTTCGTCTCCGGTTGCATCTGTGGGTTCAGTCCAGGTAAGCTTGACGCTTGCTCCTTCATCAGCAGCCTCTGCAGCTAGATTCCTGACTTCACCTGGAAGTTCACCGTCGCAACCTGTCATGAAGACAATAAATACTCCGACTGCTGCAAGCAGGGCTAAACTTAATACCTTCTTCATAATGAGTCCTCCTAGGCTTTGATTGCTTTACTTGACCTTCTCACGTGGGGGTTTCTTAGCGACACCGCCGGTGACGACCGGTTTGCGCTCCGGCGGCTTAGTGCCATGGAACTCTTCCATGTGCTCATCGTACTCGTCCTGAAGCTCGGTAAGGGTTACGGCGATAGCCTCGACATCGGCCTCGAGGGTCTCGACCCTGTCCTGCAGGTCAGTTATCACCTCGGCAGCGCCGCCCACCTTGCCGCAGCCCAGCACTGTGCCTGCAGCCATCACAAGACCGGCGATAGCCAGAATAGCGAAGAGTTTCTTCATTGGAAAACCTCCTCGGTTTTTGGGTTATACAGTCTCACCTTAGACTTGTTTTTATGCTCGATCGACTTCAATGTCTAATAATAGGAAAAAGAGGGGGGCTTGTCAAGCCCCCCGAGAGGAGTTCGTGCGATCTTTTACCCTAAAGGGCACAAGTACCCCTTCGGGGCACAAGTGCCAGAAGGGCAAAAGGGGCAATTTCTCTATTGACAAAGAGAGAAGGCTGGATATAGTGCACCGTGAGCTTCCTTAGTGAACATAACCTTTTTATCTTCCTCTTACAAATAGTCCTTCTGTTGTTTGCAGCAAGGGCCGCGGGGGAGCTCTTTCGCAAGCTGAAACAGCCTGCTCTGGTGGGTGAGATGCTTGTAGGCATCATCTTCGGCCCGACGGTGCTGAGGCGTATTCTGCCTGGTGTGTATAAGTTCCTTTTCTTCTTCGGAGATCCAACCCAGCAACCTCTCAGAGAGACCATTAAGCAGACCGTTCAGCACTCGATGCTTCAGACGGTATCCTGGTTGGGGGTGCTCTTTCTTTTGCTCGTAACCGGCTTCGAGGTAGAGATCTCTGCGATCTGGAAACAGCGGCGCTCCTCGTTGACCATAGGATTCGTAGGGGTCTTGCTTCCCATGCTTATGGGGATAGGCCTGGCATTCCTGTTGCCTGAACGCTACATGGTAGACCCTGACCGCAAGCTGGTCTTTGTACTATTCATGGGCACCGCTATGGCCATCTCCGCCATACCAATCATAGCCAAGGTGCTGCACGATCTGGACATCCTGAAAAGCGACATAGGGCTTACCATAATCTCAGCCTTCACAGTGAACGACATCCTGGGTTGGGTGGCATTTACCATGGTGCTCGGTCTTGCCACCCAGCAGCGCATCAATTGGTTATCCATGCTGAGGGTCTTCGGTGGCACGGCGGTGTTTATAGCGTTCAGTCTGACCTGGGGACGTAAGCTGGTGAATCGGGCTGTGAAGTGGATCAACACGAGCTGGCTGCCTAAACCTGGGAGCGTTCTGACCTTCGTCGTTCTCCTTGGGGGGCTGTGCGGAGCTTTGACCCAGCTTATCGGCATCCATGCCGCCTTCGGGTTCCTGGTTGCCGGTGTGATGGCGGGCGGTGCACCTGCCATTTCGGAGCGCAGCAGAGAGACGATCTCACAGATGGTGTATGCGGTGTTCGTCCCGCTTTTCTTCGTAAGCATCGGACTCAGGGTTGACTTTTTGGCCAACTTTGACTGGCTGCTGGTCACCACCGTAACCGCGGTAGCCATAGGAGGCAAGCTGGTTGGAGCCTGGCTGGGAGCGAGAATGTCCGGCATCCCACAGCGCGACTCGTTCGCCATAGGCATAGCGCACACACCGGGCGGTGCTATGGAGATACTCATCGGTGTGCTGGCGTTGGAGTTCGGGCTTATTAATCTGGTGGTGTTCGAGGCGATTGTGGTCGCGGCAGTAGTCTCATCCATCCTGGTCGGGCCGCTGCTTACCCTTTCCCTTCAGCTGCGCCGCGCCTTCAATGCACTTGAGTTCTTTCTGAAGGACGCAGTAGTAGCCAATCTTAAAGGCAGTACCCCATTCGAGTTGATCGGCGAACTCTGCGGTTCCATCTCTGACCATGAGGGTATGCCGAGTGCAGCCCAGTCGTGCGCCGCGGTCAGGCTTCGCGAGGAGGTAATGGGAACCGGTATAGAGCACGGGATTGCTATTCCTCATGCCAGGATGCCTGAGTTGTCTCAGCCTGTGTTTACGTTCGGTCACTCGCGAAAGGGAATAGAATGGAACACTTCTGACGGCTTGCCTGTAAAACTTGTCTTTCTCATACTTACCCCTGACCCTGATAAAGACGACCTTCAGGTCAAGATCCTCGCATCCATTGCCAGGGTGCTGGAGGATGAGAAGATAAGAAAAGGGATGCTTCAGGCTAAGAACAGAGAGCAGATGCTGGAAGTATTTACCGCTGCCCTGCGGCGCGACCGGATGATGAGAGCGAGAAGATAAAATGCTCCTTTCGCCGGAGGCGAAAGATCGCAGAAGGGAACTCATCGCAAAACCTTCTCGAACACGAAATAGTTGACATTCCAACGAGGCTCGCTAGACTAGCGTCTAAAATGAAGTTACGAGCTAGGCTTATGAATTTCCCCCAAGATGGCGTATACATGCCAATTCGGGGTGTAAAAAAGGAGGTCCGATGGACGTCGCAAAAGCGATCCGCGACCGCAGAAGCGTACGCTCATACGAAAAGAAGGGTATCCCTCAGGACGTACTTCTGAAGGTTCTTGAGGCGGCAAGGCTTGCTCCTTCTGCAAACAATCGCCAGCCGTGGAAGTTCGTGGTGGTGCGCGAGGCGGCAAAACGCGCCGCACTTGCCAAGGCGGCCAAGGAGCAGCAGTTCGTTGCCGAGGCTCCGGTGGTGATCGCCGCTGTGGCACTGGAACCGGAAAGGGTAATGACCTGTGGGGTTCCGACCTATGCCGTTGACCTGGCAATCGCGGTGGATCACATAACCCTGGCCGCGGTCCAGCAGGGACTTGGCTCATGCTGGATCGGTGCCTTCTACCAGGAGGATGTCAAGAAGCTGCTTAAAATCCCCGACGAGTATAAGGTAGCCGCTCTGTTAACATTGGGCTACCCACGTGATCAGGCACGCTTCAAGAACCGCAAGTCACTTGATGAGATCGTCTGCTATGAGAAATGGTGCTGAGGGCCGCACCACCGGATAACCGGAGGTACAACGCTCCCTTAAAACACCACGAAACCACGTGAATGAACACGTTAGCCAGCAGCCACCACGCCTGTATCCATTCGGATGCCCCATCTACATTCGATGAGACTGGGTAAACTCGCATGTAGACGTAGTAAATCAAAACCGGTATACCGGATATGAGAGTGACTACCAGGATCGCGGCCAGCACCCGCCAGAACTGCCTGTATATGAACACGAAGCTTTTAGATACGGCGTTTTTTAACGGCAATCTCTGTCTCAGGAGGTAAAACGGTACCAGCATGGCGAATAGAATGAATAACAGGTAAGGGGCAAGAACCATGCGAGGTACGAGTGTATGTAACAGACCCGCGGAGAGGCGCGGGGCGAGGTATCCGGGGATTTTGCTGATCCACTCTACAACTGCCAGGGCTATGAACCATAACACCAGCCATCCCAGGGGCTTTAGGCCGACCTTCAGCAGCCACAGAAGCCTCCTGCCTTCAAGTTTCCGTCTTCTGGAAACCACGTTTACGCTGACCGCACTCAAGTAGCTTAAGAAAACCGCCCACACCGCCACCATGGGCAGGGCGATAAGTAACCTCTCCCAGTAGAATGAATGGATTCTAACCCCAGAAAAAAACACAGTCCAGTTTATGGGCAGTCTGGTATGGAAGAAAAACCCCAGCCAGGAGAGGAATCTTGGAATCGCCCAGGTAAGTGTCCACAGTATCCCCAGCTTCCACCAGTCCCGCTTGAATATCCGCCAGGTATCATGGAGAACCCCACCGATAGAGAGCCTGAAGCTTTGCCCGGCTGATGAATCATCTATGCTCAATCTTCCTCCTTCACCTTTTCTCCTCCGTCATTGCGACAATGATTCGCCGATTATCCAACTTCCTCCACTATCCGCCACGCGACCAGGCCCGGTTCAAGAACCGCAAGCCGCTTGAAGAGATCGTCTGCTACGATAGCTGGGGCTAGGAGAAATCGAACAAGCCACAGGTTCCATCAAGGGTTTACTGCACCTTGATACGCATCAATGCAGAGCGTTAGGCTATGGAGCCGTTTTCGAAACCGGCACTTCAGGCTTAGATCTTCTCGGCCGACTTCTTCTTAACCCTGTGTAGATCGCACCCAGCGTAGCCCAGCCGAAGGAGAAGCAGGCTATCTCGAGGAGCGAAAGCAAAGCGTCCAACAGATAGTCAAACAGAGGAAGCGACGTCTCGCTTTGAAGGGGAAGGTTCCATCTCAACACATAACAGGCCTCGACAAAAACCACGTAGGGTAATCCCACCAGCAGAACAATCGCAAAAACCCTCCAAAAATAAGGCTCAACTCGCTTATAGCTCTGCCTTATAGACTCAAAGAAGCCCCTCTTCTCCACAACGATCTTGAAGGGCATGAGTATCAGCAGGGTTCCAAGCGAAAGGGTTACCAGAAACAGTCCTGCGTTCAGGAACAACCTTAATGGCACGGCAAAACTAAACCAGGCAAAGCTTTTGAGGGCTGACACTATCCGCTGGGTTGTGCCTACCGCGATACGTACGAGTATCATGCGTCCCAGAACCTTCCGGGGTACCTTAAGGGCTTTCCGCAACTTTAGTTTTCGCTTCATCCCCGTAGCCGCACCACGGACTATCCTGGTCTTCCCGCAGTCCAGCCAGCTGTAGAGCAAAACCCACAACAGATCGAACGGCAACGCTACAAGAAATCGTTTGGCAAAAACTTCCGTGGAATGGAAGAGTAGTAAAAAGGAGGGAATTTTAGGATACGCAGGGATCGGGAGCACAGCTACAAGCCACAGGATGCCCTCGGGTATCGCAGCCAGAAGCATAAGCCTCCACCATTCTCTCTTAAATATCTCCCATGCATGTCTGACGGTGCCGAACACCGGCAGGCGGTATCCCCCCACCCCCTCGTTTTTGGATTCTTTAACCCTCCTCAACTATCCTCCATGCCCCAAGGGTGAAGAGAAGCTTGAGCACGTCTATGGTGGTGCGTACCCGCAGGCCGGCATATTGCTCGCCCCAGCCGCCGTCTTCAGCCTGAAGACTCACGAGTCGTCTTTTGGCATCCTTTAGAATCTCATGCTCCGAGGCTACACCGGCATCAAGCAGACAGGAGGCCTGGAGTGCGATAAGCCTGGGCTCACCATAGCGGGTGAAGTTGGCAAGCGCGTAGAGGAGCACCTCCTGCACCAGACCGCACCCTGGACCGTCAAGCAGGGCGAAGAAGCTGAGCGCCAGAAAGTGGATGGCCGGGGATGAGGTGAAGCGATTTCCCTGGATGCGTAGGCTAAGCAAGTAGTTGCGCACCAATCTGGTCTCGCGGCTTTCAAGCTGACCTGCGCGGCATAGCTGGCAGCCCACGTATGCCGAAAGCCACAGCCTTCCCCATTCACCGCCCATTTCATCTTCCAACTCAAGCTGTGAGAAGGCTTCCTGCCAGTAACCGTCCGGATGTTGGCGAGACCGAATGAACCCCACTGCCCGGCGGCAAACAGAAGAGGATACAATCCCAAACTCGCTCGCGTAGCCGAGTATCTTGACCGTTTCTGCAATATTTGACGGTTCCGCATACACCAGATTTATGGGGTAGCCGCCGTCGGGGTTCTGGTAGGCACCCAGAAGCCAGGTGGCCATGGTGTCATCGCGCTCGGAGTTGAAAAGGAATCTGCTGCGGTAGCGGTCAAGATCGGTTCCTTCCAGTTCTATAAACTCCAAAGCTTGTTCAACACGCAGCATCTTTCCTCCGATGCAGTTTAGACAAAACCCATCCAAAGTCAAGCATGTGGTGCGAACCTTCAGGTTCGCTTCTCAACTCAACGGCTACGGAGTGAAATACCCATCTCGATGCTTCAGGGCCTAAACGAAGGCGAAACATTCTTATGAGTTGCCCTTTCGGGGTCCCCAAGCGAAGGTGAAGCATCCGCTTGGGGTAGTTATAGTCTGAAAAGGTAAACTATCTTCCCGTAAATGGTTACCTCACCAACCTTGATTGATCCGGACGAGCCGACAAGATTGACCGCCGAAGCAAGGTAAAGATAGCTCAAAGGTGCGATCTCCCAGGTCATGAGCAATTGCTGGTTGTAGCGCTCTGCGTCGGTGTTCTGCTGGGCGTTGAGACGGAAGCTTAAGCGCCGGGTGGCGGTGTAGCGTATGCTCTCGCCCGCGGTCCAGCGAAAGGCGTTAGCGGGATCGGGCTCCCAGGATTCCTGGAAGGTAAAAAAGCTGGTGGCGTATGCGGAAAGCACCAGGTTGTGCATCGGACGCCAGGAGATGTTGGGGCTTACGGAACCCACGTGACCGAAGTACTGCGGAACGTAATACTCGTAAACGTACTGGTCCCAGAGACTTATCCACAATCCGCCGTAGATGTCTTTTGTGGTGTTGCTGCTAAAACCTGCATTCACGCTCTTTATCCAGCGCAGGCTTCCATCCTCCTGGTAGAAGTTGCGGGAGGCCGAGCCGCTTAGATTCGCATACCAGCGGTTCGAAAACGACCCGCCCGCAGACCCCCAGAGGGTATAGGAGGGGACGGTGTCTTCAAGGTACCTGCCAACCGAGGGGCCAAGGTTAACCGAAATCGAGCGCAGCCAGCCGGAACCCCAGGAATCGTCGTAGCCGCCATTGATACTTGCCCACATGTGTCCGGGACGAGAAAGATAGCCCGCCGCCCCCAGATCGGCCAGACTGTCGGTATAGGAGGCGCTGGCATGGAAGTTGAATCTGCCAGATTTGCCGAATCCCACAGCTCCCATCGGGCCGCCCGGCTGCGCCGTGTCGGCATGAAAGGAGTACAATCCCTCCCCATTCACATACCAGTCATCTGCAATAGAAAGATCAAGATCGCAGCCCAGGACGCGATCACCCTGATGCTTTTCACCCCATCGCTCACACGAGGTAGCTATGATACCTGACTCGGAACGGCTGAAGAGATCTTGTTTGATGCGGGCAATGCTGTAAAGGGTTGCCGGTTCTCTGGCCTCGCTTCCGTAATAATCGTAATCAATACTTCCTGTATAGGCCTCGATCAGCCCCAGCTCCGTCCCGCCTATCTTGCCGGTCAGCTTGGCACCTGTCCAGATTGGCACCTCGCTTCCGTCAGGCAGCCTGCGGCCGATGCGTCGGGTGTAGACAGGTTCGAAGAAAGAAAAATCAAAAAGATCGGCACCTTCGGTGAAGAAAGGCCTGCGTTCGGCAAGGTAAGTCTCGTATCTTGTGAGGTTTATCCGTTCGGGGTCGGCCTCAATCTGACCGTAGTCGGGCAGGGTGGTCACGTCCAGGACAAGGTTGGAGCTAATCCCCCACTTCGCATCCATCCCCGCAACACCTGCTGTCATGGGAAGAAATGTAACCACCGAATCCAACACATCCGGTCCCCTCACGCGAGCGGTTTGGGTAAAATGTGGCAGAAGCTCCATGTGCAGGCCTGAGGAGACGCCGCGGATACCGGTAAGCTCGCCGAAGCGATCCACCCTGGTGCCCATACCTTTATCAGCAGGCTGGTAGTCCGCCCAGACGAGTCTCTCGTATTTTGCATCCATCCACCGGGATACAGAAAGCCCCCATACCCGCTCTTCTTGAGGAGGAAACCGCAGGGTCTTGAAGGGAATCGCTATCTCGGCAAACCAACCATACTCCTCGATACTGGCCTCGGCATACCACACACCGTTCCATGCAATATCGTAGCCCCAGCCCCCGTCGGTTATATGGACATCCCGCTGGATGCCCAGGGGATTTATGGCGAAACGAAAGGCATTGCGGTCGTCGTTGTAGGTGTCGATAGAGATGGTTATGTCGTCGCCCTCCCCTCCGGACTCCCGAGGCACAAGCCTTGCCACTACCTGGCCCGGTTCTTTATAGTAACAGAAGCAGCCGAAGTAGAGGGCATAATCGTCGTAGCATATCACCACCCGGGTGGACTCGGAGGCAGGCTCGCACATCTCCGGATAGTTCTCCATAAACTCGGTGATCCCTGGGTTTTGCTGCCAGCACGCCTCGTCCAATACACCGTCAATGATCGGAGGTTCTTCTACACGCACCGCCTG
The DNA here is from genome assembly GCA_004375895.1 of Candidatus Stahliibacteriota bacterium. Classification (GTDB taxonomy): domain Bacteria; phylum Hydrothermota; class Tepidihabitantia; order B3-TA06; family B3-TA06; genus B3-TA06. Next base: position 36,386 of record SOJW01000003.1, read on the forward strand.
GGTGGTTCTGCCTGCAAACAAGGAAAGAAGTAAAACGATCACCTGTGCCTCTTTATCAAGAAGTTAACCGATCGTCATGTGCCTGTAAGTTCAGAAATATACATCACTTGAGACAGATGTCAAGCTTAGCATTCCTTTCGGGGTCCCCGCGGAGGAACGACTGCGCCCCAGTCGGGTGAAGTTACTCCGTGTGGCGTAAATGGAACGGGTTGAAGTTGGTCTTGCGGTCGTAGTAATCGACACCCTCGGCGCGCTTGAGACCGCCCACGATGAGATAGGTGATAGGGGTAAAGAGGATTTCCACACCCACTTTGAAGATGTAGTTGGAGATGATCAGGGATAAAAGCTCCGATCCCTTGAATGCACCAAGGAATGCCACAAGTATGAACACCCCTGTATCCACACCCTGACCTACCAGGGTTGAAGCGATGGTGCGCGCCCACAGGAACCGTCCTTTGGTCCAGACCTTCATCTTTGCCAGAACGAATGAGTTGGAGAACTCACCTGCCCAGTAGGCAACGAGGCTTGCGGCAACAATGCGGGGCGTGAATCCTAAGACCTCATAATAGGCTGAGGTGGATGGGCCGAACCCAGCCCAGGGCAGGATGCCTATGAGCATCAAAAGTCCGGACATCAGCGCGTTTGCCGCGAACCCGACCCAGATCACCCGTCTCGCGCGTGCATAGCCGTAGACCTCGGTCAAAACGTCGCCGAAGATGTATGCCAGAGGGAAGAGCAACGTGCCCGCATCGAAGGTGAACAGCCAGAGCTTCACGATACGGGCGGCGGAAGCGATGTTGGATACGAGTAAAACGGTCACGAACGCCGCCATCACAAGGTCGTAGTAGCGAAAGCGTTGGGGTGACTCGACCTTAGTCATAGTAAAAGGATATGGAGGGATTAACTAAAGTCAACTAGGTAATTGCACATGGGTTGACATCTGACCTAATTGTGTTAGAATATCTGCAGAAGTAAACTTGTGCGTTCATACGTTTACTTTACGACTAGGAGGAGTAATGCTTGGTAGATGGAAAGAAATTGTTGTTCTATGGTTTCAGGGCAAGAGGTTCGAAGACCATGCCTTGGAGATCAGTGCACTTGGTGAGCTAGAGCAGTTTCAAAAGATAGTCACAATGACGGCGGAAGAATTATGGCGTGCTGTTAACCCTGGGCGTAAGAACTTACCGCGCCACTTTGAAAAACGTACACAGTTATATTTACGTGGCTCAATAAAAGAAGGCGAAAGCACAGGTTTGAGCTTGCAAGCACGAGCAGAACCGCGTTCAAAGGATTTAACTAAGGATTTATTTGATAAGGAATTTGAGGAAGTTGAAAATGCAGTGAACGCAGTCTTGGAAATTTACAAAACTCAAGAAAATGACGAACCCTTACCGTACAATTTGAGTCAAGTAACACTCCAAGATTATCAAAAGTTTGGCCAAACTCTTAGAAAAGACGAATCAATAAAACTTAGTAAGACGTCGGTTTTGAAACCCCAATACGTTGAAGTTACTCATAGAACCCGTAAAAGGTTAAGTCGTTTTATAGAGGAAAAACACGAAGATCAAGTAGATGTAAAGGGAGAAGTCCTTGCAGCCAATGTCCGAGAAGGGTATCTTCAGTTTCAGTTATGGTTAGACGAAAAGACCCCCGTTACTGTAAAGTTCTCTCCTGAGCAAGAAGATCAAGTAACGGAAGCTCTCAAAAATCACCGATCTGTTCGGCTCCGTGTCAAGGGAAGAGGCGAGTTCTCTCCTCTGGGAAAACTTGAGAATATAGAGGGAGTAACGGAGTTAAATCTCCAGGCGGCAGGAGAAATTCCTTTTGATGAAACAGCTCGCCCTATTGAAGATATTCTAATGGAGTTGGCTAGTGAGGTTCCTGAAGAAGAGTGGGATAAGCTCCCTAAGGATGGGGCGAAAAATCTCGATCATTATCTTTACGGAACTCCTAAAGAATGAAAATCGTTTTTGTAGATGCATGCTACTGGATAGCTATTGTCAACCCTAAGGATTCGTTAAGAAAAACGGCGCTTAAAGCAAAGGAATCACTAGGCGGTAAAGTCAGGAAAATAACTACGGATGAGATATTGGTGGAATTCTTGAACTTCCTTTCTGATCGCGGCTATTATCTTCGGAACGCAGCTGTAAAAATGGTAAGAGCAATCATAGCAGATCCCAATGTGAAAGTACTCCCTCAATCTCGTAATTCATTTGAGCGAGGGCTCAAGTTATATGAAGAGCGTATGGATAAAAGCTACAGCTTGACCGATTGCATTTCCATTAACACTATGAAGGCTGAATCCATGACCGAAGTTCTGAGCCACGATAAGCACTTCGAACAAGAGGGGTTTCACAAGCTAATGGTGTAGCCAAACCTACACCGGTAAATTCTTTAACCGTTCCAGCACCCGCTCCCTGCCCAAAAGCTCCAGGCAGTCGAACAACGGAGGCCCGACGGTGCGGCCGGTGACCGCAATGCGTACAGGGTGGATTATCTCACCCGCCTTGATCCCTAACTCCTCAACCAGCTCCCGCAACACACCCTCTGCGGTCTCTTTATTGAACTCGTGGAGTTTCTCCAAACGCTCGCGGTATAAGAGAAGCCACCGCTTCACCGCCGCCGGGTCCTTGCGGAAGTGTTTGTTCAGACCTTCCTCGTCATAGGTCAAATCGTCGCAGACGTATGGGAGGAGGGCGTCGTAGACCTCGGCTAATGTACGCGAACGCTCGGCGATCAATGGCAAAACCTTGGACAAAAAGTCTTTGGAGGAGTACTGGGCAGGAAGTTCGATTTCCTGGAAGCGAAGCCACTCCTGAAAGACCTCAAGGAGTTTCGGGAGATCCATCGTCCGAAGATACTCGCCGTTCATCCACGCGAGCTTCTGCATATCGAATATCGCGTTGGAGGTGTTGATCCGCTCCAGGCTGAAGAGTTTCACTAACTCCTGACGCGAGATGATTTCTCTATCTCCGCCCGGTGACCAGCCAAGAAGGGCAAGGAAGTTTACCATGGCGTCGGGTAAGTAGCCCATCCTGCGGAACTCGGCAAGGGACATCGCTCCGTGGCGCTTGGAGAGTTTTTTGCGGTCTTCGCCGAGGATAAGAGGCAGGTGGGCGAAGGCCGGTATCTCCCAGCCGAAGGCATTGTATAGAAGTATCTGCTTCGTGGTATTTGAGATGTGCTCCACCGCACGCAGCACGTGGGATATCTCCATCAGGTGATCGTCGGCAACAACCGCGAAATTGTATGTTGGAATCCCGTTTGAGCGCACGATGACAAAGTCGTCTATGTCCTTGTGTTCGCGGGTGATTGAGCCGTGGATGAGGTCAGTGAAACTGGTTGAGCCTTCAGGGACAAGGAAGCGGATAGCCGGTTTGATTCCTTCCGCTTCGAACTTCTTCCTCTCCTCCTCAGGGAGGTTGAGGCACCTGCGATCATATCTCCAGGCGCGCCGCTGTGCGTCGGCCTTTTTGCGCTCGGCTTCAAGACGTTCAGGGGTGCAGTAGCAGCGATAGGCGTGGCCGGATTGGAGCAGTTGATCAGCATGTTTTCTATAGATATCCAACCTCTGCGACTGGTAGTAGGGACCCTCGTCGAAGGTGATACCCAGCCAGCCGAGTCCTTTTATGATGGCCTGGGCGGATTCTTCGGTGGAGCGCTGTACGTCGGTGTCCTCGATTCTTAAAACGAACGTCCCGCCGTGTGAGCAGGCGAAGAGGTAGTTGTACAAAGCGGAGCGCGCCAGCCCTACGTGTATCGCTCCGGTGGGCGATGGCGCGATGCGAACCCTAACTTTCTTATCCATTCAAATCTCCTACATCCTCAGGTATTCCATATCTTTCAAAGACTCTTCCGAGTTCTCTAAAAGAGGTGTGTTACGGGAGCGGAGAGGGTGGGATTTGAACCCACGGTACGGTGTTACCCGTACAACCGCTTAGCAAGCGGTCGCCTTCGACCACTCGGCCACCTCTCCGAAATCCTCCTGAATCCCTATACCTCCCCCAAGATAGAATTATACAAAATAGTCTGAAATGTCAAATACGACCTCGTCCTGGGTCTACCTTTCTCCCAAACCTAAGCTCTTCAGTAGTTGAGCAGGGCGAAACCACCTGCGATTAAGACTATAAGTCCGATGATCAGCGTAATACCCAACCCAATCAAAGCGATGATAGCTACTATGCCAAGTATGGTGAAGACGGTTTTCAGCTTGGAATGATACTCTACCAGATCGGCTGGAGTAGTCTTTGTCACAAACTCATCCCCTCTGGATGCCGCCTGGGTCAACAGTACCCCGATCCATATTGGAAGCCAGGCAACGACGATTCCTACAAGGCTCAAAGCCATCAGGGCACCATCAATGATGGAGAGGATTCCCAGAAGCTTCATCCATCCCTTTGTTTCCTTTATATTTGCACGGAGCTGCTCGATGGTGGCAGCGTCAAGTCCGGACGCCATCGGGGTCGTAGTCTCCATGAACTCCTCCTTTGACAGACGTTTGAGTTACAACCAATTATACATAGGCACTCAGAATGTCAAGACAGAAGAATTATATCATCGGATTGATACAAGAACGGGCGGCTTAAGCCACCCCCTGCGATCTTTTTTGCCTTAGCAAAAAAGGAGCACTATCTTCGGGGTTCCCCACCGAAAGCCACACTTCCGGCTGGGGCATAAAGCATAAGGGGGCTCTAGCCTTCTTTTAGATTCTTCCTGCGATCTTTTTTCGCTTGCGAGAAAAGGAGCATTTAACCTGTGGAGGGTTACCTCACCTATCGGCCAGAAAAAGCCATAATTAAAATCAGCCACACAGATAAGCCTATAATCGTTATAATGCCTGTTACCTGGAAGAAGATGCGCATCTTCACGTGGTATTTGAGGAGCTCGGTCTCACTGTCCTGCTTCAGGTACCTCTTGGCATGGCTGGACGACTGCAGCAAAAGAATGCCTACGTAAATCGCTATACCGCAGAAGACCAGAACAGAGACAATCAATATCCAACTCGATGAACCGGGTGAAGTCCCAAGAAACCACACTGGCATGGAAACTGTAAGCAAGGAGAATATGACTGCTAAGGCACCGGAAATGATAATCACCACGCCCAGGAAGCCCACCCATCCCCTGGTGCCATTTATCTCGATGTCCAGATTCGCCTTTCGACCTACGCTTAAAGGCTCAGTGGGCTGAGGACCGGCTCCAGAGGGAGTAGCTTTGTTATTGGTTTCTTCCATTTTACTCTCCTAAGCTTGGACTAATTAAGCGAGCCTGCCCTTCCTGCGAATCCTGTAAACAGTGATAATTGAGTGAATGAAGCGTGCGAGGTCTATCGGGAACGAACATGCCTGCAAATCCTGTAATCAGAGATAATACCAGGGCCCCAATAATCAACAAGCCGGTCAGGGTGAAGTAGGTCTTGAGTTTGCCGTGATAGGCGGTAAGTTCTTCAGCCTTGCCGGATTTGGCATACCTCTTACCCTTCAGCGAAGCCTGGAACAAAAACACGGCCAGAACAATGCTTAAAACACTTAAGGCAAGTTCAACCAGGACATCAAGTATACTGGACTGGGGCCTAATAAAGAGCCGAACGATAGAAAACAATGCTGAAGCAAGACTGACTATGGCAAGGAAGGCAAGCCAGCCTCGGGTTTTTTCTATCTCTGCTCGAATCCGATCCAGCGTCTCGATGCTCAGACTGGATAAGGTAAGGTCTATTTTCATGAACTCCTCCTTGGTAAATGTTTGTCTACTTAGAATATACAAAAAAAATAGGGGATGTCAAGGCCTGCTGCGATCTTTTTGCTTCAGCAAAAAGGAGCATTAAATAGGGGTCCCCCACCGAAAGCCACACTTCCGGCTGGGGCATAAAGCATAAGGGGGCTCTAGCCTTCTTTTAGATTCTTCCTGCGATTTTTTTCGCTTGCGAGAAAAGGAGCATTTATTCTCGGGGTCCCCAACCGAAAGCGACGCTTTCGGTTGGGGTATTACGGAGGGTGAGGGACTCGAACCCCCAAGCCCCACTCAAGGGGCGGCAGATTTCAAGTCTGCTGCGTTACCAGTTACGCTAACCCTCCAAATTGCTTCGCAATTTGTCGGTTTATCGTCGGCTTGAGGCCGTATGCTAACCTTTCATATTATTTCGCAATCTTACGGGTTACCGTCGGCTTGAGGCCGTACGCTAACCTTTCATATTACTACGCGTTCTTACGGGTTACCGTCGGCTTGAGGCCGTACGCTAACCTTTCATATTACTACTCAATCTGGAGGCCGCATCGGTGCTACGCACCGTCTTTATATTATGGCGCTCCAGGTTGTCAAGATTAAAGCCTACTACTGAAACGACTTATGTCAAGCCCTTACATACCCCGCCGTTCCGATACGTCTCGGTTTGGGTCCTCAATGCCCCCTGTCGCCGGAGTGTGCGGTGGTTCACTACGTTATAGGGATGTCATGTACCTCCACGTTGCCACATTCCGCGCACGGACGGAAGGTTCTGCGGTGAACCGGAGATAGTCCCAAGCGACGCAGACAGTCTACATGCTCGCGAGTTGGATAACCTTTGTGTCTTGAAAACTCGTATCCAGGGTATGAGGCATCGAGCTGGCGCATGTAACGATCACGTAAAACCTTGGCTACGATTGAAGCCGCTGCCACCGAAAGAGACTGCGCATCGGCCTGTGGAAAGTGTTCCTGGGGCCATGGTAGATCAGGGATCTTCTGATTACCATCCACGAAAACGAGCTCCGGTTCCACCCGTAGTGCCAAACGCTCGCACGCCCTACGCATCGCCTTGAGTGCGGCTGTCAATATATCGGTTTCGTCTATCTCCTGAGCTGGAATGAACCCTACGCCTACTCCAAGAGCCTTTGTGAGTATGTTGCTGAAGAGCTCTTGCCGCCGACATGGGGTAAGTTTTTTTGAGTCGCATACCCCGGCTATCTCGACGCCAGGTGGTAATACAACCGCGGCTCCCACCACCGGCCCTGCCAAAGCCCCGCGCCCTGCTTCATCAACCCCGCAGAGTAACCTAACCTTCCTCCACGCCTCGAGATCCAGATTTAGTTGCAGCATCCGTTGCCTCCTTGGATGGAGCCTCTGGGGGTTTCTGTTTAGTTACCACATCCGCTGCGGCTTCAGATGCCTCCTCTATAGCCTCCTGGCCGACCGACTTAGCCGTCACCTTGGGTTTCTTCTTTACATCGCCCTTCTTGCGAACCACCCGCTCCTTGACGTAACGTCCCTTCCCGACCTTCTCACGCAGGTAGTAAAGCTTGGCGCGACGCACCTTGCCATATCGCACCACCTCTACCTTCTCTATCACCGGCGAGTGCAACGGGAATATGCGCTCGATACCGATCCCTTGGGAAATCTTGCGCAACGTAAAGCTGCGATTCGGTCCACTTCCCCGAATCTGGATGCAAACGCCTTGGAATACCTGAACCTTATCCTTCTTGCCTTCATGGATACGGAAGAAGACCTTAACCGTATCCCCGGGTCCAAACTTCTCAAGATCTGAACGCAGAAGTTCCTTTTCAACCTCTATGAGCCTGTTCATCTAAAACCTCCAAAAGCAACATTGGATCTTCATCATCCAGTGGCAACCTAGCCAGAAGATCCGGTCGACGCGCAAGGGTCTGAGCTAAGGCCTGCTTACGCCTCCACCGGCGAACCTCTTCGTGGTGCCCCGAAAGCAGCACCGCCGGGACACGCCTTCCCATAAACTCCTCCGGACGGGTATAGGTCGGGGCGGAAAGCAGGCCGCAGGTAAATGAATCCGTCTCGACCGACTCTTTAGCTCCCACCACACCCCCAAGTAGCCTTACTATCCCCTCCATCATCACGAGGGCCGCTGCCTCGCCTCCACCTATCACATAATCACCGATCGACAGCTCCTCATCCACCCATTCCCTTATTCGTTCATCTATCCCCTTGTATCGACTGCAGAGAAAGACGATATGCTCCTTTGCGCTCAGGCGAACGAAGTCTCCCTGGATGAGCCTTGCCCCCTTAGGGGTCGGCAAAACCACCCAGGGCTTCTCAACGCTTCTCTTCTTCTCTCCCTCCTCTTCACTCCCATCAGAGACTACGCCTAACTCCTTCAGCGCCCCCAACACCGGCTCCACCTTGAGCACCATACCACCTCCACCTCCGTATGGCTCATCGTCTATACTGCGATATGAATCCTGTGCAAAATCTCGCAGATGGAGGACGCTTATCTCTACCGCTCCCCGCTCCTGTGCGATCCTCAGATGGCCGCTCCAAAGAGCACTCTGCAGGTAGCAAGGCAGCCCTGATAGGATCGTAATCCGCAGGATAACCTCCTCTCACGCCACAGACGCGCTGCTGTAGACATGCAAGCGACCTTGTGTGAGTCCACAGAAGGTCGATTGTGAAGCAAATTATCTACTCGATAATCTCTAGCTGGGCTCGTTTGCCCTTCTTCATCGAAGCTGCGGTCAAGATTGTCCGGATCGCCTTCGCCATCCGGCCTTCCTTGCCAATCACCTTGCCCAGATCACCTTCGCCGACTTTAAGCTCATAAATAATGGTCCTCTCGCCGGCTATCTCTTGGATCTGAACGTCGTCAGGGTTATCGACCAGGGCTTTTACCACGTACTCAAGCAGTTCCTTCATCGCTGCCTCCTTCTCTGTCTGCTACATCAGGTTTAGGCTGTTCTGTCTTCTCGACTTCGAGTGGTTCTGTCTTCTTTTCTGTTTTATCCTCTACTTTTTTCTCTTCTGCTTCTACCGCAGGTTCGGTTTCGGGCTGCTCGGATACCTCTTCCGCCGTGGCACTAACCTCAGGAGCTTGCTGCTCACGACGAAGGCGTCTTAGCAGTGCCTTAACTCGAGGAGTCATCTTGGCTCCATGATCAAGCCAGTAGTCAAGCCTTGCCTCCTCGATGCTAAATGCCTGGGCACCACGGGGATCGTAGTTTCCGAGCGACTCAATGTAAGCGCCGTCGCGCGCTTTACGTACGTCGGTTACAACAACACGGTAATGAGGATCCTTCTTTGCTCCAAATCGCTTCAAACGAATCTTTACCAAACCTATCTCCTTATCCGTTCGCAGTCCTTTAACCTTAATCTTAACAAGAAACAACGCCATGTCAAGCTCAATAGGAGGTATGTGCGGCAAGAGATCGTTACCGGGGAGGCAGAGGATGGGTGATAGCTAATCATCTCCTCTTACAGACAGACTCCAGGGAAGAGTTGTAGGGGCACGCTGTGCCGTGCCTTTACCTTACTTATTGCAAATTTGCTCCGTTGCCGTCGCCCTTCGGTCAAAATGCAAAATGCAAAATGCTCCGAAGGACGACGGCGAAGCAATCTCATAGGTCTGTGGAGTATATGAGATTGCCACGCGGCTTTCAGCCGCTCGCAACGACCGATTCTCTGCGATCTTTTGCCCCCAGGCAAAAGGAGCATTATAAACTTGACAAAGCACACGTAAACGGTAGTATTGGGCATAATGGCTAACAAGGGTGAAACAGGAGCTTCTGGCAGAAAAACATCCCCAAAAGCCGGTAAGGCTACCAAATCTAAGACCTTAAAGAAACGTCTCCCAGAAAAATTGGGGTGGTGGAGTCTTTGGATTGGCGTTGCTGGTCTTGTTTCAGGTTTGATTATCGGTATCGGTGGGTTGATATTGAGCAGGTCTTCTGCAATGGAGAGAGCAGAACTCAGGAGGGAAATACGTAGATTTGAGTGGCAAGGGCGCACAGATGAAATGTATGTAAGCCCCTTTTACGAAATCGAAGACCCTGCCCTTGCCAACATTATTACTTATGGATTAGAGGCGTATAGAGAATATGAATACGATGGAGCAATAGCTTATTTCCGCTCGGCAATGGAACTTACTACTGAGACAGACACAGCACTCGATCTTTCCCTGCTAAACTTTATTGGGGTAAGTCAGATAAAAAGCAGTGCTTACAAAGACGCGGAGCAGACCTTCCTTGAGATGATCCGCATCGCCGAGAAGGCTAAGATCGAAGAAGCACCGGCCTTTGCCTACGGCAACATCGGTCTTGTCTATCGAACCCTGGGCGAGCTTGATAAGGCGTTGGAGTATCACCAGAAGGCTTTGAAGATCAACGAGCAGATTGGCAGACTTCAAGGACAGGCTAACCAACTCGGCAACATCGGCATTGTCTATCAAGACTTAGGCGAGCCTGAGAAGGCGCTTGAGTATTACGAGCGAGCATTGGAGATCAACAAAAAGATCGGCGATCTCGAAGGGAAAGTTAAAGACCTCGGCAACATCGGCATTGTCTACCAAACCCTGGGCGAGCCGCACAAGGCGCTTGAGTATTACGAGCAGATTTTGAAGATACACGAAAAGATCGGCGATCTCGAAGGGAAAGCTAAAGACCTCGGCAACATCGGCCTTGTATATCACACCCTGGGCAAGCCGCACAAG
>SOJW01000038.1 GCA_004375895.1 Candidatus Stahliibacteriota bacterium
ATATAGTCAACCATCGCGCTGAACACAGCTGTGTTGGCCATCTGTCCGCTGATGAGGCGCATCTCCACCTCCCCGCAGCCGAGGAACTTTACCATCTCCTCCTCCAGGAGCCGCTCCACCTCAGCAATGAAGTCGATGCCCTGGTAGTAGAAGATTTCGGCATCGTAGAAGGCCTCAAGCTTCCTGTGCTCGGCATAGCGGAATGCCGGGTCCATTATCGACAGAAGGCGGGCCATCGGCGAGATCGTCATCTCCGAGGGGATAAGGTTGATGCACTCCTGCTGTCGCCAGAGCGTGTTCTCAACGGTCTTTTCCAGAAGGTGGCGGACTTTGATCGGTGCCTCGCAGACCGGCAGCTCCTCAGCCTGAAGCTCGTGATCGAAGATGATCGGGCGGGCATACGGAGGTGCATCACTGCGCAGGTGGAACGGCACAACCACAGCATCTACCGCCTTGCCGCGAATCTCGATGGTGACCTTCTCGTCCTCGATGATGTCGCTGTCTATGTAGGCCAGGCAGATCGAGCGAAGCTGCTGCTGGTCGGTCTGTGTGGAGGCCAAACCTTCACCTTCGGCGGCCCACATCGGGACCATCGTACCACTGGTAACGTAGCCGACGTGTTTTTTGCCCTTGAACACCCTGGCCCCCGAACGGGCAATGCCTCGGCCTGCGACCGCAATCGGCCGGATCAGGTGAGGCAGGTCGGCAATCATCGAGTAATCGCGGGCAATAATCTTTCCGAGCGCCTCAAATTGCCTTGCCAGGGCTGCCCGGCCAACGAACTCGCCTTTCAGCGGCGAAAAGCTCACGGCGGACTTCACCAGTGGGCAAGCCATCATGGGGATTTCATTGCCCTCGGGGTCTTCACCCAGCTCATGGCCATAGAGCGGCAGACCGGCTTCCATGCGGAGCGTGTCCCGGGCACCGAGACCGACGGGTGTCGCGCCCTTAGCCATGATTTGGTCCCACAGCATCGGGCCGTCTTCTCGCCTGGCGAAGAGCTCAAAGCTCAGCGGCTCGCCTGTGTATCCGGTGCGGGCCACCATCACCCTGGCATCGGAGATCGTTACAATGCTTACCGCATTTCGCATCGGCTCCGGAAGCGTGCCGGACTGGATGATCTCCCCCAGCAGGTCGCGCGACATCCGCCCCTGGAGTGCAAGCATGACTACCTCTTCAGTGCGGTCGATAAGGTCAACGTCATCGTAATCCTTTAGAAACAACTGGAGGTGCTTCCAATCCTTCTGTCGATTGGCGGCGTTCACCACCAGCAGATATTCATCCTCTACGAAGTGATAGAGATAGGCGTCGTCAACGGCCCCACCGGTTTCGTTGGGGATAAGTGTGTACTGGGCAGCCCTCTCTCTGACGTCCAGGGCTTCAGCGTTATTGCTCAGGACATGCTGAAGGAACTTCACCGCCCCGGTCCCACGGATGATGAACCGACCCATGTGGGAAATGTCAAAGAGCCCCGACCCCTTACGGGCAGCCAGGTGCTCTTCCACGATACCAGAGGGGTACAGCACTGGCATGTCCCAACCGCCGAATTCCACCATCTTGGCGCCGAGGGCCACGTGCCGGTCGTATAAAATGGTTCGTTGTAGTTTGCTCACCATTTATCGATCATCTATCCACAGCCCTGGTGGGGGGATCGTTTAGCCTTCGATGAAGGCCTTGAACTTACCCAGGCCTTCTTTGATCTCAGAGGTGTTGATGCCCGAGTAGGCCAGACGGATGTAGAAGTTCTTCTCGCCTTCCATGGCTCGGCCAAAGTGCAGCCGTGTACATACCGAAACGCCGGTTTCCTTCAGCAGAGTCTTACGGAAGGTATTATAGTTGGTAAGGCCCTTCTTCTTCATTGCCTCGGTGACGTTCGGGAACAGGTAGAACGTAGCGTTCGGCCGGAAACAGCGCACGCCTTCAACGGAGTTGAGGATGTCCACTGCTGTGTCGCGCCGCTCCTTAAGGATTTCCAGGATCTGCTTCGCTTGCCTCTGGTCACCGGTGAGCCCTTCGAGCGCAGCGTACTGGATGAAGTGGTTCGAGCAGGACTCATCATTGACGTTCATCTTGGTGATGACGTCAATGATCTCCTTAGGTCCGATAGCAGCCCCAAGCCGCCATCCGGTCATTGCGAACTTCTTAGAGAAGGTGTAGAGAATCACGCTCCGCTCAGCCATACCCGGCAGGGATGCCAAAGAGGAGCTATTACCCTCATAGCGGACGTCGAAGTAGGCCTCGTCACACAGGACGTAGAGATCATGTTTGAGGGCCAACTCGGCAAGCTTTTCAAACTCCGCTGAGGAGCACTCTGCTCCGGTGGGGTTCTGCAGATCGTTGAGCACCAGCAGCCTTGTGCGCGATGTGATCTGTGTTTCGATGGCGTCCATGTCCAGCTCAAAGTTCTCTTCCCCCTCGATGTAGCCGTAGGGCAAGGGACTACCGCCGTGGAACTCGATCTGTGACTCGTAGATCGGATAGCCCGGGTTGGGATAAAGCACCTCGTCCCCTGGATTCATCAGGGCCAGAATGAACTTGCCGATGGTGGGCTTGCCACCCGGTTGGATGGCCACGTTCTCCATGTTGTAGGTGATACCGCGGGAGGCACTAACATCGGCTGCCAGTGTCTCACGCAACTGCGGGATGCCGGCATTTGGGCAGTAGTTGGTCTTGCCGTCCTTCATCGCCTTTACGGCTGCCTCGATGATGTTGGCAGGCGTGATGATGTTCATGTCACCCAGGTGGAAGGGATATACCTTGTTTCCTTCAGCGGCAAAGGCAGCCGCCTCAGCGGAGACAGCAAAGGCCGTTTCCGTTCCCAATCGGGCTATTCTTTCTGCAATCCTCATTGCTCTCACTCCTTTCTAGTTTCTCTTGTTTGAAGGTCCGGGCCTACCCGGTGTATGGTGGAACACCTACCTCTTTAGCGTTTACAATACTTGGTGCCGCCTTGGGGGGGGGGTTATCCCCTAGAAACGGCAAAATATCCTTCTCCTGCCAGGCCGGATATCGCATCAGGATCCCCGCCTCGATCTCCTCGGCACTCAAGATATCCGTCGATGTACAGATCTCTACCTTACAGTCGGCCCGGGTCAGAATCTCCAACCACCGGTCTCCGGGTAGCTCTTTGGTACAACCACACGCTTGCTCCCGGAGGGATTGTGCGTCCTCCATTCCTTATCGCTCAACCTAAGACCCTCCTTTCAATAGAACCTGTCAACGCATCCCCATAAGAATGCCGACCGACCGTCCAAATAGCATACAGTTCTAAGACAAGATCTCTTGTCATATAATCTAAATTGATGGTTTAGTCAATATTTTTTTAATTGTTTATCATATACTCAAAATAGTTTGGTATATTTTTTTGAATTATTCAAAATGTGTGTATACGTTCTGAATAGACCCCGTATTTGAATTATAAATTAAGGAAAACTTATTGACACATTTGATGAGCATTTCCTACAATTAGATCATAGGCATTCATAGATAATGGGGTAGAGCTAATCCTAATAGGAAGAATTTGAGATCCTGAGCAGTCAGCTGTCAACCGGTCGGCCAACTCTGAGGAATTATCAGAGGTAAACCGATATATTTCATTGTGCTCACTTTTGAGGCAGGATGTTACTCCTGGTAAGTATCTTAATTTAAGAGATATTTTGATAGAAAGGGCTTTTTTGTCAGACAAGCAAGCGGAGGGGGCTATTCGGGTGAAAGGATGTCTGGACTTTTGAGGATTAACGACTTTTTCGTTGAAGCAGTTAAAAGACTAATGATATAATTTGACGTGATCAAACAATGGAAAGAATCTTTTAAGGAGCTCTTATGAGTGTCAGCCTATCTTAATACTCCTTTTCCTATTTTTCCAGGTGTCCTGTACCTCCCTCCCGTTTAGGCATCCCTGATCCCACTTGAAGAATTATTCCTCTTAGGGCTCACCAATAAATAACTTCACATTTTTGTTGGCGACAAAGAGTAGTTCCAGTTAGGCAAAGCATCTTGTTTT
>SOJW01000028.1 GCA_004375895.1 Candidatus Stahliibacteriota bacterium
CCCTCACCTGGTGACTGGGATGGGATTGCCTTTGGTGATGAAAACATCGATCCCACGACCAAGCTTAACAACTGCGTGATCGAATACGGTGGCGAGTACTACGGAAACATCTACTGCTATAATGCATCACCAACCATCACCAACTGCACCATTCGCCACAGCAGCAGCTACGGGGTTTACTCCCATGAGGATGGCTTCACCGAGTTCAGTGGCAACACCATCACCTCAAACGCCGAATATCCGCTGAGGATTCATGGTGAATATGTCCGCACCCTTGGATCGAACAACACCCTTACCGGCAACACAAATGACGGGATAGAGGTTGCAGGTGATTACATCACCACCACCGGCACATGGCTCAGCCAGGGTGTTCCCTACATCATCGCCGGTGATCTGAGTATCGAAGGAACGGCAAACCCAACCATAACAATCGCACCTGGCAGCACCTTGAAGTTCAGACCGGATGCAGCTCTAAAGGTAGGCAGTGGTGATGCAGGTGCTCTGGTTGCTGACGGCAGCTCAGGGCAGATCACCTTCACCGCCAGTAAATCCCCACCCTCACCTGGTGACTGGGATGGGATTGCCTTTGGTGATGAAAACATCGATCCCATGACCAAGCTTAACAACTGCGTGATCGAATACGGTGGCGGGTACTACGGAAACATCTACTGCTATAATGCATCACCAACCATCACCAACTGCGAGATAGCCTACAGCAGTACGTGGGGAATCTACCTCTATTACTCTGAACTCGATCCGGCAGAGCTACTGGCCAACAACACCTTCCACGACAACGCAGACGGCGATGTAGGTCCATAGTGCTCCTTTTGAGCAAAGCTCAAAAGGTGAGCGGAGCTCAAAAGATCGCAGAGATTGAAAATGTAGGCGGCCGCAAGGCCGCCTTTCTTCGTCTCTAGCTCTACATGCCTACCCTGCGGCCCTTCCATACGGCACGGCCTGTAAGGGTCACGATCATCGAATACATGGCGATTGCCGCACCAAGGAGCATACTTAAAGGATACAGGAAAGCCAGATAGATCGGGAATCGAAAGCGCCAAAGGGAGATACCCCACATTTGTTAACGATTAGACCATATTGGAGAATTGTGAGGTTGCCAATTAGCCTCGGTTGGCTTTTATGGCAACGGTTAAGTAGGCGGCGAAGATCGTGGCAAGAAGCTGAAGAGATGGAGATATGACAATCATCAGCACCAACCAGCCTACAAAGCTTGCTTTGGGATCGTATAGGATCATGGGGATGCCGAAGTTGATAAAGTCTGCGGCAGGATCGAAGAGCATGGAAACCGTTCTACCCCAGAGCACGGCCATAAAAACAAAGGTTACCCCGGATGTAATAAGTGAGTCCCTGAGAATCTTCACCAGGGCGTCCTTGATCTCCAGGTTGAGTAAAAGATGCCTTCGTGCCAGATACCACCCGATCGGGAATCCCAGGAATATGCAGAAGACCGGAACCCCCATCCCTGCGCCTACGCAGATCAGATCCAGAATTACAAATACAGGGAAGGCGATCCACGATTTTAACTTAAAGAACTTCATACCCTAATTGACGCCAGAATTTGCACGATGTCAATGTACACTCAACGCGTCTGCTTTGGAGTGCAATGACCGTGTCATTGCGAGTTCTATCGACGATATAAGCAACAAGGCGGTTGTTGCATAACAAAGATATTTCCTCCCCCTTGATGGGGGAGGAAGCCTCTCCGTAGGAGAGGTAGGTGGGGGTGAATCACCCTCCCCCTACCCCCTACCCTATGAGTGCACCAGGCACTCAAGGGGCACACTGTCCCGTCAAGGGAGGGGGATTTTTTGTTCATTTGCGGCATAGGAATTGGGCCGACCTTCAGGTCGGCCCGATTATTCTGCGATCTTTTTGTCCGCAGGGCAAAAAGGAGCACTCAAATAATAGGGGCAAGGCACAGTGTACCCCTTGAGATGCTCAACATTTCATAGGGTATGCCTCGCCCCTACAAATCTGTGTAATCTGTGGTTAGATTTTTCTCTACTTCGCCTCTTCGGCGATAAGTTCTGCCAGGCGCTTGGCGCCTTCCTTGATCTGTTCGAGTGAGGCGTAGCTGAAGTTGATTCGCATGGCGTTGGCGCCGCCGCCGTCACAGTGGAATGCCGTGCCCACCACGTAGGCCACCTTCTTGTCGATCGCCTTGGGGAAGATCTCGTTGGCGCTCATGTACTCGGGTAGCTTGACCCACAGAAACAATCCGCCTTCGGGCCTGGTCCATGAAAGTCCTTCAAGTTTTGGCATGTGCTTCTCAAAGGCCTCAAGGATCACGTCGCGTTTGCGGTGGTACGCCTTGCGGATCTCGGCTATCTGTTTGTCCAAGAGACCCTGCTTCATGTACTCGGCAAGCAGCATCTGACCGAATGGTGAGGTACATAAATCGACTGGCTGCTTGCCCATAACCAGCTTATCCATGACCGCCTTGTTCCGGGTGATTAACCAGCCTATACGGAGGCCGGGAATCAGAATCTTGGAGAAGGTATGCAGTGTGATGACGCGTTCTTCGTCATCAAGCAGAATGAACGGTGGGATCGCTTCTCCTTCGAAGCGGAGTTCGCGGTACGGGGTATCCTCGATGAGGAGGGTGTTGTACTCACGCGCTAGGCCAAGCACCTCGAGACGCCTTTCCTTGTTCATGGTTACGCCGGAAGGGTTCTGGAAGTCGGGCACCACGTAGATGAACTTGGGGGTCCTTCCTGCGTTCTTGAGTTCGGCAAGCTTGGCCTTAAGGGCATCGACCTTCATGCCGTGCTCATCCAGCGGGACGCCGTGCATATCGGCGCCGTAGGAGCGGAAGGCCTGTATGCCGCCAAGGTAGGAGGGCAGTCCCATCACAATGGGGTCGCCTTCGTTGATGAACGCCTTGCCCAGCAGATCAAGGCCCTGCTGGGAGGCGGTGGTTACAAGCACCTGCTCCGGCGTTACCTCAACGCCGCCGCGCTTCTCGAATTCAACCAGCTGGTTGATCAACCCTGGATCACCCTCGGTAGGGCCGTACTGCAGCGCCTTAGCCCCGTTCTCTGCCAGGACCTTGACCGAGATATCCTTGAACTCCTCGATAGGAAACAGGTCAGGCGCAGGCAGGCCACCCGCAAAGCTGATTATGTCCGGTTTTCGCGTGAGTTTTAGCAACTCACGTATTTCTGAACGGCGCATCCGGTTGGCTGTATTGGAGAATAAATGGTTTGCATCAAAAGGCACGTGACCTCCTTATTCTTTCACCTGAGTCTACTCATAAAAATCTTCTTGACAACCCCTAATGCACCCCATACGGCTACTTCGCATCCGCGCGGGGCCCCCGAAAACTTGTTATCCTTGACAGTGCCGCGATCACGTTCTATAATCTAAGAATGAGTAACGATAAGCAAGGATACCAGGGTAGGCTGGAGCGGTTGGATGCCAACCGCTGGCGTATCCCCCGCCAGGGAGGGATGAAGACCGACGGGGTGATCTATACGAGCGAGAAGCTTCTTTCCACGCTAATCAAAGACAACGCGCCCCAGCAGGTTGCAAACGTTGCACATCTTCCCGGGATAGTCGGCTACTCGATGGCGATGCCTGACATCCACTGGGGCTACGGCTTCCCCATAGGCGGTGTGGCCGCGTTTGATGTAAATGAAGGCGTTATTTCCCCTGGAGGCGTTGGCTACGACATCAACTGCGGTGTTCGACTGCTGCGGACTAATCTTGAGACAGACGAGGTCAAGCCCAAACTCCGTGAGCTACTACAGGCTATCTACTCCGCGGTTCCTGCAGGCGTGGGCAAGAAGGGACGCATCCGGATATCTCGTGAGGAGCTAAAAAAAGTTCTCCTACAGGGCGCGCGCTGGGCGGTAAATAAAGGATACGGCTGGAACGAGGATCTGGCTCATACCGAGGAGGAAGGAAGTCTTGACGGAGCTAACCCCTCGGCAGTATCTGACCGAGCCTACGAACGCGGCCTTCCTCAGATCGGCACCCTGGGGGCAGGTAACCACTTTTTGGAGATTCAGCGTGTGGATGAGATCTACGATGCCAAAGCTGCTGAAGTCATGGGGTTAAGGAAAGGTCAGGTCGTTGTGATGATCCATACCGGTTCGCGCGGGTTCGGCTACCAGGTCTGCGACGACGCGGTAAAGAAGCTGGGCCACACTGTTGCGAAGTATCATCTCTCCATACCTGATCGGCAGCTTGCCTGCGCGCCGATCTCGTCACCTGAAGGCAAAGCCTACTTCGGTGCTATGGCCGGGGCGGCAAACTACGCCTGGGCCAACCGCCAGGCGATTATGCACTGGGTCAGAGAGGCGTTCGAGCAAGCCTTTGGCATGGGCGCAGAAAAACTGGGTCTTCAACTGGTCTACGACGTGGCCCATAACATCGCCAAGTTCGAGGAGCACGAGGTGGATGGTCGCAAGCGCAAACTCTGCGTGCATCGTAAGGGAGCGACGCGCGCGTTCGGCCCCGGACATCCAGACATACCCTCCGACTACCGCGATATAGGCCAGCCGGTCATCATCCCAGGTGACATGGGCACCGCATCCTACGTGCTTGTTGGAACCGAGAAGGCGATGCAGGAGAGCTTCGGCTCAACCTGTCACGGCGCGGGTCGTGTATGGTCACGCTCCAGGGCGCTGCGGGAAGTTCGCGGCTACGAGGTCAAATCCCGTCTGGAACGTGAAGGAATCCTGGTTCTATCGGTCAGTACCAAGACCCTTGCAGAGGAGACCCCCGAGGCATACAAGGACGTGAACGAGGTGGTTGAGGTTACGCACAATGCAGGCATCTCTGCAAAGGTCGCGCGGATGCGTCCCCTGGGGGTCATCAAAGGGTGATCGACCCTGCGGTCCGCGAACGCATAACCGCCGCTCCACACACGCCAGGGGTTTATGTATTCCAGGCTGCCCGCAACCGGGTGCTCTACGTGGGCAAGGCGTCCGACCTGGCAAATCGCCTGCATTCCTACCTCTCGCCAACCGAACCCAAGACCAGGGCTTTTGTTGACAAGGCCGAACTTCTCGATCTAACCCTTACCGCGACTGAGGCCGAGGCGCTCATCTACGAAGAGAACCTCATCAAACTCTCAAGGCCGCGCTACAACATCCGCTACCGTGACGACAAGCGCTACCCCTATCTCAAGGTTACTGTCAAGGAACCCTATCCTCGGATCTACGTCACCCGCAACGAGCGCCGCGACGGCAACCTTTTGTTCGGTCCCTACTCCTCTGCAAAGAATCTGCGGCGCACCCTGGATGCGGTGAAGCGCATCTTCAAGATACGCACCTGTCACTACGATCTTCCCGAAGACCATCCCGAACGCCCTTGCCTTCTCTTCCAGCTCAAGCTCTGCTCCGCCCCATGTCAGAAGGGGTTCCCCAAGGAGGAGTATGCAAACCAGCTTAAAGGACTTATAGACATCCTCATGGGGCACTCCGAAAAACTCGAGGAGGAAACCGAGCGCCGCATGTGGGAGACCTCCGGGGCCGAGCAGTTCGAGGTGGCAGCCCTCCTCAGAGACCAGCTTCTGGCAATTCGCGAAGTAAAACGTTATGCTAAAGAAGCATCGCACGACGCCACCCCGCGCGATTTCATTGCAGTTGCTCGGCATGCGTCACGTGCAGCCGCCGTGCTTCTCAAACTTCGTGAACGCCGGATGTTCGCTCACGAGACCTTCATGCTCACCGTCCCTCCCCATACAACAGAGCAAAACCTTATCCACACCGTGCTGCGCTTCATCTACACCCACACCTATGACGTGCCTGATGAGATCGTGCTCCCTTTGCTTCCCGAAGACCCTGAGGTCTTCATTGACTGGTTTGCCTACTACCGTGATAAAAAGGTAAAGCTTTCAGCAAACGTGCGCGAGGAGAAACGCCATCTTTTGGGGATAGCCGATGAGAACGCTAAGCTCGCACTTGTCCAGGATGCCGAGACCACGCGGACTGATCCTTTGCTCATCAAACTTCAGGAGTATCTTCATCTTCCTGCCACCCCCCAGCACATAGAGATGATAGATATCTCCAACATCCAGGGAACCAACCCTACCGGTTCCATTGTTGTGTTTAAGAACTCACGTCCTGCCAAGTCCCATTATAGAAAGTTCAAGATAAAAACGGTTAAAGGCGCCAACGACCCGGCGATGATGGCCGAGGTGGTGGTGCGCAGGGTTAACCGTCTTCAGAAGGAGGGCAAGAGCCTTCCTGACCTCCTGATACTAGACGGCGGTAAGGGTCAGCTCTCCATCGTCCGGGCTTTGCTCGACAAGATAGACGTTGACCTTTCTGTCTTTGCCTTTGCCAAGACCCACGACCACCTGTTCGGCCGCGACGGACGTGAGGTTGTTATACCCGGAAGCGAGGCGGTTTTGAAACTTCTCAAACGAATCCGCAACGAATCGCACCGATTCGCCGTGACCTACCACCGCAAGCTTCGTTTTAAGGCGGGCATTGCTTCCGAGCTTGACGCGATCCCAGGAGTAGGGGCAAAACGCGCGAAGGACTTGGTGCAGTTCTTCGGCTCGGTGCCTCGTATCCGTAAGGCTTCTATCGAAGAGTTAAGAGCTGCTCCTGGAATAGGTCCTGCATTAGCTGAGACAATCTACAGACATTTTCACAAGGGATGATGAAACCGCAGATTAGAATGCTCCTTTTGTCCTGCGGACAAAAGATCGCAAGCCCTCACCCCCTGCCCCTCTCCCAAAAGGAGAGGGGAGATATGGTTCTCCTCTCCCTCTGGGAGAGGAGTTAGAGGTGAGGGTGCCTATCTGCGTTAATCTGTGTAATCTGCGGATAATGAATATTTGAAGGAAGAGTTTTGCGAAGAACGAAGATAGATGACGTCATCCTGGAGCGGTTTATTGTTGGTTCACTTGAGGTCAACTGTTATCTTTTAACAACCGAGGATTCGGCCATCCTTATAGACCCAGGTTTCGCCGCCGATGAGCTGGTGGAGCGGGTTGAATCCCTGAATCATCTTGAATCGCGGATGATCCTTCTTACCCACGGGCACTTTGACCATACCACAGCGTGCCCCTTGCTCCAGAAGAATGGCTGGAAGGTGGCGCTGCATCCTGAGGACAGATTCCTCCTCAATCGGGTCTCGCCAGATTTTGCCGGTCTTGGCTACGTAGATGAACCCTTTGAGCCCTCCATGTCTTTGTGGGATGGGGTATGCTTTAACATAGGCAGCATAACGCTTGAGGTTGTCGCCACCCCCGGTCACTCCCCTGGAAGCGTGTGTTTCATCGAGCTTAAGAGACGTTTGGCCTTCACCGGCGACACGCTTTTTGCAGAATCAATTGGACGTTCTGACCTTCCTGGCGGCGATGAAGAAGCGTTAATGAACTCTGTTGCAAAGCTGAAGGGGCTCTTGAACTCCGAGAGCCTGGTTCTCTCCGGCCACGGCGGGCGCGCACTTTTTAACACGATTCTAAGGATTAATCCCTTCCTTCAAGATTAATTGCATTATTCACCTAAAAAAAAGCGCGACCTGGGGCCGCGCTTCTAGCTTATAAACCCGTTTGATTATTTCCTCGTAGGAGGTCTTACCCCTACTTCTGAGATCTCCTCCGAAGCCTCTCGAGAGAAGTGCAGCTCTACCCGGCGATTGGCTCTGCGACCGCTGCGGTAGCGGTTGTCGCCCACTGGATAGCGTTCGCCGCCGGTCGCGATCTGCATCCGGGTTACTTTGATACCACGCATCAGAAGATAGCCGGCTACAGATTCGGCTCGCCTTCTGCCTATCTGAAGGTTGGTACCATCAGAGCCTACGCTGTCGGTGTGTCCGGTTATGACTACCGTAGCATCGGGGTTCTCTTCGAGTAATTCGGCCACCTTCTCAAGCTGTGCCATCTGTTCAAAACCAATTTCGCTGTGTCCCCTGCCGAAGCCGCCTATGGTTATAGGTTCAAGCTCTGCGGGTTTGGGCTTCTCGATGGGGGTAAGGAATACGTCCACGATCTTGTTTTCTGCGGTTCCGATGGTTAGCGTAGTGTGGTCTTCGTGATAACCTGGCGCTTTAGTCTTCATACGGTAAGTAGCGGGTTCGATTTTGGTTCGGAAGTAACCTGTGACAGCATCGGATGAGATAGAGGGGAGAACCTCGCCCGTCTCGATGTCATGGAAGCTTACCACCGCACGCAGCGGGTCTGCGGTTTCGGCGTCTGCGACTACACCCGCAATAAAGGACTCCTTTATTGGATCCATAGCAATGGTAAGGGTGAGTGCCTCGCCGACCTCCTCGGCTGCAACCGTCTCAGGATGGTAGCCTTCCTTGGTTGCGTCGATCTCGTCGCCTTCCATAAGCTCAGGCAGAACGAATCGGCCCGTGCTATCAGAGTAGAAGATGGTATCTATCAGGTCCCCGGAAAGCTCGATCCTGGCGCCCTCGATTGATTGTCCGGTTTCAGCATCCTTTACCAGACCTTCAATCAGCTTCTCCTTGGGGCGGATCAGGTCTCCGCCGATGCCCAGGCCGGCGTAAAGTGAGGAGGTGGCAGGGAAGTTCATCGGGTCGGCGCCGCCGCCAACGTGTAAGAGGAACGCAAAGTTTTCTCCAAGGTAGATCGGCAGTCTCAATCCGGCGCTGGCATGGGTGGATATTCCGGTTAGGCTGGCTTGGGGTGAGTCCATTGTAAGGCCGTAGTTCAGATTGAACTCCGCAAACAGATTAAACCATTTCAGCGGGGATGATTCAATAGCAAAGCCGCCGATGATGGTCTGTGGGTAGGAGACTGTGGAATCGGGGCCAAAGTTATGGGCGCTTCGGTACCAGTAGCCTGCGTTGAGATGAGTAGATATGTACTGGGATTCGAGCGATAAGAGTAGCCTGCCGCCGAACTCAGGACCCGCCTCCTCAAATGGGTAGTAGCCCAGATACTGGCTCATCGTCTGGTTGGCTCCGGCGTCGAACTCGAAGGGGATAGACATGAGGAAGAATCCGTCCAAGCCCATCGCGATGGACAGGGGTTTATCCAGAGGCGTGAACGGTATGCTACCCTTCACGTGTCCGCCCACATCGGTAAGTCCGAATGCGTTGGCCGAGGGGTCAACGTTCATGTAGAAGTAGCCGGAACCGTATGCTGAGAACTCAAGGTAGTGCCATGGGGTGAATCCCAGTGAGACCACGGGCTTTGCCGCCCAGATGTCGTATGTGTTCTGGACTGCTCCGGCGGAGTCCTGGAAGATGACGTGATCCTTGTAGCCTTCGGAAGCCATATAGAACCAAAGGTAGCCCATGTTCTCGCAGCGTGCCGAGTAAACGAAGTCCGTGCCTCTGGTGCCTTGCAGGGTGGGCAGGGCAAAGCTAAGGCTTGCAGCAATTAGAAGAAGGGCGATAGGCCTTTTCATCTAGCCTCCTCGAGGATTAATTCCTTGCCTGTGATAAGTGAAACCCTTCTACCTGAGTTTAGGTTGATGGTAACACCCGCCGATTGTGAAGGTGTTTGAGCAACACTTCCGTTGTCCAGATCAATGGTTACGTGACCCTCGTTGAGGTCGGGAATGTGGTCGAAGTAGCGATCGGTAAAGTTGTAGGGATCGCACAGCATTATCGCAACGACGTCGATCTGACTGGGATTGCCTAAAGCGGACAGGGAGACCCCGCCCTTTACGGAGTCCTCGTTGGTGGGCTGATAGGGCAAGCTTACAGGTTCTGCCTCTATGGACCACCCACCTTGACCGGTGGTGTCCCATCCGAACACGTAGTTCTCGTTTTGACGCCCGGATGTGGTGGTGTCGATACCCACGAACACCATGTAGTCGGCACCAATGTCGTTAGGCGGGTCAAAGGGGGGAATAAAATCATCCGCGTTCGATGACGAAAGCCCGGTCGCAGGGTTCTGATCAGTATCCAACAGCACAGCAAACTGTACGTCAAACACAGCGTTCGGGATAGAAGCGTAGGTCTGGACCTTGAACTCCAGGATGCCGTCTGAGAAGTCCGCATCAACGTAGAGGTAGTGAGCGTTGTAGGGCACGTTCCCGTCGTCAGGATCCTCCGCCAGAAGAAGCCAGTCGCCCGCACCGGTGTAGACGATGCGCTCACGGCACCCAGGCAGTAACGCCGCCACGATAAGAAGTGCTGCCAGGAACAAAAGAGGTGTGCGTTTCATCATTTTTTTCCTCCTTAGCGGGTGATTATGATTTTTGAGGCCGCGTGCCCTTCTGGTGCCTTAAGTCGCAGGAAGTAGACACCCGGTCCAACCAGAAGACCCTCATCATCGCACAGATCCCACAGGGTCTCGTATTCGCCCGCTGGAACCTCCTCTGACAGGAGTCGCCTGACCAACTGGCCGTTGACGTTGTAAATCGAAAGTTCGATGCTGGTGGATACGGGCGTTCCGTAGCGTATCTCGATCTTGCTCCGGGCGAGGGTTGCGAAGGATGCGGCCTGGGTGAAGAACTCGCCGGGCAGCACAAATAAGCATACAGTGTCGCTTGTCGAGTCAGCCCCGGTTGTGTTGGAGACGGTGAGCGTGACCGTAAACTCCCCTGCAGAGGTGTAGACGTGTGTGGGGTTCTGCTCGGTCGAGGTCCCATTGTCCCCAAAGTCCCAGGTCCAGGAAGTTGGATTCCCCACAGACTGATCCGTAAATGTTACCTCCATGCGGTGCGTAAGGGGTACGTACCCCATCGAGGGGTTGGCGGTGAACGACGCCTGAAGGGCCTCGGTAACCGTGATGTAGTTTGCTTTTGTCTCGGTGTCCGAACCGTCCGCGTTGGTAGCGGTAAGTCTCACCGTGTAGGTGCCCGGTGCGTTGTAGGTGTGTTGGGGGTTCTGATCCGTCGATGAGCCGCCGTCGCCGAAGCTCCACGACCACGAGGTGGGAGCGTTGGTTGAAAGGTCGGTAAAGGTAACGTCCAGGGGGGCGCTGCCGATCGTAGGGTCGGCGGAGAAGTCGGCATCCGGAGGTTGAGGAGCGCTGATTACCGTAATGTAGCCTGGTTTTGTCTCGGTGTCCGAGCCGTATGCGTTGGTAGCGGTAAGGGAAACGGTGTAGGTGCCCACGTTGTTGTAGCGGTGGGTTGGGTTCTGACTCGTAGAAGTTCCGCCGTCCCCGAAGTTCCATGACCAGGAGGTCGGGTTTTCGGTGGACAGGTCGGTGAACGCTACATCGAGGGGCGCGGTCCCGGATCGCCGGTCAGCCGTAAAGTCCGCTGCAGGGAGCGGGCCGCTCGTCACGGTGATGTAGTTTGTCTTTACCTCGGTATCCTCGCCATCCGCGTTTCGAACGGTAAGGGATACGGTATACGTCCCCTCGCTGTCGTATACGTGGGTTGGATTCCGGGTTGTGGATGTTCTCGTATCGCCGAAGTCCCACTCCCACTCTGTAGGATCGCCGGTGGAAAGATCGGTAAAACTCACCGTTAAGGGAGCAGGGCCTGAGCGTGGATCGGCGGTGAAATCCGCATCAGGAGGGGCCTGACCTGAAACTACACCCTTCACACGAAGCATAAGATCAACACTGTCTCCCAACAACATACCTCCAGGGAAACCTACATCGATGTCATCAAAAGGTAACCACCTGGGTTCGGTCTCGTCCACGAAAGTAGTATACATCCAGGAAACATGATGCTCAGGATCTTGACCGTCCAATGCCAAGCCGGGGTTGTCGTCCACCTCGTTCTCGACCGCGAAGTAGAAGCTCCCGGATTCGATCGTAATATCCAGGTCGCTCACGTCAAACCAGTTGAACGCCATCACCTCGACGGCGGATACTTCCTTGCGTCCCAGCTCAGCGCCGGGTTCAGCGCCGTCGTCAAAAAACACAAGGTAGCAAGCTTGGTCCCAGTTGTCTGGGTCGTCAACCCAACCTATTGGTACGTAGCAGGCTTGTGTGAGTTCAAAGGGGTATGCTGGAGGGGTGAGCATAACCGCCATTCGGTTTCCTGTTTTCATCTTGAACCCGAAGGTTACCGGGCTAGCCTCATCCTCTATCAGCTCTATGGTATCCTGAGGCATCGCAAGATCCGGTGCTCTATTAAGGGTTGCCTCAAATGCAGTAAGCTGTTGGCTTTCTATTAGGGAGGGCTCTCTGGAGAGATCGGCGTTATTGGAGAAAATGGCAGTGGGTTGTACTTCGTATATCTTCTGCGTCCCCTTTGAGGACGCGGCGGTAGGTAGGGCTAAGCCGAGGCTTATCCCTACCAGAAGAAGGACGATAGTTCGTTTCATCTTGCCTCCTCGATTAATTCTTTGCCTGTGATAAGCGAAACTCTTCTGACTGAACCTCCATCCACGGCAACACCCGCTTCCTGTGAAGAAGGTTGCACAACACCTCCGCTCTCCAGGTCAATGGTTGCGTGCCCCTCGTTTTGATCGGGAATGTGGTCGTAGTAAGCCTCACCGTCCGGATCGCATAGAAGGATAGCCACCACGTCAATTTGACCGGTAGGATTGCCAAGGATATCCAAACTGATGGTGCCCTTTACCGAGTCGGTATTTGCCGGGCGATAGGGGTCTTGCACCGAACCCACGGGCGTCTCGGACCATCCGTTGGCGTTGCCGTCCCATGCATAGATCTCATCCTCGTTGATCCTGTCGCCTTTTGCGAATTCAGCGCCCGCCAACATCATGAAGTCAGCACCGATGTCGTTTGGAATCGCCTCAGCACCCCAGCCAGGAGTCGACGTAGAAAGACCTGTTGAAGCATCCTGATCGGTATCGAAATAGATCGTAAGGATCACATCATCGTAGGCATCTGGGATCGGTGCATAGGTCTGGACCTTGAACTCAAGGGCGTCGTCCGAGAAGTCCGCGTCAACGTAGAGGTAGTGAGCGTTGTAGCCCACGTTCCCGTCGTCCGGGTCATCCGCCAGAAGCAGCCAGTCGCCCGCACCGGTGTATACGATGCGCTCACGACATCCGGGCAGTAACGCCGTCAGGATAAGAAGTACTGAGAAAATAAGAGGTGTGCGTTTCATCATTCCACTCCTTAGCGTGTGATTATAATCTTTGAGGCCGCGTGCCCTTCTGGTGCTTTAAGGCGCAGGAAGTATACACCCGGTCCAACCAAAAGACCCCTCTCATCACGGAAATCCCATAGGGTTTCGTATTCACCCGCAGGAACCTCCACTGACAGGAGCCGCCTGACCAACTGGCCGTTGACGTTGTAAATCGAGAGTTCGATGTTGGTGGATACAGGCGTTCCGTAACGTATCTCGATCTCGCTCCGGGCGATGCTGGCAAGTGCCGCCGTCTGGGTGAAGAACTCGTTGGGCAGCACAAATAAGTATACGGTGTCGCTTGTCGAGTTAGAACCGGCGGCGTTGGAGACGGTAAGCCGAACAGTAAACTCGCCTGCCGAGGTGTAGATGTGTGTGGGGTTCTGCTCGGTTGAGGTCCCATTGTCACCGAAGTCCCAAGACCACGAGGTGGGGGCACCAGTGGACTGATCGCTGAACTCTACCTCCATGCGGTGCGTAAGCGGTACGTACCCTATCGAGGGGTTGGCGGTGAACGCCGCCTGAAGGGCCTCGGTAACCGTGATGTAGTCCGCTTTTGTCTCGGTGTCCTGCTCACTCCCGTCAGAAACGGTAAGTGCAACGGTATAGGTGCCCGCGTTCTGGTAGGTATGTGTGGGATTCTCTACATCCTAGGTTGCGCCGTCCCCGAACTCCCATGCCCAGGAGGTTGGGTTGCCCATTGACTGATCACTGAAGGTTACCTCGAGGGGTGCTGTGCC
>SOJW01000054.1 GCA_004375895.1 Candidatus Stahliibacteriota bacterium
CGAGAGCCTTACGAGGCTCTCCAAGAGCTTCATAGACAATCCCGATGTTGCCGAGTTGATTGGCCTGGCCTTCAAGACTGCCTATTTTTTCATCAATCTCCAACGCCTTCTGGTGATAATCAAGCGCCTTGCGCGGCTCGCCAAGAGTCCGGTAGACAAGCCCGATGTTGCCGAGGGCGGCTGAAAGGGCTTCGTCAAGTTTGGCTTGCTCCGCGATGGTAATCATCTCAAGAAAGGTTTGCTCGGCATTCTTATAATCGCTACTCCTTATCTGGCTTGCTCCAATCAGGTTTAAAATCGCGCAGCGCTCGCTGTCATCAGAGGCTTGGCCGAGTAGAAGCTTGAATTTCATTATCGCTGTTTCGTGCTTATATTGTTTTCGCGCTTTAAGTGCTTCATTAAGAAGAATGTTCTTTTTCTTAGGATGGAGCTTAGTAAGTCCGTCAAGATACGGCATAGGCTCGCCTAATTTCTTTTTCTTGAGCATCCGTCTGTTCTCTAGCCATTTAATGAAGGCAAGCTGTCTTTCGGCAAGCCAGCTAAGGAATAGTATGATCCCGCAGATAGCTGATATTTTTATGATTACTACCCAGACATCCATAGTCCTAAAATGATACCGTTTAACGGCAGCTTGTCAAGGATGCAAGCCCATTGAGCGGGCTAAGAGCCCGCTCTACACTTGCCCAGAAAAACTCGATAGTTTTGTTGGAGTGCTCTTCGTGGGGTGAGCAAAGTTGACAAAATATCCCGTAGGGCTATAATCACCGGACTTTTATCGCGTCGCGCAAGCTAGCAAGGAGCAGCCGATCATGATTACCTTTCGCGGTGGAATACACCCGCCTGAGTTCAAAGAATTAGCCGAAGAAAAACCAATCGAGGTAATGCCTTGCCCCAAGCAGGTAGTTATACCACTCTCCCAGCACACCGGAGCGCCTGCAAAGCCGGTGGTGGCTGTAGGGGACGAGGTTAAGGCAGGCACCCTTATCGCCGAACCGGTGGGGATGATCTCTGCTGCAGTTCACTCATCTATAGCCGGAAAAGTGAAGGGTATCGAGCCCTGGGTACATCCGGTGTTGCCTGTGCCGACAAAGGCTGTAATCATCGAAGCCGCTGAGACCGATGAGCTTGACCCTGCAATCAAACCTAGAACCCAGGCCCAGATCGAGAAGCTTTCGCCTGAGGAGATCCGCGAGATAGTCCGCGATGCAGGCATTGTGGGACTTGGAGGTGCGGCATTCCCCACGTCGGTGAAGATCACCCCGCCAAAGGACGCGGCAATCGACACGTTGATCATCAACGGTGCCGAGTGTGAGCCTTTCTTAACAGCCGACGACCGGCTTATGCGTGAGAAGCCGGAGGGGATCATCAATGGAGCAAGGATTCTGGCCAAGGTGCTGGGGTTGGAGCGAGCCTTTATCGCGATCGAGCACAACAAGCCCGAGGCCATCCGCATCGTGTCCGAGGCCGCGTCAAAGGTCTGGCCTGCGGCAGAGGTCTTAACTGTAAGAACCAAGTACCCGCAGGGCGCGGAGAAGCAGCTTATATCCGCTATCCTGGGGCGCGAGGTTCCAGCCGGCGGCCTGCCCTTCATGGTGGGCGTGGTAGTCCAGAACGCGGGCACGGCCTTTGCGGTTTATGAGTCGGTGGCAAAGCGCAAGCCTCTGTATGAGCGCGTGGTTACCGTCACCGGGCCGGGAATCGCTGAACCCAAGAATCTTCTTGTTCGCATCGGCACACTCGCGGCGGACGTGATCTCTCACTGCGGCGGCCTTACGCCCTCGGCCAGTAAATTCATCTCAGGCGGGCCGATGATGGGTATCGCGCAGGCCAGCCTCGAGGTGCCTATAATCAAGGGGACCTCCGGGCTGCTGTTCCTGGACGGTTCCAAGAGACTCTTTAAGATCTCCGAGGAGGTCAACTGTCTGCGATGCGGCCACTGCGTGGGCATCTGTCCGATGAAGCTTGTGCCTGCCGAGATCGCCCGGATGGCAGAGTACGAAAAGCTGGAAGATGCCGAGCGCTGGGGGATAGCGGACTGCATGGAGTGCGGTTCATGTGCATTCGTTTGCCCGTCCGGACGCCGACTGGTGCAGTGGATAAAGTACGGAAAGATGCTCATCTTCGCCGAACGCAGCCGCAAGAAGGAGCGCAAATGACCCATAACACACAACATCCCTTCCCTCACCCCCTATCGAGATTCTTACGGGATCCGAAAGGAGACTAGATGAATTCTGAGGTCAAGGATACTCGAAAGTTTCTGGTCACCCCGTCCCCGCATCTGAAGGCACCGTTCAACGTAAAGATGGTGATGTACATCGTGGTCATCGCCCTTCTGCCTGCTTTGGGCGGTTCGATCTACTTCTTCGGGCTGCGCTCCCTCTGGCTTGTTTTGATCTCGGTGGCAACTGCGGTGCTTGCCGAGTTTTTAATGAACCTTGCGTTCAAGCGGCCGCTTGAAACGTGCCTTGACGGCTCGGCGATCATCACCGGGATGCTTCTGGCGTACAATCTTCCTCCCACCGCACCTTTGTGGATGCCTGTGGTGGGCTCGGCGTTCGCCATAATTATCGTGAAGGCGCTGTTCGGGGGGCTGGGTCATAACTTCCTTAATCCTGCCCTTGCCGGCCGCGCGTTCCTCATGGTCTCCTGGCTGGGCAAGATGACCTCGGGCTGGACGCTGAGAGAAGGTCTTGGAACCACCTCAGGGATTCAGGTAGACGCTTTTACAGGCGCAACCCCTCTTGGGGTGGTTCAGAAGCTCAAGGACGTGGCCGATCCCAATCTTACCGAGACTGCCAGGCAGGCTCTGAACTCTCCCGAGACCCTCAAGGCGTTGTTCTTCGGTAAAGTAGGCGGCTGCGTGGGCGAGACCTCGGTTATGCTCCTGCTTATACCGGCGATAATACTGATCGCGATCCGGGTGATAGACTGGCGCATCCCGCTTGCCTACATCGGAACCGTGGCTCTGGGGACGCTCATCGCATGGCTGTTTAAGGCGACGCCTGTCACGCCTATCTTCCATCTTTTATCCGGCGGGCTCATGCTGGGTGCCTTGTTCATGGCAACGGATTATACAACCACACCTGTGACTCCTTTGGGGCTTTGGATCTTCGGCATAGGATGTGGGGTGCTGACCGTCTTGATCCGATTGTGGGGAGGCTATCCTGAGGGGGTAAGCTACTCGATCCTTTTAATGAACGTTGTAACACCCTTTATCGACCGCTACACCAGGCCGCGCATCCTTGGTGAGAGTGCGGCAAAGAAGGAGCGAAAATGAGGCTTGAGGTCAAGATGGTTCTTGTACTTATGGGGGTGGCGCTTGGCTCCGCCGGTCTCTTAGGATTGGTGTTCGGTGTTACCGCGCCGGTGATCGTCGCCCAGAAGGAAGCCGCCCGCCAGAACGCTCTGGCCATGCTTCTGCCCGAGGCTGAACGTTTCGAGCCTGACACCTTGATATCCGACGGCGACACCAGCATCATCTATCACGCCTACGATGAGAAGAAGACAAAGATTGGCATCGTCTTCACCGTTGCACCCAGGGGGTATGGCGGTTCTGTGGAGACCATGGTGGGATTGCGAGCCGACTCCACGATCTCGGCCATCCGCATCGCCTCCGCTGTCGAGGGGATGAGGGAGACCGCTGGCCTTGGCGCTCGCGTGCTGGAGGATACGTTCCGCAACCAGTTCAAGGGTCTTAAACATGACGATCTCTATCTTGCCAAGGAGGGCGGCAGGATAGATGCGATAACTGCGGCAACCATCTCATCCAACGCGGTGACCATCGGGGTTAGGGAAGGTGTCGAGCGTCACCTTCCATACCTGGTCGAGATGGCCGAGAGAGAGATGACAGCTCAAGGCTACGTGGGCGAGTTCAAAGTAATCGTTCACCTAAGCAAGGGAGGCAAGATCACCAGGATTGAGATACCCCTGGAAGGCTTCAATGAAACCACCGCTATCGGCACCCAGTGTTGCGAGCCCGGATTTCTCGCCCGTTTCGTGGGGCTTTCAAGTGCTGCGGAGGTCAAAGCAGTCGACGCCGTCTCCGGCGCCACCGTCACCTCCGAGGCTGTCAAAGAGGCGGTAATACAGGCACTTAATCCCTGACGACCGCATCCCTACACTCGTAACTTGCAGGATGCTTGCTCCGACAATCTGCGATCTTTTCTTCGCAGAAGAAAAGGAGCATGAAAATTCGCCACCACCGGCCCGCAGGCTGCAAGAATCCCTAATATCGCAAGTCAGTGACGATCACTTGCTTCCCGGACCCCAGTCAGGATCGGCATAAACCTCCGCATCGGTAAGTCTTCCCACCTCGCTTCCTGTTATAACAGTTCCTGCCTCTTCCTTGAATTCCCAGACGTAAAGATCGGCATGACGGGGTGCAGTGCCCAGGAGAAGGGTGTCTCCTGTTGGAGAAGCGGTTATGTAGGAGTAACTTTTAAACCAATCCTTGGAGATAGGGATGATCTGAACCTCTGGCTGAGTCTCATCGTAGCGTATGGCGTAGACGGTTCCAATCTTGCCTTCGCTTTCTTTAACCGCAAAGATCCATCTTCCGTCGTGCGACCAGCAGAGATCGATCCAGCTCCCTATGGGGAGGGAGTCTTTAAGAGAAGCGGTAAGCAGGTGGTAGTCCGAGCCGTCGCGATTCACAACCCCCACATCCGTGCGTGGCCTCTCCACATACTGGGTGCCGGCCAGTTCAAAATACTTCCCCAGCTGGATGAAAGCCACCTTCTCGCCATCCGGGGAGAATGCAGGCGCCATAGCCTTGGTGAAGAGGATGCTATCCACCACCTTGCTTTCGGTCTTCCTGTCGGTAAAGAGCGTAGAGATTTTCTCTTCATCGGTCTTCAAGATGGATATTCTGCTTGATGTGGCAAACACCAACTCCGGTGCGGTGGGTGAGCCGTCAAGCCATTGAGGGGCTGGGACCTCATAGGGGGTCAACTCCTTCCCGCTGCGATCCGTTATATATAAGTAGGGAGGATAGTCCGGCTTTTCTCGACTCAAAAACGCAATCTTCTCGCTCGCTCCGATAAGGGTAGGAGACCATATGCCCTGCATGCTGTCCTTGAGTGGTGTAATGGATGCCACGAGCTCACCCGTATCGTCGAGAACGTAGATCACAGAGATGGTATCGGTTACCACGATGTAAGATTCTCTATCATCCCACTCGGATTCCTTCTTGCCGCAGAAGACCCCGGCTACGAGCAGAAAGGCAATCCCGCATACAACCATCCGACCGTTATTAAACATCGAAACCTCCTTATAGAGATAGTCTAGGTGAAGCTTACGGGATGTCAAGAGTTGACACGGGGCAAAGTTTGATTATCTTTAGGTAAAATTCAAGGAGGCTTATGCATTCTTCAAGTTTTGTTAAGTTTGTTTGCATGGGAGTTTTTGTATGGGCCATTTGCTCTGGAGCCGAGACTTATAGGGTGGATCAGATACTTTCAAAGCACATGAAGGCGATGGGCGGCTCTGCGGTAATCTCTCATCTGGCCTCAGTGGTGCGCGAGGCGCGCGTGGAGGCCGGTGGACTGAAAGGCACATCCACCACCTGGATACTTCCGCCGAACCGGACCCGCAACCGCATAAAGATGGGGGTGCTCGATCAGACCTCGTGTTTCGACGGGGAGTATCAGTGGACGATAGACGCCAACGGTGTGCTTTCGATCGGGGATGAGGAGGCTCGTAAAGCCGGACTTACCGAGGCACTCATTGACGGCCTGAGCTACATGTTCCCCGACTCGACCCTGAGGGTGCGCTACCTTGGCCGCGAGGGCGAGTTGGGCCGCAGCTTCCTCGTGCTCCAGATGCTGCCTGGGAACGGCGTTCCTGCAAAACTCTGGATAGACGAGCAGACCTGGCTTCTGGCCAAAACCGAACTTACCTCAGGCGGACTCACCGCTATCCGGGAATACTCAGACTACTCTGAGGTCGAAGGGCTTATGGTGCCGCACCGCATCCGCATGCAGATCCCCCAGATGCAGCAGGGGTTCGATTTTTTTGTTCACACCGTGAAGGTCAACGGGTATGTTGACGAGCGGCTTTTCTTGCGCAAGGAGCGGCCTGTCCACGACTACGTTATAGCCGCAGGCAAGCAGACCGCCCCGATCGGCTTTGAGTTCTTAAACGACCACATCTACCTCAAGGGCTTTATAAATGGAGAAGGTCCCTTTGATTTCCTTCTGGACTCGGGTGCCGGCGCTTCAGTGATCGATGAGGGTCTTGCAAAAAGGCTGTATCTTGCACCTGCCGGCGAGTTCAAAGCAACCGGCGTGGGGGGCTTTGCCGGCATGTCGTTGGTGCAGGTTGACTCGATAAACCTCGAAGGGCTTGGGCTTTACGGTCAGGTCATCGTGGCGATGGGCCCCTCTGAACTCCTGACACGATACGCAGGTCTGCCCGTTGCCCTGATCCTCGGCTACGATTGTCTTTCCCGGTTCGCAACCGAGATCCGCTTCTCCGACGCTACCGTGACCTTCCACGAGGCTGAAGGATTCGCCGCCCCTGCGGGCTACAGCTTCCTTTCCTGTTCATTCGGCTCCCGCGTTCCTGTTTTGCAAGCAAGCGTTGAGGATGTAAGGGGTCGGTTCATACTTGACACCGGTTCAGGATCGTCTATCGATTGCTCTGAACCTTTCATCAAACGCACTGGCCTCAAAAAGGGACGCAGACTCTTCGAGTCGGAACTTCACGGTTTCGGCGGCCCGGTTAAAATCCTGGTGGGTCGGGTCGGGCACATCTCCCTGGGACCCTATTTGATGGAAGATGCTTTGGTTGGCTTTGCCGAGGATGCCCGGTCAGGGGTGCTTTCCTCCGAGGAATACGACGGCATCATAGGCAACGAGGTGCTGCGTCGCTTCGACCTCATCTTTGACTACGCAGGCGAGCGTGTGGCAATAAAGCCCAACCCCTCGTTTGAAGAGCCCTTCCGCACCGCAAAGAGCGGGATGATGCTTGAGCTCTCCGAGGACGGTCGGATAATCGTCACCCGCAACGTTCCTTACACACCCGCTGATGAGGCACAGATAGAGCCTGGCTCACAGCTCCTGGAGGTTGATGGATTCAAGGCGCGCGAGCTTGGCCTTGGCGGTATCCGCGAGATAATGCGTGGCCCCGACGGCACCGAGGTACAGGTCAAGCTGCTTTATAATAACGAAGTTCGGGTAGCGACACTTAAGCTGCGAACCTACTACTGATGAAAGTTGAAAGTAAGGAGGTCATGAAAATCCTCCCGATGCACTGAGGATTGACATAGACCATTGATCCGCCTAGAATAATTCGTGATCGTTCTGCTGTCGCTTTTATTCCTTCAGCCCTCTTTGCCTGAGGACATAACCATCATCTCCGCGACTGGAGATACCCTGTTCTTTAACGAGCTTGCCGATGCGCTCATGGACTACAACGTAATCTTCGTTGGCGAGCGGCACGACGCAAAAGCGGCGCACGAGGCGGAGCTTGCAATCCTTACCGCCCTTGCCGGGAGAGACTCAAACCTGGTGCTTGCACTTGAGATGTTCGAAGCCGACGTAGAAGAGGTGTTGTACGCCTACCTGGTCGGAGACATCTCCGAGGATTCCTTCCTTGCGGCCTCCCGTCCCTGGCCCAACTACAAAACAGACTACCGGCCTTTGGTGGAGTTTGCCAAGGCCAATAAGATTCCTGCCGTCGCCGCCAACGTTCCGCGCAGAGCCGCGGCGGCGGTGGCGCGCTCAGGCGAGGTCTCCCATGAAGTTATGGGAGTAGACAGCGTCTTTATGCCTGACACTTTTCATCTGGACTCCGAGGAATACTACGAGCGTTTTGCCGCCACCATGCAGGCGATGCCTCACGGCGGCCCCATGGGGAAGATGAACGTTGATGCACTCTACAAGGCACAGGTTCTCAAGGATGCGGTAATGGCCGCCTCCCTTGAGCCCTGGCTCGATCACCGCATACTCTTCTTCTGCGGACGCTTCCATGCAGATCACCATCTGGCTATCCCCTATCAGTTACACAAGAATCATCCTGACCTCAAGATAGCGGTGGTTGCCTTGGCCCCGGCGTCCGAGAAGCTTTCTGCCGAGGATCGCTCACCGATAGCGGACTTCCTGTGGATATATACACCCCACGACGTTACAGAGTAACGCCGCACCCAAAGTTCGGGCACAAGCGGGGACCCCGAAGAGAATAAAAGCGCTTTCCCATTGACACATCTAAGGTAAGGAGTATTATAATTACATGCTGAGAGTCAAGGACTGCATGGACAAAGACCCAAAGGTGATAGCGCCCCAGGCCAGTCTGCGTGAAGCTATCGAGCTGATGCTTGCCGAGCGTGTTGACGGTCTGGCGGTGGTAGACGAGGATCGTCATTCGCTTGGTCTTATCACTTTGGGCTATCTGCTGCGTGGGTTCATGCCTGCCCATCTCAGCCACTGCCCGGAGAGGATGCTGGAGGAGCTGGAAGCGGTTAACATCCAGGCGTTCTTCGGTCCCACAAGTGGACTCTTCCTGGTGGCAGACTTCTTTAAGGACGACGTTAAGCCGGTATCGCCTCAGGATTCCCTGATGCTGGCCGCGGCCGATATGCACCGTCAGGAGCTTTTTATGCTGCCGGTGGTCGATAAGAACAAGCTGGCAGGTATGATCTCCCGACGCGACGTCATGCAGGCATTCTTTGACAGATCCTCCTTTTCTCCTTCGGAGAAAAGATCGGAGGAATAGATCTCTAAGCCTGCCTTTCCATATCACTTGAGCATAAGTAGTCGGGATTTTGCGATCTTTTGTTGCTAGACAACAAAAGGAGCATTTAATCTCGGGGTCCCCCCGGCGTCACCTGTCCTGCCGTCCAGGATGTGAAGCAACGACGTGGGGTGACTAGTCTTCCCGGGGCAGGATGCGGACCGAGTCCTTCGCAATCTTCTCTACCGCATCGCTCACCTCCTCCTCACTCACTATCCCGTCGTTTAAGAGCTCCTGCAGCCGCTTCTCGTTCACCATGGTGACCTTATCCCAGAATCCCAGCCTTTCCAGCAAGGGCTTCAGCTTCGCCTGATTGATCTTGAAATGCGTGTTTATTTGCAGCCGTGCCGATCCCTTGGTGGTGAGTATCTTATGTTCACCGCGTCGGTTCATCTCCTCTAATATCTGTTTCTTTACCTGCTCCATCTGTTTTTCAATCTCCGCACGGTTCGCACGCAGATCAAGGTAGCGGTCGATTGCAGGCTCAAGGTCTTCAGAGAGGTCTTCGAATTCCTGCTCTGCAGGCGGTTCTTTGGGCTCGTAGCCGGAGAAGTAAAGATAAACAGCTGTCCGGGAGGCTATGAAGTCGGCGATGTGCAGGCTCCACTCCAATGGTTTCTTGGGCATGCGTAAGGGCTGCGGTCCCCAAAGCCCCTGATGGCACTCAATGGCGTTCATGATCTCGTCAAAGTAAGGTGTCTCTGATGCCAGATCCTTCAGCTGATGGCGGACGATCAGAGGGTGATCGGCTTCAGTTCGATCCTCATCCACCAGTCCGTTCTTGAATGAGTCGTGCAGGATCGTTGCAGCACGTAATACGTCGAGCTTTGCCCCGTCTATCTTGAATACCTTGGCGATCTCTGTGGCAAGATAGACTGCCCGCCTGGTATGCAGGACAAGACCACCCTCACCCAGGGTATCCAGGGGATGGAAGCGACCCGAGGCGGAGGCGGGCACGTGCCAGAAATAGGAGGGCACCCGCTCAAGTGCCTTGGTCACAAACAGACGAATCGAGGGGTCTTGGATCTGTCCCACCTCCTCGTCGAGATTGAATTTTCGCTCTTCGCTCATAGGCCTAATGTTAGGGAGGATTGGGCGTTTGTCAAACCTTCGATTCTTCGCATGCTAGAAGTGGCGCAAGCAAGACTTCTGGGTTTCCCTCGGGATCCCCACAGAGTTGCATAGCAAATCTGTGGGGCACAAAAAACGCGGGGCTTGCGCCCCGCGTTTACAATCCGGTCCTGAGACGTTAATTACTGAACTCGGTAAGGGCTATCCTTATAGTGTATTCTTCCTTTTCCGTACCGTATTCATCTACCCCTCTGTAGCGATTGTAAACCATACCTATATTGGGAGCCCAGTACTCCACAACTTCTTGTTGATCCAACCATTGGTCTTCCCAGTCGCAGTCTATCTTCAAGCATCCTTTATAATCCAGGATTTCGCCGTCGTCGGCAACAACCTCGTAGGTTGTATATTCATCATAGAGGAAATTGTAGGCTTCCCAGATATCGCCTAATTTTGGAAGTGCGGGTTCAACTGCTACAGGATCTTCATCCAGGTAATCGTATGAGTAGACTGAATCTTCTTCGACTCTGACGTAGAATTCCAGGGTGTCCACGTACGTGTCTCCATCGTATTCCTCGTATATGATCCATAGAACCTTCCAGGCTTTGAGTCCTTCGTATTCTTCTTCTCCTACTACTTCTCTTATAATCGCTCCGGTGCTAGTGTCGGTGTATGACTCTTCGGGGTATTCGTAATTGGTGTACGCTTCAACGATAAGCAGGTCGTACGTCCACTTACTATTCGGGGTGTAAGGGAAGTAGCCTGATAATGCCACAAGATACAAGGTGTCATCGGATTCAAGGCTTTGGTCTCCAAGGTATGCGGTTGCGACGACTTCGAATGTTCCTGCAGTCTCCGCCTTCCACCATGTGCTGTAGGCGTCCTCTGAGCCTTCAGTAAGCGTAACATCGATACCGCTGAGCACAATTGAATCTACCACGGCAGGATCGGTGGTGACCTCTATCTGGATTGAATCCCCCAGGTTGATGGTATGATCACCCGTTGGACTAAGGTCTACCGAAACGAGCTCCTCTTTGGCGCAGACTACAAAACCCGCCGCCAAAACAAGGCTAAGGACGCACAAAAGCGCTTTTTTCATTCTTTCCTCCTTTCGCTTGAGATTAAAGTATCCTTCAGTTAGAGGATTTGTCAAGGGTTTGAGTTTTTAGAGAATGTGGGAGAGGGAACTTTCAAATGGGGAAAAGCGTAACTCACCAAAAGAAAAACGCGGGGCCA
The DNA here is from genome assembly GCA_004375895.1 of Candidatus Stahliibacteriota bacterium. Taxonomy (GTDB): domain Bacteria; phylum Hydrothermota; class Tepidihabitantia; order B3-TA06; family B3-TA06; genus B3-TA06. Next base: position 11,035 of record SOJW01000054.1, read on the forward strand.
AAGCCCCGCGTTACAACCTTTGGGATAATTACCTGGTAAAGTGGGTCAATACGGTGGTAACGTCAATCGTTAAATAGAGGGAACCTTCAACGACCATTTCGGTTTTGAACCAGCTTTTGATTTTACCATAATCCTTATCCCACCAATCGTAGGCGCCGACATACCCAGCATCCTCTGGGTAGGTAACCTTGATTTTGTCTGCATCTTTGTAGGTTTCTTCTCCAATGGTTACATCTTCGGTAGTCTCGGCTTCGTAAGTGATAACGTTGGCTGTGTCTAAAGACTGGGTCCAGCTGTCCAGGGCATACGGTATGGAATAGGCGGGTTCGGTGTCTGCTTTGTCGTTGTAGAAGTCTGCTTTCTCATTATCTTTGTCAAAAGCCATATAGAGGTAAGTAGTCGTATCTTCCATTACGTTCTTGAACTCCCATAGAACGGTGCCGTCGTCGAGTTCGGTTTCGCCCACACACTCGGTGTCGGTTTTGGTGATTGTGGTATCATCCGTTACAGTCCAGACATCCTCAACAAGTGTTGAGTCGTGCTTAATAACGGTGGTCTCATACGTAGCGATGGCGCCTTCCTTTACGCGGAAGTAAGCAACGCCTGGTTTGAAGATTTCGCAGCCGGCAAACCCGATCACTAGCGCCACAGCCATTACGGCTAACAAAGCTTTCTTCATTCGTAGCCTCCTTTAGCTAGCTTGAAATTAAAGTATACTTAAGTATAGAGGATTTGTCAAGGGTTTGAGTTTTTAGAGAATGTGAGGGAGGGAACTTTCAAATGGGGAAAGCGTAACTCACCAAAACAAAAAACGCGAGGCCGAAGCCCCGCGTTGCAATCTTTGGATAGAAAGGTTATTCGCCTTCGGTGAACTTGTCGAGCTTGGTCTCACCCTCGATAGTCATAGTGAAAGTGTCTTCTTCGCCGTAAGGTCTGGTCATGACCCACTTGAACTCGGTCTTGACGCTGCCGACGTCCTTGGCCCAGTAGTCAAAGGACTCGTATGAGTCGTAGTCGTCGTAATCCTCGGGTTTAGCCTCGATCTTGAGACAGTCGGTGTAATCGTTGGCCTCTACGCCGGTCTCAACGACCGTGTAGTCGGTCTTGAAGGTGATAGTAGTTGTGAAGGTGTCTGAGTCGACGATAGAGTCGATAATTACTTCCTCAATCGTGACGGTCCATGTGTCGTCCTTGTCTGGCTTTGACGGGATCTTGTACCATTCCTCGGTGGCATCGAGGTCTTTGTAGAAGTAGATGTAATCCTTGTCGGCGTCGACGTAGCTGTAGCTTGTCGTGGGGTCTACGCCTTCGACATCTACGGTGAGGATGGCCTTGATCTTCCACACTTCGATGGGTTCATCACCGGTGGTTTCTTCCAGGGCCATGACTTCGCTAACCACGGTGGTGTTAACCGTGATTTCTACATCATCCATACCTTCAGGATAATCCATGATGGTTTTTGAGGTGCCGGAGTACTCCCACTTGTTGCCTTCCGCGAGCGGGTAGTATGGGGAGCCTTTTTGGAAGATGCTACAGCCGGCGAAACCGATAATAAGGGCGATAGCCAGTACGGCTAACAAAGCTTTCTTCATTCGTAGCCTCCTTTAGCTTTGATAATGCAGAAAGTTTATTGATTATCCGGACTTTGTCAACCCCCCTTCGGCCAATTGTCAATATTATAGTTTAAAGGGCTATTCTTGACATCCTCGCCTGATACGGGTAGGATAGCTTTAATCTAAAGAGGAGGAGACATGAAGAACGTTTTGTCCGTGAAAAGAGCAGCGCTCGTAATCCTTGCGCTGCTGTTGCTGTCAACGATGGTTATCTACGCTCAACAAACCGAGGATCGCTACCTTATCGTCACCGAAGAAGGCGAGTTCAAGAAAGAAGTAGACGTCACCGGCTGGGAACCTGGTGAGGAGTTCGTCTACTTGATGAGTGGATTCGTTAAATTCTATTATCCCTGGCAAGGGGAGGATAGCCTCGATTACCGCATTGAGGATGGCCTTTTATGGGTGAACGATAAGCTGATCGGTGCAAATCTTGAAGAGGTTGCGTTCGCCGATCTGTCCAATCCTGAGGAGATACTCACAGTCATAAGAGTTGAGAGGCAGCATATGCCGGAGCTGAAGCGTTTCCCAAACCTCACTGCTGTAAGGGTTTCTTCAGAGATAGATGACGCCGACTTAAAGCATCTGGCGGGCCTCACCAACCTGAGGGTGTTGGATCTGGGGGCCACCGACATCACGGATGCCGGGCTTGGCCACCTTTCAGGCCTCACCAACCTGAGGGTGTTGGATCTGAAAGACACCGACATCACGGACGCCGGGCTTGCACACCTTAAGGGACTTAAGAACCTGAGGGAGTTGTATCTGGGCTGGACCAAGATCACAGGCGCCGGGCTTCGCCACCTTAAGGGTCTCACCAACCTGAGGGTGTGGGATCTGAGCCGCACCCCTATCACGGACGCAGGCCTGGTTCACCT
>SOJW01000043.1 GCA_004375895.1 Candidatus Stahliibacteriota bacterium
ATAATATTTGTCTCCACCTCAACTTCGCGCAGCATCCGCCACTCCCGGGGGGTCCATTGCCCCCCGTTGTCAACGACGTCTAATCTTACTCCCACTCGATGGTTCCCGGGGGCTTGTGGGTTACGTCGTAGACCACCCTTACCACCTCAGGCGTGGAGTTGGTGATGCGGATTCCTATGCGTTCAAGAAGCGAGTAGGGGAGAGGGCTGGCAGATGCAGTCATGGCGTCAATACTCTGCACCGCACGCACCACGACGGTTTCGCCGTAGGCGCGGACGTCTCCTCTTACCCCAACGCTCTTTACCGGCAGAAGCACCGCAAAGTACTGCCAGGGAAGCTCGCACTCGCCGCGTGAGGCGGCGGCCTCGATTTCCTCTTCCACTATGGCGCACGCTTCCCTCAGGATGGCTGTCCTTTCACGGGTTGCCTCACCTAAAACCCTTACCGCAAGTCCGGGTCCGGGGAAGGGCTGCTTCTCGGCTATCTCAAGTCCTAAATGTCTCGCCACTTTCCTGACCTCGTCCTTGTAGAGATCGCGCAGAGGCTCGGAAAGCTTCATCTTCATCTCTTCAGGCAGGCCGCCCACGTTGTGGTGGGATTTGATAACGTCGCGCAGCTGACCGCCCGACTCGATCCAGTCCGGGGCGATGGTGCCCTGGATCAGGGTGTCGGCCTTGACCTTCTCGGCCTCGCGCTCGAACATCTTGATGAACAGGTTGCCGATGACCTTGCGCTTGCGCTCAGGATCAGTGACCCCTTTGAGCGCCTTGTAGAACTCAGCCGACGCGTCAACGAAGCGCAGGTTCAGCCCCATGTTTCTGAGGAGGGCTTGCACGTGTTCGGGTTCGCCTTTTCTGAGGTAGCCGGTGTCCACGAAGACCGTAACCAGCCGTTCGCCGATGGCCCGGTTGCCCAAAACCGCCGATGTGGTCGAATCCACCCCGCCGGAGCAAGCAATAATGGCCGTGCCCTCGATCTCGTTCTTCAGCTTTTGTATGCACTCTTCAACGAATTCGGCAACGTCTTTCATGGACGAAGTCTACGGTGAAGTTGATAAAAGTCAAGGATTTCAGTGATTGCACCCCTCCCTTGACGGGAGGGGGTAGGGGGAGGGTGAATAAATGCTCCTTTTTGCCTTCGCCAAAAAGATCGCAATCGGCTGGGCGGCGCTTTAGAAGTAGGATACAATAGATCGTGTCCTATCTGGGGTCCCTTAGAATATGAACAGCAGATTCTTGGGACACTCACCCCCACCTTTGTCTTCCTCCATCGAGGGGGAGGATAACTTTGTAGCCCGCTATAGGCTTGCGATCCTTTCGCCGTAGGCGAAAGGGAGCATTAAAGATCGCCACGTTCCCTCCAGGAACTCGCGATGACGAAACGGGCCGACCTGACGCGAAGCGGACGCCGCAGGCGTCAACGTCGGCCCCTACGAACTTACGCACTTTCTGTTATTTCATCCTTTTGGTCTTCGTGTTTTATTTCCAGAACTTCCCTTCTTACTGAGCGTAACGGCAAATTGAATTGCTCGTAGAAGGGGGTATCCTTCTGGAATAACTACCTTCATTGGGTCGAGTTCTTTCATTTTATCAGTGATTTCATTCATTAAATCTGGGATTAGAACCAATTCGACATCATCTCCAATCCTAATGGATTTTCGTGGTCTTGAATACCCGACGACTACTACCTTTCGTATTTCCTTAAAGTCAAAGTTAAACACCGTCCTGTAGTGTTTAGCAGCGATTTCAAATTTTTTCCGAAACCTCTCCTGTCGTTTTTCCCAAGTATATGAATCACCGGAGACTTCCAGGTGGATAAGGACTTTATTCTTGATATCAAATGCAACTACGTCCATCTCTCCTTCGTAGCCACCATGATTCGTTTTACCGCACCTGACGTTAGTACGTACAAAGTAACCTTGATATGCATACCATTCTGCTACAAGTTGTTCAAGAAAGTTCATTTTCGTTTTCTTCCTCTCTAAGCTTGCCTTGCGGCTTAAGTTCATCAATTACCACAGCAGCCCCAGTTTGCCGCCGAGGTACAGGAGGCCAGCGAAGAGGAAGCCGCCGATGATGGCAATGGTGAAGAGAAGTCGAGCATCCTCACCCTTGTTTTTACGGTCCCAGCCGATGAACGCGAGCACCGCGCCGCCCACCCCACATACGCGCGCCGCAACCGCAATGACTATTCCCCAGAATTCCATGCTCTAGCTTAGTCCGGTTACTCGACTTGTCAACGTTGGATGCTCCTTTTGTCCAGAGGAGAAAAGATCGCAGCTCGTTAAACCACGCCGGTATTGTGCGTAATTCCCTTACTAAAACCAATGGTGCCAATCTCGAAAGATGTTGACAACCTGTTGAGGTCAACTACAATTAGGGGTAGGTTAGGTGAGTTTGTCAGCGTGGCAGGCGCTGGTATGTCGACTTCTCATATAACGGGAGAAGCTGCCGCAGGTCGGACCAAGCGAGAGGCTCTTTTAAAACTTGGAGAGATTCAACGACGGATATAACAAAAGGAGACGCTTAGAGACTGTCCTGCCACTGTCAACCGTGAGATCCAGGCGCTGAAACACATGTTTCGTATTTTCAAAGGCTCACTTCTTGGAGGTTGTAAATAGGGCTGGCACAAAATTGGCACAGTTTGATTTTCATCCGTCAAGAGTTTCACAAGTGACGTAGTTACGTGCGCCGGAGTAGCTCAGCAGGCTAGAGCAGCGGTTTTGTAAACCGCAGGTCGGGGGTTCGACTCCCTTCTCCGGCTTTAAGGGTAGGTACCCAAGTGGCCAAAGGGGGCAGACTGTAAATCTGCTGGCGAATGCCTTCGGGGGTTCGAATCCTCCCCTGCCCATTATTCTTCCTTTCAAAAGATGTGGCAAATAAGCTGGTCAAAAGATGGTCAAAAGATGGTCAAAAGATACCCAAAAGGTGGTCAGGTTTCGATGCCTAAGCTGGTCAAATGCTGGTCAGAAGTTGGTCAAAAGATGGACAAGAACGCGACTTCGTCGCGATTGCAAATATCAAATATCAAAATGCAAAATTAAGGGGGCTGTCGGCTAACAGCTGACGGCGAATCGTATGAGGTGACGAGTTGGATGTAAAGGAGATGGGGGAGAGACGCGAGGAGAGGGGGAAGGTTGACACGAATTTACTTTCACAATATATTTCTAACATGAAGAATCCAAAAGAGCAGACGAAGAACTTTAAACAGAGAGAAGAAGAGCAAAGGCTGAATGCTAGATGTCTTTTATTGGCACCATCCAACACCCCATTGATTAAGTCCATTAAGAAGGCATTAGAGAACTTCTATTCTGTTATTACCCCTAAGGACGTACCATCTCACGGAAGTCTTATCGTCGACAAAGTAACCAGTTTGATTGTAGATTCTGACCTAATCATTGCAGATGTGTCAACAACGAACCCCAACATAATGTATGAAATAGGCGTTGCGGTTGGTCTCAGAAAACCGGTACTCTTAATTAGAGATAAGAAAACTGAAAATATGCTTCTGAGTGCGTTCGCTGGTTGGTTGAGTAATCAATAACTTCCCCCTTCCTCCAACCCTTTTCTTCTAATCCCCCTTTAGTTCCCCCTTAGAGAAGGGGGACTTTTGTCACCCTCCCCCTACCCCCTGCCCGACTGGGGCACGCTGTCCCGTCAAGGGAGGGGTAGTATATCGTAGTCCCCTCCCCCTCAATCCCCCTTTGGTTCCCCCTTCAGTAAGGGAGGCTTTCAGCATAAACGCCCGAATCCCGGCGGGTCAGGGGACCACGACCAGGATTCGAGCACTCGGTTGCATCGGTGATGTGGGAAGGGTTATAAATTCATCCTGCGGTAAAGCACCTCGATCCCCTCAAGGTAACGCTCAAGCGAGAATATCTCGTTAAGCTCGGCCTCGGATAACTTCTCATTGATTTCTTTCTTCTTGCGCGCCAGAAGATCGAACGATTGCCCTTGTTCCTTTGTCTTGAAGGCAAGCTCCTGCACCAGCTTGTAGGCCTCCTCGCGCGCTAGCCCCTTGCGGATAAGCGCCAAAAGAAGACGCTGGGCAAAGAACGTTCCACCTGTCCCATCAAGAATTTCCTTCATCCGATCAACCTCTACCTTCAATCCATTGATCACCCCCTGCATCTTGCGCACAAGGTAGTGTGCGAGGTTGAAGGAATCAGACAGTATGACCCGCTCAACCGATGAGTGGGAGATGTCGCGCTCGTGCCACAACGCCACGTTCTCCAGCCCGGCCTGCACGTTTGATCTAAGTATCCTTGCAAGGCCGCAGACCCGTTCGGCGATTACCGGGTTGCGCTTATGCGGCATGGCAGACGACCCGGTCTGACGTTCTTTAAATGGTTCAAAAAGCTCGTCCAGCCCCTCAAGCTGGCCTAATCGGATGTTTAAGGCCATGCGCTCAAGCCAGGTCCCTACCAGGGCCAGAGCAAAAAGCAGGGTCGCGTGACGGTCCCTTGGGATCACCTGGGTGGCCACAGGCTCAGGCTCAAGGCCGAGGTCTTTCAGCGCCAGCTCTTCAACAATAGGGGGGAGGACGGTGAATGTTCCTACCGTCCCTGAGATGCGTCCGCGTGCAGCTATGCTGCGGGCATGCTCTAAACCTTCTGTTACCCGCAGACCCTCCGAGTACCAGGAGAGCGCCCGCACCCCGAAGGTTATTGGTTCGGCACCCCTGCCGTGTGTGCGCCCAAGAGCCGGTGTGCGCTTGTGTTTGAGAGCGAGCTCGGCCAGGGTCTTATTGAATTTGTTGAGATCCTTTGCTAGAACGTCACATGCCTGCAGGATCCGCAGGGTCAGTGCGGTGTCCACCACGTCGTATGAGGTGAGACCGTAATGTAGATACTCCTTTGAACAGGGTGCTTTCTCCCATACAGCCTGCAGGAACGCGGTGACGTCATGCTCTGTCTCGCGCTCGATCTCGTCAACCCTTTTGGCATCGACGTCTACAACATCCGCAAGGCACTCGCTCAGGCCTTTAGGGATAATCCCCAGCCTCTCCTCGACGCGGGCGACCGCTTTCTCGACCCGCAGCCAGTATCGGAAGCGGTGCTCATCAGCCCATATCTCGGCCATCTGTGAAGTGGAGTAACGTTTTATCATTTTAAAATCCCCGGTAAAGTCGGTAGCGGCCTCCGTCGCGCTCGATCACCAATGTGCGGGGATCTTCGACTGAACGCACCGCCTTTTTTAATTCCCTTATGTTCGGGGTTTCTGTGGAGCCGTAGGTCAGGATCACGTCGCCTTGCTTAAGTCCGAGTTCGGCACCTCGACTACCCCGTTCGATCTTCAGCACAACCACCCCCTGCAGGCTGCGGATGTTATACCGATAGCGAATCGCCGGGTCGAGATCCATCGCTTGGATGCCCAAAGCAGCTATCCTTACCGGTGCTGGAGTGGTGTACTCTATCGCTTGTAGGGTGCGAATAAAGGGCTTACCTTCGTCTGTTATTCCTTCAAGCCGAACTGTGTCAGCTACAAAAAGGCCCTGCTCCATCATCTGCCAGTCCGATTCACTGGCGTATGTGATACCGTTTGCCGAGATGATAACCCAGGCTTCCTCGAGATTTCCTCGCTCGGCCGGAGTATTCTCGAATATCTGGGTGACGATGATTCCTCTCTGTCCCGGGATTCCCAATGCGCGGGCCATGTCCGATGTCAGGGTCTGTACGCCTAGGCCAAGCCATGCGATGCGACGTTCGGAGTGGCTTTGAAGCTCGTATATGAACTTCTTTACCCGGTTCGCTGGTATGGCGAAGCCTATGCCCTCGGAGCCGCCGCTTTTGGTGAAGATGAAGGTGTTGATGCCTATGACCTCTCCTGCGATATTTGTAAGAGGGCCTCCTGAGTTTCCAGGGTTGATGGCCGCATCGGTCTGGATAACGCCCGAGTAGCTGAATCGCTTGGCTTCGCCGGTCTGTATCCTGCGGCCCACCGCCGATATCACGCCTGCGGTAACGCTTGGCTTGGCGTCGGCAATAAGGAACCCAAAAGGATTCCCCAGGGCTATGGCCCACTCGCCGATCATCAGGTCGTCGGAGTTGCCGAGGACTGCCGATTGAAGATCCTCAGGCGGGTTGATGAGTTCAAGAAGCGCCAGGTCAAGGCCCGCATCTATACCCATAACGTTGGTGTCGAAGGTTCTGCCGTCGGCCAGGGTCACCTTTATCTTGTTTGCATCGGCAACAACGTGTGCGTTGGTTACGATCTTGCCGTCATCCGATACTATGAATCCTGATCCCAGGCTCTGAATCTCTCGGCTGTACTCGCGAGGGAATAGGTTGCCGAAGAACTCATCGAAGAAGGGGTCAAGCCAGAAGGGTGAGCTGTAGGTACGTGTTTGCAAGACTGTTATGGAGACGACCGTGGGCATAACCCGCTCTGCGGCGATAACGATCCCTGTCCTGCGTGCCTGGGTGGTGGCAGCCGCCAGCGAATCCGGCTCTTCCGCTTGTCCTGTTTGAGGAAAGAACAGGGCAAGCCCCAGAACAATCCAGGCAAGGGTCTTGATCCGGTTCATCATCCTTTAATATTAGTCAAAAAGGATGATGCGTCAATCAAACTGCCTGCGCAGGAACGCCGGGATCTCGAGATCCTCATCAGAGAGGGGTTTAGGCTCCACCTTTTCGAACCCGCGCGGGGCCTTGCGCTCATGCCGCATAAAGGTCGGCACCTTTAGGTCTTGCGCTCCATGCGGCATTAATCCTTCGACCTTTTCTACACGAGGGGGCATCTCTTCGATACCTGTGGCTATCACCGTGACGCGAATCTCATCGGCGAACTCCTCCTCCTGTATCGCTCCGAAGATGATGTTGGAGTCGGCGTTGGCGTAGGCGTAGATGATGCGTGCCGCCTCGTTGACCTCGTGCAGTGTTAAATCCTCGCCGCCGGAGATATTGAGAAGTATTCCCTTAGCACCGGAGATCTCGAACTCCTCGATCAGTGGTGATGAGATCGCCTTCTGCGCCGCGTCAACAGCCCGGTTCTCGCCCTTGGAGGAGCCTATGCCGATCACCGCACTGCCACGATTTGCCATGATGGCGCGCACGTCGGCGAAGTCCAGGTTGATCATACCGGTGCGTGTGATGAGATCGGTGATGCCTCGTGTGGCGTTGAAGAGCACCTCGTCTACCATGCGGAAGCTGTCGCGTAGCGTCATGTTTTGCGGGATAACAGATAAAAGTTTCTGATTTGGGATGACGATGAGGGTGTCTACGTTCTTCTTGAGTAGCTCTATGCCTTCATCGCTCTGGCTCTTGCGAACCGGGCCCTCGAAGTCGAAGGGACGAGTTACAACTGCGACGGTAAGTATGGAAAGCGACTGGGCAATCTCGGCCACCAGAGGTGCACCACCGGTTCCGGTCCCGCCGCCCTCGCCAGCGGCGATGAACACCATATCCAGGTCAAGGAGTATCTCCTTTATCTGTTCAAGCGATTCTTCGGTGGCACGCCTGCCAACCTCGGGGTCGCCGCCGGAGCCTAAGCCTCGTGTAAGATTAGGCCCAAGCTGGATCTTATGCTCGGCCCTGGTTTGATCAAGCGCCTGAACGTCGGTGTTTAAGGCATAGAAACGCACGTCTGGCAAGCCCTTCTCGATCATGTGATCCACGGCGTTGCCGCCCGCGCCGCCGAGACCTATAACCCCTATTTGTGCTTGATAACGGTTTTCCTCAACTGGTTCGAACATGTCTCCTCCTTCGTTTAGAAGAATTCCTTCAGCCAGTCGCGCATACGGCTGAGGATGTTTCCGAACAATCTGTCCTCTGTGCCAGAGGGCAGAAGCGTCAGGTTCTGTTTTTCGATCCCATAACGAACCAACCCCACCCCGGTAGCGAAGATGGGGTCGGCGATGATGTCTGTTAGACCTGAGGTGCCCCACGGTTTTCCTACCTTGACCGGAAGGTCGAATATCTGCTCGGCGATAGCCTCAATTCCTTCAAGGTGTGCCGAGCCTCCGGTGATGACCACGCCTGCGGCCAGGAGTTCCGCGAACTCGGTCTTCTTCATCTCCCGGTGGGCCAGGGTAAGAATCTCCTCGACACGGGGTTCGATGATCGAAGCAAGTATCCTTCTTGATACCTGCTTTTCACTGCGGCCGCCCACGCCCTTCACGGTGAAGGTCTGATCCTCATCCACCAGATTGGCCAGAGCGCATCCGTAGCGCTTCTTTGTTTCCTCTGCTTCCTTGGTGGGGGTGCGAAGGCCGATCGCAATGTCTGAAGTGATGTGTTCTCCACCCAGACCAAGGACCTGCGTGTGCCGGATTGAACCTTCCTTGAAGATCGCCATGTCGGTGGTTCCGCCGCCGATGTCTACCAGAAGCACCCCCAGTTCCTTCTCGTCCGCCTCGAGCACCGCGTAAGCCGATGCCAGAGGCTGAAGCACCAGGTCTTTGATCCGCAGTCCTGCCCGCTCTATGGAGCGGTATATGTTCTGGGCCGAGGTCACCGCACCTGTTACTATGTGGACCTCGACCTCAAGCCGCTTGCCGAACATCCCAACAGGGTCGCAGATCCCGGGCTGGTCGTCCACGATGAACTCGATAGGGATCACGTGGATGATCTCACGGTCCAGGGGCAGCCCGATGGTTTTGGCCTGCTCGATCACCCTTGCCTTGTCCCTTTGGGTAATCTCGCCGCCGGCCTTCTCCACCGCCACCACACCGCGGCAGTTCATCGAAGATATATGACTGCCGGCGATACCAACGTAGCATGAATCCACCTTGCATCCGGCCATGCGTTCCGCTTCTCCAACGGCCCGCTTGATGGACTCAACGGTCTGCTCCAGGTTAATTACCGTGCCTCGACGCATCCCGCGTGAGGGCGTCAAACCCACACCCACGATGCGCGGCTGTAGATTCTCATCCAGCTCGGCGATCACCGCGGCGACCTTGGTCGTGCCAAGATCAAGACCCACGATTCGTTCGCCTTTAGCCATTATGTTCCTCCATTGTTTCTCTTATAATCTTTATCTCCTCCACCAGGTCGTATCCGAACCGCTCCTTTACCGCCTTCTTGATCTCGGTAATCAAAGTCAAAACATCAGCTTGCGTCGCCCTGCCGACGTTCACAATGAAGTTGGCGTGTTGGGGTGAGCACATGGCGTCGCCTATCCTGCGACCCTTGAATCCCAGCTCATCAATCAACCGACCGGCGGTAACATCAGGCGGTTCGGGGTTGACGAACACGCATCCTGCCGAGGGTTCGGATGGATTCTTTGCCATGCGCTCTGACAGCACGCGCGAGATCTCGTGCATGCATTCCATAATCGGACGGGGTTCAAGTTTCAAGACGATCTCGTATATGAACAGCGCAGCGCGCAGGTTGGTTTTTCGGTACGACCATTCGATCTCTTCTTGCTTCAATTCCTTTTCTTTAGACTCTGCCAGATCAAAGCCTCTGACAAGCTCCACACACTCCGCGATCCGCCTTCCGAACGCACCTGCGTTGCCCTTGAGAGCACCACCTACGCTTCCAGGTATCCCAGCCAGGAAATCCATACCCCCCAGACTCCACTCGGCGGCCTGCTTGATAACCTCCAAGAGCTCGGCACCGGCACCGGCGATCACACGATCCTCTTTCTTTTTGATCTTCGATAGTCCCTTGCCCGGATGGATCACCACTCCCCGGTAGTGCTCAGGGTAAAGCACATTGGTGCCTCCACCTAAGATCTGCCACGGAACCTTGGGATGCTCTGCCAGGAAGCCAGCTACCTTTTGCAGATCCTCCACGCTCTCCACCTCGACGAACACGTCGGCAGACCCGCCTATCCTGTAAGTCGTGTAAGGAGCCATCTCCTCGTTGAGGCGGATTGAGCCTCTTAGTTTCGTGCCGAGACTCTTTCCAATATCTCTGCGCCAATCTTCCATACGTCGCCTGCCCCAAGGGTGAGAAATACGTCCCTTGGCTTTAAGGTTTTTGCAAAATAATCCACTATCTTTTCTCTGTCGGTAATGATCTGGGAGCTCGCGTTCGGTGCCTCTTTCTTTATACTCTCCAATATCAACTCAGGCCCCACCCCTTCTATTGGCTGCTCGCTTGCCCGGTAGATATCGGTGACTACCACCTCGTCTGCTTCCTTAAACGCCGGACCGAAGAGCGCGTGCAGGTGCTTTGTTCTGCTGTAGCGGTGCGGCTGGAAGAGCACGCGCAAGGGCTGACCGTTGAATATTCGTCGAATCGAGGAGATGGTGACTCTGATCTCGGTTGGATGATGACCGTAATCGTCGATAAATGTGATGCCTTCAACCTCGTCTACCTTCTCCATGCGTCGGCGGACGCCGCGGAATCTTGCCAAAGCCTCCTTCATAACTGTTGGGGAAACCTTTAGTTCTCGTCCCACAGCGATAGCGGCAATGGCGTTGCGCATGTTGTGTTCTCCAGGAAGGTTAAGTTCGAACTCGTGCAGCCGCTCATCTAGCTTCAAAACGAAGCGTGATTTCCACCCCTTGTTTCTACGCCACATGGGACGAAGGTCGTTATCCTTTTCCAACCCATAGGTCATCTTGCGCACCGAAAGATCCGGAAGTATCTCCTTAACCCCCTCATCATCTCCGCACAATATCGCCAGCCCGTAGAAGGGGATCTTCTCTGTGAACTGTTTGAAGCAGCTCTTGATGTCTGCAAAGCTTGAGTAGTAATCCATATGCTCTGCTTCTATGTTGGTGACCACCGCGATGGTGGGGAAGAGGTGAAGGAACGAGCGGTCCGATTCGTCCGCTTCAGCTACCAGGTACTCGCTTTGGCCCAGCCTGGCGTTTGAGCCCATCTCCAGGACCTTGCCGCCGATGATCGAGGTGGGATCAAGCTCTGCAAGCTCCAGGATGAAGCTTATGATGGATGAGGTGGTGGTCTTTCCGTGGGTCCCTGAGACCGCGATCGAGTACTTCATGCGCATGAGCTCTCCGAGCATCTCGCCTCGGCCGATGATCGGTATGCCGCGCTCGCAAGCGGCTGCTATCTCAGGGTTGTCCGGCTTGATGGCCGAGGAGATCACCACGACATCGGCTTGCTTAAGATTTTCTTTCTTGTGGCCGATTTCCACCCTTATCCCTGACTGTTCGAGCATCTGGGTAATCTCCGAGCGGGCGATGTCCGAGCCGGCGATCGCAAACCCAATGTTGTGCAGGATATGGGCTATTCCGCTCATCCCTATCCCGCCGATGCCCACCATGTGGATGCTGTCTACGCGGCCAAACATCCCTCAATCCTTTCAGCTATCCTGGCGGCGGCGTCGGTGGGCACCAGTTCCTTGCCTGCGTGGCTCATTTGCTCTCGCCTTGTTTTGTCCTGAAGTAGCTCTTTCAGCACTATCTCAACGCGTTCAATCTCCTTCTCAGGGATTAATACAGCCGCTCCTGCTTGCGCTGCCCACCTCGCGTTGTTGCTCTGATGATCGTCTACAGCGTAGGGGAAGGGTACGAGAATCGAGGGTATGCCGTTGGCCAGAAGCTCGCTCAAGGCGATCGCCCCTGCGCGGGAGATTGCGGTCTTCGCTCTTGCGTAAAGCTCTTCAGGATGTTCGGTGAACTCGACAAGTTTGAGGTTTCCAAGAGCCGACTTGGCCCTCATATCCTGGAAATCCCTCTTACCTGTAAGTATAATGAATCTCTCACGAGGCATCCTCTGGGCCAGCTCGTATCCCAGCTCGTTGAGTCTCCTTGCCCCACCGCTCCCCCCTAAAACGAGAATCTCTTCGCCTTCCTTCCTATCCTTGATAACTACCGACTTTCTCAAGATGTTACCTGTCACTATAACCTTTCTTTCAAGTGTTTTTGAAAGTGTGTTACGGGCAGGAGGTATTCCGCAGTAGACCTCTTTTGCTCCCCTCGCCGTCATCCTTGTCACCCTGCCAGGCACCGAGTTCTGCTCCAAAAGGAAGTAGGGGAGTCCCTTGGCTTGCGCGGCCCGGATAACCGGAAAACTGGCATACCCACCTGCGCCTATCACTACGTTCGGTTTAAATTCGTCTATTAACTCCACACTCTTGCGTCTTCCCTTTATATATGCCTTGCCCGCGCGTAACTTATCGCCGAGCGAACGGCCAAAGAAGGGCGTTGCAGGTATCTCTGCCACGGGTATCTCCTCCTTTACAAACCTTGCGCCTCGCTCATCGGTTAGCATGAGCACCTTGTGTCCTCTTTTCTCAAGCTCACGGGCGAGGGCTAGGGCTGGGAAGATATGGCCGCCTGTTCCACCGCAGGCGAGCATCACTCGCATATGCCTTCTCCTTTGCGCGGCTTATGTTTAAGAGGATACCGATCCCCATGAGGTTGGAGGTAAGGGCCGATCCTCCGAAGCTGATAAATGGAAGGGGTAGACCGGTGGTTGGTAAGAGCCCCATACTGACACCTACGTGGATCAGGAAGTAAAGGAAGATCATCACCACGAGCGAAGACCCCAGGTAGCGTCCGAATGCATCTTCGGTTTTGGCTGTCAGATTGAGTCCTTTGTAGAGGAAGAGCACGAAGAGAAGAATAAGTCCTGCGACACCTGCAAATCCCAACTCCTCACCTATTACCGCAAATATGAAGTCGGTATGTGGCTGGGGCAGGAACAGGAACTTTTGACGTCCTCCGCCCAGGCCTACGCCGAAGAGACCTCCTGATCCCATGGCTATTCGAGCCTGCTCAAGCTGGTAGTTCCCTGCCCCCAAGAAACCTGCCACGCGTGCCTTGGCATGGGGGAAGACGGTGACCAGAAGCACAAACGCGCCTACAGCCAGCAGGGTAAGGAGCAAAAGATAGCGCAGGCGGACGCCGGCTACGAACATAACAAAGAGAACAAGCATCCCAAGGACAGTCGCGGTTCCCAGGTTGGGTTGAAGCGCTATGAGCAACAGCAGTATACCTGAGACGATAAGCGGGGGAAGCGCGTAGTGCTTGAAGTCACGCTTGGCCTCCTCTCGCTTTGCGTAGAACGCTGAGAGATAGATGAGCAGGGCAACTTTCACGAACTCTGCGGGCTGCAGGGAAAAGGTTAAGAACTTCAGCCAACGAGTAGCTCCTCCGGCCTTGTGTCCAATGAATAGCACGATGATTAGAACAACCATTGATATGATGATAAAGATACCGCCTATCTTTCGCCAGAACCGGAAGGGCACCTTGAGTCCTATGAGAAAAAAACCTGTTGCTATCGCGATACGGATGGCTTGATTCTTGAGGAAATACAACGGGTCGTTATTGGCGAGATAGAAGCTGGAGGAGAAAACCATCACCAGGCCGAAGCCCACCAGAAGGATGATGATGGCCAAAAAACCGTAATCAGGTTTCTCGGATGAGCTCTCTGTAGGCTTGGATAAATGCATTTCCTCGCTCCTCGAAGTTTCTGAAGTTTCCAAAACTTGCAAAGCCGGGTGAGAAGAGTATTCGATCGCCCTCTGAGCTGTGTGTGAGGGCCGCCTGTAGAGCGGCCCTCAACGATGTAACTGTGACGCAGGAGGAGAAGCGTGAATCTTTCTCAAGGATTTTTTTCAGTCTCTCGGCATTCTCGCCGAAGAGAACCACAAACCTTGCTTGCTCCTTCACCCCCTGGATAAACGGCTCAAGTGTAAGCCCCTTTTCAGTTCCCCCAGCTATGATCACCGAGGGCTCATCGAACGCACGCACCGAGTGATAAAAGGCCACCGGGTTGGTGCACATGGAGTTGTTGTAGACCTCCCTGCCTTTAAGTTTACCCAGATACTGCATCCGGTGGGGCAGACCTTTAAACTTCCTAAGCCCCGATCCTATGGCCTCTTGTGGTAGATTGAACTCACCGGCTACCGCTATCGCGGCAAGGGCGTTGGCTGCGTTGTGAAGACCGGCAAGGGGCAAATTACCCCTATCAATGATTTTTCTATCCCACAGGAACAACCCGCCTTCTTTAAGGTAAGCATCCACGTCAGTTCGTTGCAGGGAGAAGAGGATGTGTTGGCCTTTTACCTGCTCCAGGCGCTTTTTGATGTTTTCGTCGTCCGCGTTGAGGACCGCTCGATCCTGTGCTCGGTGATTCTTGAAGAGTGATAGCTTCAGGTTTACATACCCCTCAAGCGAATGACGATTCAGGTGGTCTGCGGTGATGTTCAAAAGCACACCTATGTTGGGTCTGAAACTTGGGCAGCGCTCGAGCTGGAAGGTGGAGACCTCGATTACATAGGCCTCGTATCGCCGATGGCCGAGGGCCTCGGAGAAGGGTCTGCCCGGCGAGATGTTGCCCCCGCAGAACGCTTTCTTGCCTGCGGCCTTAAGCACCTTTGCTATCCACGCGGTTGTGGTCGACTTCCCGTTGGTTCCGGTGACCGCCACTGTCATAGGTTCTCCCAACTCTTTCCACACGTATTCGATCTCGTCTATCATCCGCACACCCGCCTCGTCAAGCTTCCTTATCCAGTCCGCTTCGTTGGGTATGCCTGGACTTTTGAGGAGCAGATCAGCCTGTTTGAGGTCGGCAGGGTTATCTATCGCTCTGGCTTTTCTGTTATCGATGGCGAATCTCACCCTTCGGTGAGCCAGTGCCTGTGGATTCTCATCATAGAGTAGTATCTCCACATCCTTATCCATGAGATACGAAAGCAGGCTGCGTCCTACACGACCCAGTCCCAGGATTCCGATCCTTCTCATTACCTCACCTTCAGGGTTGCCAGCCCTGCCAGGGCAAAGAGGATTCCCCATATCCAGAAGCGAACAACTAACTTTGATTCAGGCCAGCCCTTCAGCTCGAAGTGATGGTGCAGTGGTGCCATCTTGAAGAGCCTTTTGCGCCCTCTGCTGGCGTGAAACCAGATAATCTGAAGTATCACCGAGATAACCTCCAGCACGAACACCCCGCCGATGATCCCTAAAAGAATCTCCTGCTTGACCACCACCGCAATAAATCCCATGAGCGCACCCAGTGGTAGTGCACCCGTGTCTCCCATAAAGATGGATGCAGGATGCGTATTGAACCATAGGAAGCCGAGTCCTGCTCCCACCACCGCAGCGCTTACCACCGCCATCTCGCCCGCCTTGGCAACGTAGAGAATGTTCAGGTAGTCTGCAATCTTGACGTTCCCTGCCACGTAAGCAAGCATCGCATAGGCGCCGGCCACGATGGCCAAAAGACCGATAGCAAGCCCGTCAAGGCCGTCCGCGAAGTTCACCGCGTTACCAGCACCAACGATCACAAAACCGCTCAAGAGAACGTAAAAGACGCCGAGTTGGATCACGTAGTTTTTTAAGAAGAGCACGTTGGTGGTGGAACGCAGGGCGTCAGTTTCGGGGAAGAAATAGAGGTAGAGGCTCACGCCCAAAGCAAGTGCCACCTGAGCAAGGAACTTCCAGCGCTTGCGTATCCCTCGTTTGTGCCCCTTTAACTTGATGTAGTCGTCAAGGAAACCAAGGATTCCCATGCCCCCGAGGATCACGAGGGAGAGTAAAACATAGGGATTGGTGATGTCGGCGAAGAGGATGAGGGAGATCGCAATCGCTGCGACGATAAGTATCCCGCCCATCGAGGGGGTGCCTGCCTTCCTTTTGTGACGATCGGGCAGCTCCTCGTAGATCTCCTCGCCCAGCGCCAACCTTTTTATTATCCTCACCACAGGTTTGCCGAAGAGCATGAGGAGGAGTATGGAGAATCCTGCGGCCAGAGCCGCGCGGAAGGTGATGTAACGCAATAGGTTAGCAGGTGAAAAGACGGGTTGAATCGCCTTGGCAAGTAGATATATCATGCGCTACCCCAGAGCTCTGATACGATGTCTTCCAAGGCACAGTAACGCGAACCCTTGATTAGAACGCTTGCCCCAGGCACCAGCCTCTTGTGGAGTTCATCTGCCGCCTTTTGCTTGTCGGGTATAAAAAGCACCCCTTCGTGGCGAGGATAGAGTTCACAGTGGGGTCCGGTGATTATCACCAGATCCGCGGTCTCGCGCGCCAGCTCGAGTATCTCGTGATGGTAACGTTCCGACTCATCCCCAAGTTCCAGCATCGCTCCCAACACCGCTATACGTGGCGAAGGGAATACTGTAAGAAGCCCGAAAGCCTCTCGCATCGAAACAGGGTTGGCGTTGTAGGAGTCAATCAAAAGATGCAGGCCGCCTACCTTTCTGTGTTCCAGCCTCCAGCGTTCGGGTTTAGCCTCGGCAAGCACCTGGGTCGCCTCCGAAAGGGGAATATCAAACTCCCCTGAGGCAACGGCCAGCGCCGCTACTGCGTTACAGAGATTACCTGCCCCTAAAAGAAGGAGATGAAACTCCTCTCCCTTAAGCTCGAACTCCGTCCCATCCATACCGTAGTGCACATCGGTGGGCGTGAACTCGGCCTTGGCTTGAACCCCAAAGGTCCTGTATCTGATTTTCTCCTCCCTTGCCCGTTTGAGAAGTTCGGGGTAGTCCGCGTTCACATAAAGGGTGCCCTTTAGGGACCCTATCGCCTGGGCAAGCTCCCATTTGGCCTCAAACACCTCTTGGAGGGTTCCCAGGCCCTCAAGATGACTTGGCCCGATGTTGGTCAAGAGTCCGTGGCTGGGACGTGAGATTTCGCAGAGCCTCTCCATCTCGCCTTTCTCGCTGATTCCAGCTTCAAGCACCGCGAGCTCGTTTTCTTCTGTGATCTCGAGCACGGAAAGAGGCAGACCCACCAGGTTGTTGAAGCTGCCTGGATTGGCATAGGTTTTGTATCTTAGAGAAAGCAAATCCCTCAAGATGTTCTTTACCGTTGTCTTTCCGTTTGTTCCGCTTATGAGGATAACCGGTATATCAAATTTCTGCCGGTAGGCCGCTGCTATGTCTCCCAGAGCCTTCAGGGTATCGGCCACCCTGATGGTGCGAGCAAGAGGGAGATCCTTTGAAACGACGGCTGCGATGGCTCCCTTCTCGAATGCCTGCCCCAGGAAGTCGTGGCCGTCGAAGTTGGGGCCGGCAAGGGCCAAAAAAAGCTCTCCTTGCTCGATGGTTCGGCTGTCTGTTGACACCCCTGAAGGACATAAGCCAGGATCATTTATGTCCTCAGGGACACCGCAGCTCGCACGGACGATCTCATCAAGCGAGAGCATCCAAAGCCTCCTTTAGGACTTCCCGATCGTCAAAATGAATCTTTTCAGTTCCCAGTATTTGGTAATCTTCATGTCCCTTTCCAGCGACAAGCAGCACATCGCCAGGCTTAAGTAATTTTACTGCCTCAAATATCGCCTCTCTGCGGTCAACGATCACTTGTTTGGCGTCGGTTTTTACTCCCACTAGGATATCTTGGATGATCGCCTCAGGCTCCTCGGTTCTTGGGTTATCAGAGGTGATGAAGACATAGTCGGATAACTCTGAGGCAATACGTCCCATCTTTGGTCGTTTGTCGCGGTCCCTGTCACCGCCGCACCCGAAAATGGTAATCACGCGGCCTTTAGCCAGACTGCGAGCGGCATGGATCAAGTGTTTCAATGCATCAGGGGTATGCGCATAGTCTATGAAGATAAAAAAACCTTTGTCATTGGGCACCGGCTCCATACGCCCAGGGACAGATCGAAGTGCCCATGCACCTCCTCTGAGATGTTCCGGCTCTACCCCCAGGTTAAGTGCGGCTGCTGCGGCAGCGGCAACGTTACTTACGTTATGTAGACCCGGCAACTGAAGGAAGAGTGGTAAAGCCAAGCCACGGTGGTGCAAGATTACCGCAGAGCCTTCAAGACTCGCTTCTTCGATCTCCACCCATAGATCAGCCTCACGGCTCTCGCATGAGTAGGAGAGTTTCTTTCTGTCCCCAAGCCTTTCAAGCAACTCTCTGCCAGCAGGATCGTCGGTATTCACCACAGCTAGTGCGTCCTGTTTCATCTCCTCAAAGAGCCTGAACTTGGTCTCCTTATAGTCTTCCATATCTTTGTGGAAGTCCAGATGATCCTGGCTCAGGTTGGTGAAGATGGCCACATCGGTATCCAACCCACCCACCCTCTCAAACGCTATGGCGTGGGATGAGATCTCCATCGCCACCGCTTCACATCCAGCGTCCTTCACCTGCTTCATCATCTGCCAGAGATCGGTGCTTTCAGGGGTGGTATGGGATAGCTTCTCCCATCTATCCCCGTCGTAGAAGCCGGTGGTGCCTATGACGGCGGTTTTTTTACCTGCGGCCTTCAGGATACTTTCGGCAAGATAGGTAACCGTTGTCTTGCCGTTTGTGCCGGTGACGCCGATAACGGTCATCTCTCTGTCAGGATAACCTGTGATCCTTGCCGAGGTCTCTGCCAGGAATCGTCTGGCTTTGGGGACCTGTATTAAAGGGATGCTCTCAGGCAGACCCTTCAGTGATTCTGCAGCTAAAGCCGCCGCTCCACGAGCCAGAGCATCCTGCGCAAAGCGGCGTCCATCGAACCTCGCGCCCGGAATTGCCACATATAAAGAGTTCTCCTCAACCCGTCTTGAGTCATAGGCCACCGAGGTGATCTCTGCTTCCCCTGAGCCGTGCAGTTTAACGTCTTTGCAATCCTTGATAAGATCAGCCAGCTTCATTCTTCTCGCTCCTGGATTTGGGCCAGCTTTTCGGTTTCTTCTTCAGGTGGCATGCGAATATCTCTGTAGACGGGCAGGCGAAGGATGCGTTCCATGATGCGCTGGAAGGCAGGTGCGGCGATCTCTCCTGCGAACCGGCCGAGCCCTGGTTCGTCTATGACTACCACGATGAGAATGCGGGCGTCATCGCGAGGCAGGAATCCTACAAAGGAAACCACGCTAACAGAAGATGAGTAGCCTACGCCGGCAACGGGCTTCTGGGCCGTTCCTGTCTTACCGCAAACCTGGATGTCTTCAATCCTTGCCGCCTTACCGGTTCCCTCATCCACAACCTTTTGTAGAATCTCGCATACGTCGGCTGCGGTCTGCTCGCTGAATACCCTTCTAAGTTCCTTGGTCTTAGCCTTGAATATAACCCTGCCGTCGCTCTCTATCCGTTTGACGATGTGGGGTGCGTTGTAAACCCCGCCCGATGCAAAGGTCGCATAGATTGTCGCAAGCTGCAGGGTGGTCAAGGAGAGTCCCTGACCGAATGCGTTGTTGGTCAGACGCAGTTCGCTCATCTGACGAGGGCGATCTATCTTTCCCGAGGCCTCACCAGGGAGCTTAATGCCTGTAGGCACACCCACACCAAGCAGGCGTGATACCTCATAGAAACGTCTCACCCCGCACCGCAGGGCAAGCTTTGCAGCCCCTATGTTGCTTGACTTAACGAACACATCATCGAACGTGTAGCCCGCCCTGCCGTGAAGGTCTGTGATTTTGCGTCCCTGCACTACTATGCCTGAACCCGTAGGTATCCACTCGTTGCGTAGAGCCAGGCTATCCTCAATGCAGATGGCGGCAACCACCGGCTTATACACAGAACCTGGCTCAAACTCATCAGCAACAGCACCAACCTTCCAGGTTTCACGTGCGTAGCGGCTGTAGTGAGTAGGCGCGAAGTCCGGATAGTCAACCAAAGCTAATATCTCACCCGTTTGCGGGTCCATCACCACGCAGTATCCTCGTTTGGCCGCAAACCTCTCACACGCCGCCTTCAACTCCTCGTAGGCGATAGCCTGTATGTCAAGATCGATCGTTAAGGTAATGTCACAGCCGTTCTTTGCCTCCTGGATAGGATAGGCCGGCGAGGGGTGATCGCGTCCCAACGCGTCCTTCTGGTAGATCGCAAAGCCCGGCTCGCCTGCAAGCAGGGAATCTAAAGCGTACTCTATTCCTGCAAGCCCTGTATGTTCCGTACCCACGAAGCCTACCATGCTTCCGGTTACCTCATCCCACGGGTAGATACGTTTTGCCTCTTCTTGTATATTGATAGCGTTGGCAAGCGAGGCTTCCTCAAGCTCGGCCTTGAGGGCGCACGCCTTCTCGTAGTCGAACTTACGGCGAAGCCAGAAGAAACGCTTACGGGTGCGCAGGTAGCGTTCAAGCCTTGTCGGGGTGCCCAACTTGTATCTTGAAAGTATATGAACCGCTGCGGGTATATCCTCTACGTACTGAGGAAGCACGTAGATGGAGGCCGCCTTCTCGTCAGTAACCACGGCTATGCCGTTGCGATCGTATATCTTTCCTCGTTTGGGTAGGAGCTCTATGTGTTCTTCGTGTTGTGAGCGGGCGCGTTCTGCATATCGCGGCCCAAGTATCACCTGCAGATAAAAGGCATAACCCAATACACCAACGGCCAGTACGCAAAGAACTCCACCTGCGAACTTAATTCTGCCCATTTTCTTCCCATGGGTAATACAATCCCAGGGCCTTGGCACGCGGCTCGAGATTGGTTACTATAAGTTCACGGTTAAGTGATATGCGTTCGCGCTCGAGCTTTTCGGTAAGTATCTCGGTCTGACGATCGAGTTCGGTTACGTGCTCTGTCAAGCGGTTATTGATCGAGCGCATCCATACATAGCCAAGCATAAGGCCTACTGCTAGTATAACCAGGAGTATCTTCTTCATAACTTCTCCAGTACTCTCAACCTGGCGCTTCGGGCCGCCGGGTTTACTTTAACCTCCTTTTCGGACGCAAAAATGGGTTTACGATTAACTCGCCTGTACTCTTGGTTTTGTTCTGCTCGTCTATACTTATCTTTGACGATCCTGTCCTCTAAAGAGTGATAGGCGAGTGCGGCAACCCGTCCACCAGAAGCAAGACGGCTGAGTGCTGCGTCGAGACCGAGTCTAAGGTTCTCAAGTTCGTCGTTTACAGCGATGCGCAGCGCCTGAAAGACCCTCATCGCGGTCTTGCGAAAACCACTTGTCCCGACAACCTGTCGCAGAAGATCTGCAAGGTCCCTGGTGGTTCTTACCTCGCGGCGGTGTTCTACGATCGCTTGCGCGATCCTTCTGGCCTTGGGTTCCTCTCCATATTCCCTAAGGATTCGTTCGATTTTCTCCTTGGGCTCACCTCTGATGATCTCAAGGGCTGTGGGGGAGTCGGATTCAGCGTCGAACCGCATGTCAAGAGCGCCGTCGCCCTGATAGCTGAAGCCGCGCTGCTGGCTTCTCACCTGATGCCAGGAAAGCCCGAGGTCGAAGATGACGCCTTGAACGCTCTCTATACCTTTCTGATCTAAAACCTCATCTAAGTATCGGAAGTTGGAATGATGGAGGGAAAGCCGCTCGGCAAAGCGAGCCATTCTCAGGCCTGCATAGGCGAGGGCTTCCCCATCCATGTCCAGAGCAATCACCTTTTCCGCGCCTGCCTCTAGAAGCGCTGCCGTGTGCCCGCCCCCGCCAAGGGTCGCATCTACATAGACGCCCTGCGGACTGGGCAAGAGGGCTTTCACTATCTCCTCGCACAT
This sequence comes from Candidatus Stahliibacteriota bacterium, assembly GCA_004375895.1. Classification (GTDB taxonomy): domain Bacteria; phylum Hydrothermota; class Tepidihabitantia; order B3-TA06; family B3-TA06; genus B3-TA06. Next base: position 21,257 of record SOJW01000043.1, read on the forward strand.
CACCGACCGATGGAACTCATCCACCGGCCGTTATTCTGGCGATACTCTTGAGTACCGCCCTCCTCGATGGGTATATATCAAAGGGATGAAAGCCGTACAGGCTGAAGAGGGAGTTGATATAGTCCGAAACGTTGATGAGCTTGATGTCACCTCCTCTTTCGTTGAATCGGCGTTTGAACTCGATAAGTTCAGGAATAAGAGGTATCTGTATATGATTACAACCTGCAAGATTGATAACCACACTTGCCTCGTTTGCCGAAAGGAGCCCCTCGAAAAGGGCACAGAGCTCGTCGAAATCTTCCTCTCTGACCTCACCTGTAAGATTCACGAAGGGAACACCTTCGACTCTCTTAATTACGGTTTTCATTCTGATCTCCCTTCATGTAGATATTTTTCAAGGTTTTCAGAATCGTCTTCCTGATGGGTCTCTGACTCCTCCTCGAACTTTTCAAAGACAGAAGGATTCCATATCTCAAAATGGCTTATGGCCCCGGTGATGACGGCCTCGCTTTCGATCTGTGCGTACTCCGCAAGATGACGCGGGAGCATGATGCGTCCCTGTGAGTCCATCTCCACCTCGGTGGCGGCTGAAGCCCTGCGGCGCATGAAGCGTCTTGTCTCGCGTTTGTATCTGGGGATGGCAAGAAGGGTTCCCTCCTCGAAACGCTCCCACTCTTCAAGCGGATGCGCCTCTATCTCGCCGTCGTATCCCTTGGTCAGGACAAGTGTGCGCTGGTTGGCGGCCTGGAGTGCGTGGCGGAAAGCTGCCGGCACCGCAAGCCGTCCCTTATGATCTACCGCGTACCTGAACTGTCCACGGAATCTCATAATAGCCCCACGATTCACCACTCATATCCACATTTTATACATTTTCCACCACTTGTCAACCCCCTAAGGCCTAATTCACGATTAATTCACTCGGAATTACTTTTGCCGTTAAGTTAAGAATTATCAGCAGCTTAAACTTAAAAACTCCGATTTTGAGAAGTGGATCAATTCATTACTTCATCCAACACGTCCCCCCCCCGTACCTCATTGCAGCTTCTGTATCGATATATTTTCCTCCCTATTCGTGTCGGGGCCCGGCAGGCGGGGCCCCTACAGCTTGGCAAGACTTGGGTGGTGTAGGTAGGCAAGGGGCTGTTTACGGTGGAACCTAGGGAATCCAAAGAGAAAGATTAGACTTAGGCGCTTATGGCTCAAGTCCGCCCCTACGAGATACAATCCAGAGATTATATATGTGGAAGAGAGATTCAGCCCGATTATGTTCCATTAAATAATCCCCCTCCCTGGTAGAGGGGGTAAGGGGGAGGGGTACGCCGGCACGTGCTTGGAACCAGTCAAGTGTCCGTCGAGGGTCAAGGGTATCACCTATGAGGTTGTTCCCTGCGTTCACCCTTCGGAGCTTCGCTTACTTCGGTCGCTCGCAACGACAGGAGTGTTGGACAGACAACCGTCCGTTCTTTGGCCTAATTATCTAAATCAATGTATAAGAAACTACTCGGGGTGGTCTTTTTTGATGAGGCTGATGAGCGCATCAAGAAGCCTGGATTCAGGTAGGGTAGCAACCACCTCGCCCTTACGGAAGATGATGCCTTTGTCCTTGCCTCCGGCGATGCCGTAATCCGCCTCCTTTGCCTCGCCCGGGCCGTTCACCACGCACCCCATCACCGCAACCGACAGCGGTCGGTTTATTCTTGCTAACTTTCTCTTAACTCTTTGGGCAAGCTTCTGGATATCTATCTCCGTCCTTCCACATCCCGGACAGGCGATAAGCTTTACCCCTCTTTCCCTTAACCCCAGGCTTCGCAAAAGCTCCCAGCACGCCTCGACTTCTTTCTCTGCCGGACCGGTAAGTGAGATGCGTATGGTGTCTCCGATACCTTCAAGTAAGAGAGGTGCCATTGCCGCGGTCGAGCGGATCGCACTCTCAAAAGGCAGGCCTGCCTCGGTCACACCCAGGTGCAACGGATAGCCGAAAAGCTCATGCATCTCACGGTAGACCTCGATGGTGATTCGCACATCAGACGACTTTGCGGCAAGCACGAGATCGGCAAATCCGAAGTCCTCAAAGAGCTTTACCGATTCGGTGAGTGCGGCAATCATGGCCTCAGCTGTTGGATGCTTGAATCTCTTGATTACGGCAGGCGGCAGGGAGCCGGAGTTCACACCTATGCGGATGGGTATCCCTCGGTCTTTCGCGGTCATAGCGATCTTTTTCAGGTCTCTCTTTGACCTTATGTTCCCTGGATTGATCCTGAGCTTCGCCGCTCCCGCCTCGATCGCACCCAAGGCCAGCTTGGGCGAGAAGTGAACGTCGGCGATCACAGGGATGGGAGATTTTTTGATGATCTGGGGGAGGTCTTTGAGTGTTTCTTCATCCGGCACAGCTACCCTTACCAATTCGGCACCGGCTCTATAGATCTTCTTGATCTCCTTGATTATCAGAGGTGTGTTACGGGTGTTACGGGTGCGGGACTTGGTCATGGTTTGGACCCGGACCGGTGCACCGCCGCCGATCCTCACCCCCCCAACGCTCACCCAGCGCCTGCTCATTCTTCTCCCGGTACCGAGATTCTTTCAATCTCCGCACCAACGCTTGCCAGCTTATCCTGTAGTTCTTCGTAGCCCCTATCCAGATGGTATATGCGGCTGACTGTTGTGGTCCCCTTTGCGGCAAGACCGGCAAGCACAAGGGCTGCCGATGCTCTCAGGTCAGAGGCCATCACCTCAGCGCCTGAGAGATGATCGGTCCCCTCAATTACCGCGGTGTTGCCTTTGATAGTAATCTGAGCACCCATGCGCTGCAGCTCCATGGCCTGCATGAACCGGTTCTCGAAGATGTTCTCGGTTATAAGGCTGGTTCCCTCTCCCAGGCTGAGCCATGCCATGAGCTGGGCCTGCATGTCTGTCGGGAAGCCTGGATATGGAGCGGTGTTAATTATAAGTGGTTTCGGGCGTTTCATCATCGACACGGTCAAATGTTTTCCGCTTGCTTCAATCTCCGCACCCGCTTCAAGCAACGGCTGGATCACGTTACCCATGTGGGTCGAGGGGGCGTTTTGCAGGATTAGCCTGCCCTTGGTTATGGTCGCGGCAACAGCGTAGGTGCCTGCTTCGATGCGGTCAGAGATATTGGTAAACTCGGTTCCGTGGAGTTTTTTCACCCCTTGGATGGTAATCTCCCTGGTGCCCTCTCCTGAGATCTTTGCCCCCATCTTACGCAGGAAGGATGCTACGATACCCACCTCCGGTTCTGCAGCGGCTCCTATGATCCGTGTCGTCCCTTTCGCAAGCACCGCAGCCATCATCACGTTGAGGCTAGCTCCTACGCTTGGACCCTTGGTCCCTTCAAGGAATATCTCGGTGCCTTCGAGCCCAGAAGCCTTGGCGTTAACGTAGCCTTCCTCTACCCTTACCTCGGCCCCCAACTTCTCCATGCCTTTGATGTGCAGATCTATGGGGCGTGGGCCGATAGCACATCCTCCGGGCAATGAGATACGCGCCTGATGAAGTCTGCCCACCAGTGGCCCCAGCACGTAGTAGGAGGCCCGCATCCTGCGCACGATATCGTACGGGGCTTCACCTTGTGGATTGCGAGCTTGGATTCTGAGTCTGTCTGCGTCCCTTTCAACACTTACCCCCAGATGGATAAGGAGTTCGGTCATGGTGCTTACGTCAACCAGGCTGGGGACGTTGGATATGGTGCACGGCTCGGAGGTCAAGAGACACGCCGCCATAAGTGGGAGCGCAGCGTTCTTTGAGCCCGAGACCAGAACCTCACCGTGTAGGGGATGTCCTCCTGAGATAACCAGTTTATCCACGGCTTGTCCTCATACAATTAAGACGCAGAATAACGGAAGGGGTTAGCCTCCCTGTCTTTATCAGATGAGAAAGGAATAGCGCGCCCGATAGGACTCGAACCTACGGCCTTCACGTCCGGAGCGTGACGCTCTGTCCATCTGAGCTACGGGCGCACTAATGGCGTCTCTTTCTCATCAGCTTACGTCTTTTCTTAAACTTGTGACGCTTTACTTTTTTTAGTTTACGTTTACGACCACAGGGCATTTATTGAACTCTTCTCCTTTATTTTTGCATTACTATCTGTTTGAGTAGCTTGGAGGGCTTGAAGGCGGGTACCAGGCGGGCCGGTATATGTATCTCCTTGCCAGTTCTTGGGTTACGAGCGATCTTGGCGTTGCGCTGCTTTGTTTTGAAGACCCCGAATCCACGGATCTCGATTCGTTGGCCCTCGGCGAGCATACGAGAGATGTCCTTAAGGAAAAGGTTTATGACGATGGCGATGTCCTTTTTGGTAACCCGTGGACCTATCTGCCTCTCGATCTCCTCCACTATATCCGCCTTACGTACACTCATGAGGCTCCTCCTTTTTTCCTAAGGTGCGGTGGTGTATCACCGGTCTCCTAGTAACTCTCCTTGCGCATCTTTTGCGTTGCTCCACGTTAAGGAAAAAGTGAAGCTTATCTATCACCACAGATTATATCCACAAGCAGGGGACGTGTCAAGTCTTCGCATTGCCTCACCAAAAATCCACCTGGGCGTTGCTTTTCCTAAGCTGGACAAAAGATGGTCAAAAGGTGGTCAAATGGTGGACAGGGACCCAAAGCCTAAGCTGGACAAAAGATGGACAAAAGATGGTCAAATGGTGGACAAAAGGTGGACAGGGGCGCGACTGCGTCGCAATTGCAAATATCAAAATGCAAATTTTAAAATGACAGGGCGGACACGCCTGTACCCCCGTCGGGTGAAGCGAAGCGGACGCGCAGGCGACGTCTGGGGTGACGAATTGGATGTAAAGGTGACGAATTGATGAGTTTTTAGGCTATGCAACTGAAATAAACAAGCACCCCAATACCAACAAGGAAAGGAACTAAGTAAAAAAGAAGAACGACAAGCGTTGCAGCCCAGGCGGGCATTTTTTTATTGATGTGACCGGTAAGACCTAGGAAGCTCGGTGAAAACCCCATCTCCTTGATCTCTTCCTCAAGCTCTTCACTTCTTTTTACTGCTCCAAGAAGCATCCGAAAGTAATAGCAGAAATCCACCAGGAATATTCCTATCCAAACAGCAAAGAGCAGGAATGCAAACCCAATGGCAATATTCACGTTGACGAACTCATCAAGAATAACCACTGCCAAACCACCAAGCGCTGGAATTACGGTAAAGGCCAGGGATCGATATTTCATCAGCATGTCGTTAAAATGCATCTGAGTCTCAAGAACCAACTTATATTCTTGGAAGACCCTCTTGACCTTTTCTTTGGGGGTTTCCTTCGGGAGAGTTAACTTTTTGCTTTGCTCCTCAGACATCCAGTTTACCCTGTTTATCTTTTTCGTCGTTGATACGCTCCGCGCGTTTGAAGGTAACCTCGTCCGGGGCAATCTGCGGAATCTTCAGACGCTCGGTGCCCTCCAGGAGTCCTTTGACTGTGAGCACCTGCACCTTGGGGTAGTCCTTGTTCATTATCTCGGAATGATAGAACCCTGCCGATGCCGCCTCTGCCGGGATCTCTGAACGGTCAGACGGTTCGTAAAGAAGAATCAGCGCGCCCATGACCGCCTTTTCGCGCTCCATGGTGCCGACCAGATCGCGGACGTATGCGGGTTTGGGTTTGGCGTCGCTCTTGACCTGCACGATGACCTTGTGGGGTGAGCGTTCCTTGCCGTCTATGAAGAACTTTATACCGTCAATCCCCTTGTCGCCCCCGCCTTTGCGTGAAGGGTCGCCCTTTGGTCGTGCTGGGATAAGGGAAAGCGCCCATAACTCGAACTCCTTACGCGGGATATCGGTTCGCTGAGCCAGCTCACGTGCAGACTCCCAGTCGAAGGGAATGCCGTGAGTTTCGCAGTCTTCCAGGATTTCTTCTCCAAAGTGATCTACCAGCCGGTTCTTGATGAGGTTTATGGCAAGGTAGGTGATGTCTATGCCTATCCAGCGGCGGCCTAAAGCCTGCGCAGCGGCGATGGTAGTTCCGCACCCGCAGAACGGGTCAAGCACCACGTCGCCCTCGTTGGAAGAGGATTTTATTATGCGTTCTAGAAGGGCTTGAGGTTTTTGGGTAGGATAACCGAGACGTTCTAATGCATGAGAGGAAATCGGAAGGATATCAGTAATAACGTCCTGTATAGGCGTACCCTTATTGGGATCTAAATATCTTTTGTATTGCGGTATGCTCCCTTTAGGTGGCCAATAGATTAAACCTTTTTCATCGAGGATATCGAGTTTCTCTTGAGTTGAGAGTTTACTAACTTCTACATCTGAGGCAATCTCACGAAGTAACCCCAAAGGAACAGCCCAATGCCTTCCTGATTTTGTTGGGTCTACATCACGCCACGGTTTACCGGAATCTCCAGTTCTTGTACCTGCACCTGTCAACGTAACTAATCTGAAGATACCCTTTTCATCTGAAAACTTGTAGAAATTGTTTATGTATGATTCATCGTAAGCTTGATATGATTTATTCCATTTATATTTCGATTCTTTCGTGTAGAATAGCAAGATATCATGGATAGGCCCCCAGCGTTTCGCACCACCATGAGCACCAGTACGCTTCCAAATGATCTCATTTCGGAAGGTCTTTACTCCGAACACCGCATCCATGAGGATTTTCAGGTAGTGGCCGGCGGTGGGGTCGCAGTGCAAATATATCGAACCTGTCGGCTTCAACACCCGCTTCAGCTCCACCAGCCGGGGAGCCATCATCACCAGATAAGCAAGCATGGCGTTGTGGCCAAGGAACCGTTCAAAACCCTGAAGCAAATCAATCAAAGCTACCGGAGCGTCGCCCGAAGTCACAAGTTCGTGATAGGTGCGCGCCGCCGCCTCGTCCCATTCCCAGAAGTCGGTAAAGGCTTGAATCTGCGCCGCCGACGGCGTGCCCTCCACCTCCTTGAACAGCACGTTATACGTCGCCTTGGAGTTGAACGGCGGGTCGAGGTACACTAAATCAACCGATTCATCGGGAACCTTATCCCGCAGAACCTCCAGGTTATCGCCGAAGTACAGCTTGTTTCGCCACTCGGTGTTCATATCCGATGATATAATGAAGATTAAGGTTTGTCAAGCCTATACCTGGCTAATCCTTTAGAGGTTGCCTCAGGCACTTTCCGAGGATTTTACCTCTTTTGACTTAACCCTAGGATACTTGACCTGTGAAGGATTCTCCCTATTATTAATGTGAAGGAGGATGCAATGCGAAAGGCGCTTTTTATAATCGCGACAATGATTTTTATCCTGGCAGGGATAAGCTGCGGGCCAAAACAGCAGGAAGCCGAGGCTGCGAAAAAAATCTATGCCGCTATCGAGGTAGAAGAACGCGGCATAATGTTGTTCGAGCTGTACCCTGAGAATGCCCCTAATGGGGTGGCTCAGTTCACGAGGCTTGCCAAGGAAGGCTTCTACGACGGGTTGCTTTTCTGGCATATCTCCGATAAGGGGCTGGTTCAGTCCGGCTGTCCGAACAACGACGGAACCGGTCACGCCGGCAATCTAATCAAGGAGGAAATCGAGGCGACCCTTCACCATGAGCGGGGAACCCTTTCCATGATCAACTTCGGCAGACCCTGGACCACCTCCTCCCAGTTTATCATCTGCCGCAAGGCCGTGCCGGAGCTGGACGGCCGCTACACCATAATAGGTAAGCTTATGAAAGGAGAGGAGGTCCTTGACGAGATAGAGAGGAATGATAAGATCAAAACGGTAACCATCAAGGAAGAGTGAGGCGCTATCTAAGCAGAGGGCGAGGAGGGGTTGACGTTAGTGGGTAAATTCCTATAATTACAGTATGATTGAGACAAACCTCACAGGTATTCGAAGATGCAGGCGCTAGTTTTCTGGGTTTGGCAAGCCCTTTTGGGAATCCTGCGTGAGTCATGGAACCTTTTGGCCGCGATGTCCCCCTATCTTCTTGCAGGATTCCTATTCGCGGGGATACTGCACGTTTTCTTTTCTGTCCAGCGCATATCCAGGCATCTTGGGAAGTCAAGCTTCTCCTCGGTGCTGAAGGCAACGCTTTTCGGTATCCCTCTTCCCTTGTGTTCTTGTGGAGTGATACCTGCTGTTGCTTCGCTCAGGAGAAGCGGAGCCAGTCGTGGAGCGACTCTTGCTTTCCTCATCTCCACCCCCACCTCAGGCGCTGACTCCATCCTTGCCACCTACTCGCTTCTTGGGCCCATCTTCGCGTTATACCGTGTGGCCGCTTCCTTTGCCGCCGGGTTGGTTGCCGGTTTGGGTGCCAACATCTTTGACAGACGTGATGAGGTAGGAGATAAGCCAGCCAAGAATCAAACCTGTGTCGTCTGCGGCGAGGACGCGACAGCGGACGGTCACACCCACAACTTCACCACCCGCCTGAGGGCGATGATTGCATATTCGTTTGGTGAGCTTGTTGCAGATATCGGTAAGTGGCTACTTATCGGCACTCTCATAGGAGGCGCTATCTCCTACTTTGTTTCTGCAGAACTGATCGGCACCTACCTTCCTTCTCCGGTCCTTCAGATGCTTTTAATGCTTGTTTTAAGCATCCCGCTCTATATCTGCGCTACGGGTTCTCTGCCCATAGCTGCGGCCCTTATCATGAAGGGTATCTCGCCCGGTGCGGCGCTGGTGTTTCTGATAGCAGGCCCTGCGACCAATGCGGTAACGATCACCGTGGTCTCAAAGACCCTGGGGCGGCGCTCTTTAATCATCTACCTTGTCTCCATTGTTCTTGTCTCGATCGGTATGGGCTTTCTTTTCGATCTTATCGTCCCTCGCGGTCTGGGGGCTCCATCCAACGGCAGGATCATCGGGATGTTTGAATTTCCTGAGATAGTGAAGATCGTGTCAGCGGCGATCGTTCTGGGTCTGATTCTCTACCAGTTCGGTCTCAAGATTTTTAAGCGCGGGCGCCGTGAAGCCGAGTGCGGCTGCACAGACTCAACCTCCAGCGTTCCCGCACACGAGGATTAGTAACAAAGGAAGCGGGCCTGAGATAAAAAAGGTCAACCACAAAGTTCGTAGGGGCCGACCTTCAGGTCGGCCCGTTGTCATTGCGAGCGACCGGAGGGAGCGAAGCGGACTCTTCTTATTTCTTCTTTGCCAATTCCATCCTCCACTTTTCCACAACAGGACCCAATGCGTATATATTATCGTATTGGGGTCCATACTTTTTCCGATAACCATCGTGGGCAAGATTGAGTACTAGCCTTAGAATCCCCACTTGGTCAAGTGGTTCTCCCGGATTCGCTTCGAGAAATTCATCCTCTACTTGTGGCAAGACGTCTTTGATTTCCTCACAAGCTTTTTTAAGATCATCCATCGTGTTCTGGAGTGCAATGACCATGTCATTGCTGCAACAACGCGGTTGTTGCACTCCAGAAAAAAGCTCCCTGATTTTTGTTTTATTGAGGGAAGGACTGTTCGCTTTTATTTTTCCTTTTCGTTGAGGGAAGAAGCCGCTAATTGTCCACATCCCGCGAGTATGGCTGCGCCTAAGCTCTTGCGTAAGGTGACCGCAGGCAGATCAGGCATGAGCCATTCCCGGAAACGCACCACATCCACCTCGCTGGGAGCCTGAAACTTGCTCTCTGGATAAGGGTTGAATGGTATGAGGTTGATCTTGCAGGGTATCCCGGCCAACAGCATTATGAGGTTGTCGGCGTCCTTGCGGCGCTCGTTGATGTTCTTGAGCATCACGTACTCGAAGGTCACCCGCTTGCCTTTGATCTCGGTAAACTCCACCACAGCAGGGATAAGTTCCTTCAACGGATAACGCTTGGCGATTGGCATGATGCGTTCTCGCGTCTCCTGATCTGCCGCGTTCAGGGATACGGCCAGTTTGAACTGCTCCGGCTCTTGGGCGAATTCCCTGATCTGCGGCACTATCCCCACGGTGGATAGTGTAATCTTGCGCGCGCCGATGTTCAAGCCCAGGTCGTGGTTCAGGATTCTTGCCGCGTTCAGAGAAGCCTCGTAATTTAAGAACGGCTCGCCCATCCCCATAAACACCACGTTGGTTATCCGCTCGGTCTGACCTTTGGAGATTGCAAGCACCTGGCCCGCGATCTCGCCAGCGGTCAGGTCGCGCACAAATCCCATGCCTGCGGTGCGGCAGAATTCACAGCCAAGCGAGCAGCCGACCTGGGTGGATACACACACGGTACGTCGGGTTCCATCCTTGAGCCATACGGATTCGATTCGTTCGCCGCCCGCCAGCTCGAAGAGGTGCTTTACCGCACCTTCTTTAGCTGATCCCACCCTGGCCTTGAGCTTGAGATCGCCTATCGAGTAGCGTTCCGCAAGCCTTGTTCGCAGGGGCTTGGAGATATCGGTCATTAGCTCCCAATCCTTGATACCCTTCTGCCATATCCATTTGAATATCTGCCTGGCACGGAAGCTCGGCAGATCGAACTTTCCAAACTCCTCCACCAGCTGGGAAAGGGTCAGGTTCTTGATATCTATCTTCACTTCACTATTCCTATTGTTCCTTCAGGTGTAACCTCGGTTATTTTGACATCCACCAGAGAGCGCACCGGTCTTGATGTATGGGAAATGCGGACGTCTATGTAGTTATCCGTAAGAGCACGGGTAGGGGAGAGCAGGACAGCCTCCCTTCCCTTGCCTTGGAAGCGTTTTCGGAACTCGAACGATTTCCTCTCACCCTCTGCTCTGAGAAGTTTCGTTCTTTCGCGCGGGGTCTTTACTGATTTACTGCTCATATTGGCCATCGGCGTTCCGGGACGGGCCGAGTATGTGAAGACATGAAGATGATTGAAAGGCATGGCGCGCATGAACTCAAGGGTGCGAGCAAAACTTTCCTCATCCTCTCCAGGGGTCGAGGTTATTATGTCGGTGCCTATGCACGCGTCAGGCAACATCCTTGTCACTTTATTCATTAATCGAGAGAACTCCTTTGTGCGGTAGGGGCGGTTCATCTGCTCAAGTATCCTATCGTCGCCCGACTGCAATGGAATGTGCAGGTGCGGGCAGAATCGTGGGCTTGTAGCCAGCACCCCCAGAAGTTCGTCTGAGACCGTGTCAGGCTCAAGCGAGGTCAAGCGGATTCGAGGCACCCCCCTTTCTTCTTGCTCAATCCTTTTAAGAAGCAAGGTTAGACTTTCGCCTCGTTCTTGCCCCCAAAGCCCCAGGTTAAGCGCCACCAGAACCACCTCTCCGAAGCCCTCGGAGTGGAGTGCATGGAGTTCCTCAAGAATCGTCTCTTTAGGCTTGGAGCGGACAGGGCCGCGGATCCTTGAAACCACACAGTAGCTGCACCTTCTCTCACACCCCTCGCCTACGCGAAGAAAAGCGCGGTTCCGAGAGATGACGAAGACATCACAGCTATCCTTTCCGTAACGCAGAGGTACGATCAGGTTTTCCTTTTCCTCATATCCTATGATCCGGGTTACACCAGGAAGAGCGGCCATCCGTTCGGGTATCCGGGTGGCACCACAGCCGGTGACCTTTATCTTTGCATCCGGGTATCTGCGATGGAGACGGCGGATAAGAGCCACAGAACTCCTGTCCGCCCGTCCTGTTACTGTACACGTAGTCACGAGACAGACTTTGACACTGGCCTCTTGCCGTGCATCTTCTGCGAGCTCGTATCCATTTTGCACAAACCAGGCTTTCCAGAGGTCGGCCTCGGCCTGATTGAGCTTGCAGCCTGTGGCGGCCACCAATACCTTAGGTCCAGGCATGATTGATCCTCAGAATCCGGGGATCTAATAACTTCAGGCAAGTAAGGATGATTCCTTACTTGCCCCCTGTCTCTTCCTTCTTCTTTCTGGTGCGCTTCTTTGGTTTTTTCTCAGCCTTTTTGGCTTCGGCGTCGACGTCCGGTTCGGCTTTCGCCTCACCGTCGGCTTTCGTCTCACCGTCGGCTTTCGACTCAGCGTGGGGTTCTTCCTTTTTCGCGGTCTTCTTCCTGGTAGTTTTCTTCGGTTCGGCTTCCGCCTCACCGTCGGCTTCCGCCTCACCATCGGCTTTCGCCTCACCGTCGACTTTCGCCTCAGCGTCGGCTTTCGCCTCGGTAGTGACCTTCTTTTTGCGAGTGGTAGCCCTTTTCTTCGGTTTTTCTTCCTCTTTTTCTTTACCTTCAGCCTTTGCTTCGACTTTTTCTTCGGTTGTGGTCTCTGATTTGTCCTTGGCAGCTTCTTTGAGTGTGGTCTCTGGTTCTTTCTTCTTGGGTTTTTCGGCGGCTTTGGTAGTTTGCTTTGTTTCCTCTGTGCTCTCAGCCGCTTCTTCCAGGGTGCTTAGGGCATCGGCAAGATGGTCCTTAAGTGAGAAGCCTTTGGGGGCTTGGATGGATTCGGCGTGACGACGTTCCTTTGCCTCGGTTTTCTTGTAGTAGTCGCGTTCAGAAAGGATCACCCTGCGGCCCTTGAGGTCGATTCGACGTATGATTAGCTGGAGCTCCTCGCCCAGCCTGTAGTGGTCTTTGATCTGCTTTATCTTGCGCTTGCGAAGCTGCTGTTGAGGAACGAAGCCCTCGATCTCCTCGGTCAGTGCCACCACTACGCCGGAGGAGGGCATGTCTATGATCTTGCCCAACACATGAGCACCCTCTTTGTGTTCCTTGGACCAGCTGTAGAAGGGGTCTTCCTGTGTCTGCTTGAGGCCGAGGGTTATCCTGCGGCTCTCTTTGTCCACATCCAGGATGATGGTTTCGACCCGCTCTCCCTTCTTAAGGATCTCACGGGGATGCTTGATCCGTTTGGTCCAGGAAAGATCCACGTTTCGCACAAGGCCCTCGATCCCTTCCTGGATCTCAACGAATGCCCCAAAGTTCTTGAGTGAGGTTACAGTTCCTTCCAGGCGCTGACCGATATGGTAGCGTTCGTCTATCATAGACCATGGGTCGGGCGTAGTCTGTTTGAGCCCTAAAGAGATGCGTCTGTTATCCTTGTCCATTGATAAAACGATTGTTTCTACTTCATGACCGATCTGCAGTATCTGAGCCGGGTGACTTACCGTGCGGGTCCATGACATCTCGCTGATGTGGATAAGGCCTTCTATGCCTTTCTCCAGCTCAACGAAAGCACCGTAGTCGGTGAAGCTCGTGACTGTCCCCTTGACGCGAGAACCTATGGAGTAGCGCTTGTCAACGTTATCCCATGGATGCGGGGTAAGCTGCTTTAGACCTACGGTTACGCGGCCTGTCTCCTCGTTCTTCGTGAGAACCTTAACCTTGATCTTCTCGCCAACCTTCAGGACCTCAGCCGGATGCACAATCTTCTTCCAGCTGATGTCTGAGATGTGCAGAAGTGCATCAAGGCCACCCAGATCGATGAAGGCGCCGAAGTCCACGATGTTCTTCACTATCCCTTCGACCACCTCATCCACGTTAAGCCTGTCAAGGGCCTCCTTGTGGAGTCTGGCGAGTTCTTCCTCGAGAAGCATCCGGCGCGAGACAACGATGTTGCGCTTGTTCCAGTTGACCTTGATTATCTTAACCTCGATCTCCTTACCGATGTAGGCGTCGAAGTCGGTTACCGAGCGAATGTCAACCTGGGAGCCGGGCAGGAATGCGTCGAGGCCGAAAACCTCCACCTGCAGACCGCCCTTAACCTTCTTGCGCACCAGGGCAGGACAGGATTCCTCGGTCTCCAGCTTGCGCTTTATGGTATCCCAGGCCATCTGGAAGTCGGCCTTCTTCTTGGAGATCACAGGGAGCCCTTCGCGGTTCTCAAGTGACTCCACGAACACAATCACATCGTCGCCTACCTTGATTGCCTCAGGCTCGTTAAACTCGGTGATGGAAAGCACCCCTTCAGACTTCCAACCCAGGTCAATAAGCACTGAGTTGCCCTCAACCCGGGCTATCTTCCCAGTGACTATCTCGCCTACATGCAAGCTCGATAGCGACTCGGAGATTAGTTTTTCGAGTTCTTCGCTCGTTGGATCTTTGACTACGTTTTCTGCCATTAGGTTTTTCCTCCTAGTCTAGAGATTCACCTGGATATCCCAATCTGCCTTTTTGCGCGCAGAAAGGGTTTGGTTTTCAGTGTTTACAGGTTTAAGTGGAGCTTTGCTCGCTGCTTGACCGATTCTCTTCGAGTTCATCCTGCCGTGAGCGATGTCCGCCAGGCGGTGCACCTCGCGTTCGATGCGAAGGGTGAACTCCTCGTAAGCTTCCTTGTCCTTGGATGGGCACTCAGGGTAGATAGGCTCTGCGAAGAAAACCTCCACCATTGAACGTCTGGTGAGCCACTCCTGCCAGGGACGATGGGTGTTCTTTATGTATGCCGGAACCACCGGAATTTTGTAGCGCAGTGCAAGCATCCCTACTCCTGACTTGAACGGCAGGAACGTTCCATTAAGGCTGCGTGTGCCTTCAGGGAAAAGGATTATTGCTTGTTTTTTCTTGATGAGTCTGTATGCTTCCTTAAACAGGTGCATGTCGAAAGCCTTGCCGCGTTTGATAGGGATGGCGTTGAAGTAGGCGATAAGCCAGCGGAAGAACCTGGACTGGGCAAACAATTCCTCCTTGGCCAGAAAAAAACACTCGCGTCCGGCTGCGTGACCCACCAGTGGGGGATCAATGAAGTTCATGTGGTTGGAGGCGATGAGCACTGCTCCTTTCCGTGGAACGTAGGAGCGTCCATGCACCCGTACTCCAAACAGGAATCGTAAAGTGGGACCGACTATCGACCATCCAATCCTCCAGCGCAACCTCATCACCCTTCTCCCATTCTTGTCATTACCTCTTCGTAGATAATATCTACTTGCTGGTCTATGGTGAGGTTGGTGGTCTCCACGTAGAATGCATCCGGTGTGTGAAGAAGCGGGCTTATCTTGCGATGGGAGTCTGTATCGTCTCGCTTTGCCAGGTTTGCTTTCACCTCTTCGATATTGCGGGAGATACCCCTTTCTTCCAGCTCTTTCTGACGGCGGCGGGCGCGCTCAACAAGATCACAGCTCATGAAGACCTTGAGGACTGCGTCAGGGAAGACCACCGAGCCGATGTCCCTGCCCTCGCAGACCAGTTTGCGGTTGCGTCCTAACTCGCGCTGTTTGGCCACAAGGAACGCGCGCACCAACGCCCGTTCGGCAACAGGGGAGACCCAGCGGTCTACCTCGGTGGAACGAAGTTCATCTGAAAGACGCTTGCCGTTAAGGTAGACGTAAAGCTTGTAGTTGCGTATCTTAAATTCAAGCGGGGCATCCAGGAGGACCTTTTGAAGAAGCCTGTCCGAGGCCTCGAGGGCGTCTTCTTGCAATAATAAATAGGTAACCGCACGATACATCGCGCCAGTATCCAGATAGGCAACTCCCAGCTTTTTTGCGAGAAGTCTGGCGGTTGTGCTTTTGCCTGAAGAGGCGGTTCCGTCAATGGCTACAACACACTTCAAGTCAAGTAGTTTCTCCTTTTTTTAATCTTTACTGTCGACGGGCTGTTGCTGCCCGCGCAGTTTACAATTATAGGCGATTTCACACACCCCGTCAACCCCTCACCCCACAAAGTTAGAGACTAACTTTGTGGGGACCCCGACCAGGAGATTCCGTGAAGAAGTACAGTCCGGCGAAGTGCCACCGTCTGGCGGAGGATTGACGTGGACGCCGCTTCGCGTAAGGTGGGGTGGTTGTTAGTTCTCACCCTCCCCCTACCCCCTACCCTATGAGTGCACCAGGCACTCAAGGGGCACGCTGTCCCATCAAGGGAGGGGAGCTTCCTCGTAGCCTGTTCTTTAATATCTGCGCAAAGGAGTTCCTATAGTGGAGCACACCCTCTCAGGGTGTCCGGACAGGCTGGAGAGAGAAGGGCACGGCATGCCGTGCCCCTACAATTATTTTACCAGCAGTATCTTCTGTGTGGCGGTGAAGCCCCCGGCCTGTATCCGGCAAAGGTAGATGCCGGCACTCACTCGCCTGCCAAGATCATCTGTGCCACCCCAGCGAACAGAATATTGACCGGCCGGGCTTACTCCGTCCACAAGGGTCTTTACCAGGCGGCCTGAGGTGTCAAATATCACGAGCTTTGTCCGTGACTCCTGCGGTATGACATACCGGATGATGCTCGTTTCACTGAATGGGTTTGGAGAGATCGACTCCAATCCGAAAGATGTAGATTCAGGAGTGCTTTCTTCTCCCACTCCGGGTTCGGGTAGCACCTCACGGTCATACACGGAGATCTCTGCCGAATCCATGGTGCACGGCAGCCCTGCTGATTCTCTAAGGTAGGTTGTCCATCTCCCCAGATGGTTGTTGTAAAGGCTTCCCTGGCGGTCGGGATCGGTTTCATTCGGGTCCTTGGCAACCGGGGTAAGGATGAACTTGGCCGCATACCATGAGGAGGCAACCGGGTCGGTGGAGGCGAGTAGCATCTTTGTGTTGGTAAGATAGTTGAGATTGTTGGGGCCTTCCCCGCTGGTCCAGGTGGCGTCCACTATGGTCAAACGGGGCCAGGTAACCGCCATCACTCGCGCCACCAGAGCGTAGTCTGAGAAGAAATAACTGTAATGCATGGCGTTGGAACCGCCGTAGCGCTGCTGTGCGTAGGCGGTGGTAAGCACCCCTATCCAGTTCTTCACCGCAATGGTTGAACCGGCCAGGAAATGCGCCTTGAGCACCGGGAAGTCGATTATGCACAGCTTCTCCGCGTCGTAGGACTCGGCATCGGAATCCCAGATGCCGTACCGTAAGGAGATGTAGTAGTTTCCGGAAGGGGAGCGGAACTTGGGGTAGGTGATCTTTGTCTCGGCTTCGTAGACGTATCCGTCGTTGTAGTCGCCTTCAGAATATTCTGAGGCCACATCGTCCCAGATGTATTTCCAGTCAAGGGTATCAACCGGATAACCCTTGGCCTTGAAGGTAGCAACGACATCCACTATTGATTGTTCCGGATCGTCGCCGTTGTTGTCTTGATCGTTGATGCCGGTGCCGATATCCTGCGTATTATCACATACAAGAATCTCACCACTGAACCCGTCGGGATGATTGAGAATCTGCCAGATGAGCCCCTTTATCCTATCGGAGTTAGTACCGTTCTCCGCGTTCCACTGGAAGTTGGCCTTGATGATTACTACATTGTCCGCGCCCACGATGCCTTGAGGGTGTTCCGCGGTCCGGTAGAGAAAGATATCTTTGGCAGCAAGCATCGCCAGAAGGGTGTCTACTGCCGGGTCTTTCAAGTATTCGTCTGGAACGGATGCGTCGCCTGGGGCCAGTGAGCCGGACGTGGATGGTATCGAATCCATCACGAAGACGGTTGAGACGGGATCTGAAACCTCCCAGGTGGGCAGTGATGAGGGTGCCTTCTTGGCCCCGGCAAGGCCGGGTGACGCTCCCAAGAACATGACTCCTACCAGCAAGATGGACACTGCAGAAAGCTTTGCAAATCTCTTTAAAAACAAGCCCCCGCCTAAAACCGCAATCACTGCCAGAAACCAAGTTGAAGCAAGAGGAAACGCCATCTGCTGGCAGGGGTAGGTCAGCCGCTTGGGATTCGTTCCGCTTCTGAGCAGGACCCAGAGAAACGCAAAGAACCCAACTATCCAGAACCACCAGTGTTTGTTCTTGAAATACCTTTCACGCAGATTCATATTCGACCTCCTAACTATTATCTATTCTGACGGATTCATCATAACAGAAGTTGGCTTCTTGTCAAGGGGACTTTGAAGGTTTGGAACCCTGTATAACAGGCACTTTTGTCTGTTCGAGAACTATACGTTCCCCACTTTAATCTCTTTCCTTATAAACGCGTTGAATGAGGAGCAGGCCTCGGCGTCCCGCTTCAGCCCTTCCGGATCTTGCTGCGCTCTTCTGGTCATGTAGGTATTAACCCTCTGGCGAAGTTCGTCGGGCAGTGGGCGGTCGTTTCCTCTACCATACCTGCTGTCGGCTGGGTCGCCGAACATCGGGCGAACCTTGCGAATCCTCTCGTTTGCCTCCGCGGCACTCAGCCCTTCCTCTTTCGTAAACCTCAGGAAAAGTGCGTAGATGAACACCTCATCCACCTTACTCATCATCCTGCGCTCAAGATCGTGCATGTTCCACCACCACCGGATGTTCTGGTCCCGAACACCTTCTGCCCTCTTCTGGGCCAGTACGGTTTCGACTTTTTTATCTGTGGATTCTTTTTCTAAAAGCATATCGCCCAGGTCAGGCGGCAGGTTCATGGTGTCTTCATTTCCTGCTTCTTCGGTTACCTTTGTGAACAGGTCTTTGAAGGTTCGCTTCGCCTTTGCCATGGACATTCCCATCATCTTCTGGAATATAGGCAGGTATTGATTCCTCAGATGTTTTTCAAGCGTGGATGTTTTCGCCATGTGCGTCTCCTTAGATACTAACCTACACCTGATCGGGGTCTTGTCAACGTCACCCTTGTTCTTCGAGTTGACATTCGCATCCTCACTGTTATAGTTACGTTATGGCTGATGCTGTTATGATCAAGGAGTTAAGCACTGAGGAGATGTCTCTTGAGATCAGACAGCTGGCTCGTGAACGACAGGCGCTTATCCTGGTTCACAACTATCAGCTGCCGGAGATCCAGGACCTTGCCGATTATCTCGGCGATTCACTTGATCTGGCCCGGCGTTCTGCCGAGGCCACGCATCCGGTAATATTATTCTGCGGTGTGCGTTTCATGGCCGAGACCGCCAAGATACTTTCCCCGGACAAGATGGTTCTTCTGCCCCGCCCAGATGCGGGCTGCCCCATGGCCGACATGGCCGATGTTGAAGGTCTGCGCAACCTGAAGGCCGAACATCCGAATGCCAAAGTGGTTGCTTACGTCAACACCAACGCCGACATCAAGGCTGAGGTTGACGTGTGCTGTACCTCTGCCAACGCGGTAAAGGTGGTCGAGGGAGTCGACGCCTCCGAGATCATCTTCGTACCGGACTGCAACCTTGCATCCTGGGTCCAGCGTTTCACAAAGAAGAAGATAATCCCCTGGGCAGGATTCTGTCCGATTCACCGGCGGTTCAAAGTTGAGGAGGTCAAAGCCGTGCGCGAGCGCTATCCCGATGCACTCATCATGGTTCACCCGGAATGCGATCCTGAGGTTATTGATCTGATCGATGAGGTTACCTCAACCAACGGGATGGTGAGACTTGCGCAATCATCCGATCGCAAACGCTTCATCGTGGGAACAGAGGAGGGGCTCATCTACCGTCTCAAGAAGGAGAATCCTGCGAAGGAGTTCTACTCGCTCGGCGCGCCCAAGGTCTGCGAGAACATGAAAAAGATAAGGCTCAAGCACGTTCTTGCAGCACTAAAGAAGGATCAGTACCAGATCCAGGTTGATCCTTCCATCGCTTTCCGGGCACAAAAAGCCCTGGATGAGATGCTGAGATACGTATGAGGTTCCACGAAGTTACCCTGTAAATTTCAAAATGCACCGAAGGGCGACGGTTACGGAGTAAATATCAAATTGAAGATGCAGAGGGTTGAATATTGATAAAGAAAAACCTTCCAACAATCACAGCACTTGGAGGCTAACTGTTCACCGTCAAACAGTCAAGACAAATTTGCAATTTGAATTGAGCGACACCCTCGTGTACATGGGCAGGTGAGGCTGTTGTCCATCTTTCCATCACCCCCCGGCATCTTTGACGCCACACCCTCTACCCTGACAACCATCCCTTAACCCACGCCCCCCCTTGACAGTCAAGCATAAATGGTGTAAAATTCCTGACATAAGTTGATTTAAGGTAAAGAAGGAGGACCGTAATGAAGAAGAGTGCAATTGGTGCACTACTTGCGATTGTGTTCGTGGGTTTGACTGTCACTGGATGCGACGCGCTGAGGCGAACCGTTGAAATCCCCGATCTGACCAAATCTACCGTTGAGAACGCGAAGGTCTCCACTGAGAAGAGAGGGCTTTTGATCTATGTGGTGGACGAGATTGAGTCTGACGAGGTAGAGAAAGGGCTTATAGCCAAGCAGGAGCCTCTTCCCCTTTCTGAGGTCAAACGGGGTTCCTCTGTAAAGGTGTGGATCTCCAAGGGCTTAGTCAGGGTTGAAGTTCCTGCTCTTGAGAATGTTGCTGTGAGTGAGGCACGCGCCAAGCTGAGCAGACTGAGACTTGATGTTGACGTGGAGGAGGTATACTCCGAAGAGATCGCCAAGGACTTTGTGGTATCATCGGATCCTTCCCCAGGCATGATGGTCCAGAAAGGCACCACCGTGAATTTAAAGGTAAGTATGGGTCCTGAACCGCCCAAGACAGCGGTGGTACCTAAAGTGATTCGCATGGGCAAGAGCTCAGCGCAGAAGAAGATAGAGGCGGCAGGCCTTAAGGCGAAGTTCGTTTATCGTGTCCACACCGAGTACTACGAGGGAACCCTCTACTATCAAACACCCAAGGCGGGCAGCGTGGTTCCCATCGGCTCGACCGTGACCGCCTACATCGCTACCGTTCTGGATTAGAGGAGATTTAGGGATTTTAAGGGGCCGGCTGAACCGGCCTCTTTTTTTTTACCCCCGAACGCTTGCGAAGCAAGCGCTTGGGGACCCCTTTTAAGAAGGATGTAGGTTCGTCCCTCGCCGCAAGGGAGCACCAGACTCTCCATCCGCGACTTCAGCCCGTAGCGCTCGATCAGCAAGTTCGCCTCATCCAGCTCAGCCCTGCCTCCAGGTCCCTTGTAGAAGAGAACTCCACCCTTCTCTTCAAGATGATCAACTACTACGGGTAAGACCTCAATAATCGTTCCTATTGCTCTGACGGTGATAAGATCAAAACGCTCTTCTAGATTCTCGCCTCGATCAGGAAACACAGATACGTTCTCAAGAGCGAGTTCCCTCTTGACGCGTATTAGAAAGCCCGCCTTCTTCTGTCTGGATTCCACAAGTGTCACCTCGAGATCGGGTCTTGCAATGGCCAGTGGTATGCCAGGAAGCCCAGCACCCGAGCCCCAGTCCGCTACCTTTGCTTTCCGGGATATAAGCTCCAGGGGAGCGAGCGAATCCGCGAAGTGCAGCTCCTCAAGACGAGAAAGATCTCCTCGAGAGACCAGATTGATGCTTTTGGAAGCATCAAGGATCAGCTCTTTGTATCGCTTGAGCTTATCCTGTTGATTCGTTAAGAGTATGATTCCTTTGCTTGTGAGGAACTTCTCAAGTTGCCGGTTCATACATTGTCCTTGAGGTTCTGGTCTTGCGTAGCGTCGGAAGAAACGCTTCAGTGTTGCGGGTGTTGTGGGTGTTAGGGGTGTTACGGGTACGGGTGTTACGGGTGTTACGGGTCACACGTCGCGGTCAAGGTAGGTGTCGTGTTCCAGGTAGGGATGGTACTCGCTCCACCGCTCGCCCGCATTGCTGCGAGCCGCAACCTCATCATACATTGCACGCTTGGCATCGAGGTTGTCAAGTTGATGCAGGATCTCTGCTTCCAGGAACAGCGGTCTGCGTGGCGAGCCGTACTCCATAAACCCGTGATGACTGATAACCATGTGTAAGAGCTTCCATGCAAGCTTTTCATGGAAGCGAGGGATGCGTTCTATCTCGCGTTCGATCATCCTTGTTCCTATCACGATGTGCCCTAAAAGTTTGCCCTCGTCTGTATTATCTATGGTGCGCGTGTATTCGTACTCCCGTATCTTGCCTATGTCGTGCAGGAGCACCCCTGTGAGAAGCAAATCCTTGTCCAGATCTGAATTCAGTTCACAGAGCGCTTCGGCTGCGGTAAGCATGTCGTATGTATGGACGCACAACCCACCGAGATAGGCGTGGTGAGCGCGCACCCCTGCCGGTGCGAGTTTGAACTGCCGCTCGAACGTAGAGTTGTTGTAGAAGGCGGTTAGAAGTGCTGAAAGCGGAGCACGCAGTCGATTTGCGGTCTCACGGAGCTTATGATAACAGCCTTCAACGTCTCTCGTTGTTTTTGGCAGGAAATCTGTGTAGTCTACCTCTGCTTCCTTCATCTGCCTGATTCCATCTATCTTCAGGTTAAGACGTCCGTTGTACTCTGAGAGACGGCCTCGCACACAGGCAAAGATGCCCTTGGGAAGATTGCTTGAAGATGTAGGTTCAAACATGATTGCTTTTAAGATGCCGGTTCGGTCGCGTAGCTGGAAGATTAAGAAATTCTTGCCCTCGCGTGTCTTCCGGGTCTCCTTGTCGGCTATGTAGAAAACGTCATCTACATCGTCGCCGGAGCGCAGGTTCTCTATGAACTGTCTCTTCATCAGAAGCAGTACGAGAGGGAGATGCGGTGGAAGAATCCCAGGTCAAGACCAGGGGTGATAGCGTAGTCAACCGATACCCCTGCCAGATCGTGTATTCCCAGACCCAACGAGAATCCGGCCAGGATGTCAGCACCTTCCCCTGTCTTCCATGCCGAGCCCTGGGTTGAGTATCCTCCCCTGAGAGCCAGGATGTCAACAGGGAGGAACTCGATCCCTGCCCGAACGATTAGCGGCGCATCAAGCGGTTTGGCCACATCAAGACCCAGAAGAAGATTCTTCACCCCTGCGTAACTTACCCCGCCGCCGCTGCCCAAGGGCATCCCGGAGCGCGCTTCTACGAAAGGTGTTATCTCGTATGCGGCGTTCTGCAATGCAACGCCTATAGCCAGGCCGGGCAG
>SOJW01000041.1 GCA_004375895.1 Candidatus Stahliibacteriota bacterium
CCCACGCCCAGCGCCAGGTGGGAGTTGAGGTATGATGGGGTGGTTGATCAGGAGCAAGGCAATAAGGCAACTCATCGCCGCAGGCTCTTTGCGTAGGGAGCAGAAAGAACGCCTTTCTCAGTGATAATCCCTGAGATTAGTCTTGCAGGGGTTACGTCAAAGGCGGGGTTTGCTACAGAAGCGTCTCTAGGCGCTGTACGGCAGGAGCCGAACGTGCGCACCTCATCCGGGGAGCGCCTCTCTATAGGAATCTCTGCTCCATCCTTCAGGCTTAAATCCACACTGGATGACGGCGCCACAACCCAGAATGGCACCTTGAAATGCCTGGCCAGGATAGCCAAACCGTAAGTCCCGATCTTGTTGGCCGTATCCCCGTTTGCAGCGATGCGGTCGGCTCCCACGAGGATCGCGTCAAGTTCTCCCACAACGCTTGCAAGCGCGGATTCGGTTACCAAGGTATATGGAATCTTCCACTGCGAAAGCTCCCACGCGGTTAAGCGAGCGCCTTGCAGCAGCGGGCGCGTTTCAGATACAATAACATGGATCCCTTTACCTGCAAGATGAGCCTTGATAATTACACCGAGTGCCGTGCCAATACCTGGTGCGGCCAGTGCGCCTGTGTTGCAGTAAGTGCCTACTCTCATACCCTTACGTATAAGTTTCTGACCGTGCTCGGCCATCGCTAAGGAGTAATCCTTTTCTTCCTTCCATATATTCAATGCCTCCGCAACAATCTCATCCCTGGAATCTCTGTTCTCAACAACAGCCTTCATCCTGTCCAGAGCGACAAAGAGATTGACAGCGGTTGGTCGTGTCGCGGCAAGTTTCTTGATCCCTCTAACCAGCTCTTGCTGAGTAGCGCCCTTACGTGCGGCGTGGGCTACGGCCAGTGCGGCCGTTACCCCGATCAGCGGCGCGCCGCGGACGGCCAGCGTGCGGATGGCCTGGCAGGCCGAGGTTATATCCTCAAGCTCGAGATATCGTTTTTTGAGTGGTAGTTCGCGCTGATCAAGAACGGCAAAACTGCGTTGATTCCACCTCAATGCGTTGTAAGGGGGTTTTAAAGAAGAAGGGGGGCGCTTCGGCCCCCCTTGTGTTTGGGACATTACTTAGCGACTGCTTCACGAAGGGCTTTCCCGGCTTTGAAGACCGGACGCTTGCGGGCTTTGATCCTGATCTCTTCGCCCGTGCGCGGATTGCGGCCCTTACGTGCCTTGGTGCGGCGTACCATGAAGGTGCCGAAGCCGACGAGAGGTACACGCTGGCCCTTCTTAAGAGCCTTCGTGACCTCATCTATCATCGTATTTACGGCTACCCCGGCCGCTTTCTTAGTGACGCTCGCGTTTTTCGCGATCTTTTCAATCAGTTCTGCCTTTGTCATTTATGCGCCTCCTTGATCAAAGGTTGCTAAGATTATAGTAAAGACGGGGCTTTTGTCAAGGTCTCTCGTGCTAATTCGCTTGAGTCAACACTTTCTCTATCTTAGGGTAGATAGAGTGAATATATAGTTGAATTTGCTGGGAAGTATGTTTGTAGATTTCTATAGAACCTCCTATAGGGTCGTCTATATTCCGGCCGTGGGGCCATGGTTCGGGGAATCCGCTTAGAAGGAACGTTCGATCGGAGAGATGCGCGTACCGGCCACGGATGCTTAGAAGATGACCGCGGGTCATGGCCAGTATGAGATCGGCCCAGGCGGCAAGCTCATCAGTTATTGCTCTGGAGCGGTGATCCTTAAGTGTAAGGCCAAGTTCTTGCATCGCCTTCTCGGCGAATTGAGCGGCCTCAGAACCTCGGGCCGCGGACAAGCCCGCACTCCGGATATTCACGCGGGGCGAGGAGCAACGTGTTCTAAGGAAAGTCGCAGCCATAGGCGAGCGACAGGTGTTGCCGCCGCAGACGAAAAGCACGTTGAGTTCCTGAGGGAGCGTAAGGTAGGGGGTTTTGCCTAGCCGTCTCTTAACGGTCCAGATCGAGACCGCACCTTTGCGAAGGATGGCCGGCCTTTTGTGGGTAAGATCGATAACACTGGAGGCGATGGGTTTTGGATCGAGGCGATCCTGAGAGGCGTCCTCTTCTACCAGCGCTACTTCTTTAAGCAGCTTTGGGGGCAGGTTGGCTGGATCTCGCAGCTCCTTGCCCGACAGGTTGGACGAGGTGGCGATCAACGG
This sequence comes from Candidatus Stahliibacteriota bacterium, assembly GCA_004375895.1. Classification (GTDB taxonomy): domain Bacteria; phylum Hydrothermota; class Tepidihabitantia; order B3-TA06; family B3-TA06; genus B3-TA06. Next base: position 2,172 of record SOJW01000041.1, read on the forward strand.
GCCTGTGCGGCGAACGAGCGCCCGCAGAGAAGCATCCATGGGGAGCCTCGCACCCAGAGTCCCTTCCTCTTTGTTTGCGGAAGGAAGAACCAGGGTTACCCGTCCAGGCAGCAGACGTTTCAGCGCCAGTCTCTGCATCTTGGTTCTCACCCTTACCCTTTCGGCAAGCTGCTTGCGTGAGCCAAACATCCGGGCAAAGGGTTTCTTACTGCCCCGGCCCTTCAGTTTCAGCAATCTCTCTTCGCCCTCAGGGGTATCCTTTACAAAGAGGCCTGGGACGGTATCGGTGGGCAGAATAACCAGCTCGCCTCGCTTGAGCACCGCCGCGGCGCGTTCAATCGCTTGCCGGCTCAACATGAACGATCACATCCTTCAAGCGCTTTTCGCATCTTAAGAGCTCCCTTCGTATTCTGTCGGCAATATCGTGTCCATCTTTAACCGACAGTTTCCTGTCTACGGTTATGGTGATCTCAAGGAAGTAGTAGGTCCCTACGGGGTGGGCTCGCATGTGGCGTACCTTGTGGATATCTTTGAACTCAGCCAGCCGGTTCTTTAAAGGGGTAAAGAATTCATCGGAGGGTTGAGCGTCTAAGAGTACCTTCAGGTTATCCTTGACGAGCTTTATTCCGGTCCAGATGATAAAACCGGCTACGATCACGGCGGCCACCGAGTCGAGGAATCTTACTCCCAGGAAGGTAAAGAGGATGCCAAGAAGCGCCGCCGAGGTGGCCAGGATGTCGGCGCGGTGGTCTGCAGCTTGCACCTCGACCGCAGGTGAACGGTAACGTTTGGCCGCCGATCGGGCGTAGAAGTAGAGACAGAGCTTGGCTGCGATGGTAACCGCCGATGCGGCTAACGCCAGCCAATATAACGAGGGGAGTTCTTGCATGGGGGAAAGGATGTTTTTTATACCATCATAGACTATAAAGCCACCCGTGGCGATGATTATGAGAGCGGCGATGAAGGCAACGAGAACCTCGATGTTGCCGTGTCCGTAGGGATGATCCTTGTCTGCAGGCCTTGCTGCCATGCGAAAGGAAACAAGGATCATCACCGAGAAGAATATATCCAGGGTGGAGTTCACGCCGTCGGCGATGAGCGCCCGCGAAAGCGTAAGGAAGCCGATTCCAAACTTCATTCCCATAAGCAGCACGTTGGCGACGGTACTTATGATCAGCACCGCTCGAACCCTCTTCTCACTCATATAAGCCGCAGTCAGCCCTTCTTGCAGATTTCCTTCAGCCTCTGGCAGAACCGCGCGGCGTTTCGCGCACCGGCGCGTCCCACGCTCATGGCAGCGACAGGAACGCCGTTGGGCATCTGCACGATCGAAAGAAGCGAGTCCCACCCGGAAAGGGGCGAGGTATCAAGTGGTACCCCGATCACCGGAAGCAAGGTGTAGGCCGCGATTACTCCTGGCAGGGCAGCCGCGTAACCGGCAAGGGCGATGATTACCGAAAATCCGTTCGCTGCCGCAGTCTTTGCAAACTCAGCTACTTCTTCCGGTTGTCTGTGGGCCGAGATGTAGTGGGTCTCGCATTCGATCCCCGCGGCTCCAAGCTCCTCCTCGGTCAGCTTCACGTAATCCGCATCGTTTTCAGACCCCGCGACTATCGCTACCTTAAAACTCATGCCAGCCTCCTTATGCCTTTGTCGCCGATGTCCCGGCGGAAGTAGATGCCGTCGAAGTAGATACGCTTCTCCTCAAGCGGTGCGTAGGCACGCTCCTTGGCTTCTCTAAGATCGGATGCGAACGCGGTGACACCAAGCACCCGGCCGCCCGAGGTCACAAGCTTTCCTTCCTGTTTCTTGGTCCCGGAATGGAAGCAGACAAGATCAGAGTTCTCCTCTACATTCAACCTTATCTGTTTGCCTTTTTCGTACACCCCTGGATAGCCGCCTGAGGCCGCCACAACGCATAAAGCACTTCCCGGACGAGTCTTTACCCTGCGGGTTCTAAGGTTACCCCTTGCAGTATCCACGAGTAGCTGGAGCAGATCTTCATCTATGAGCATCATCAACGGCTGGTTCTCCGGATCGCCGAACCGGCAGTTGAACTCGAGCACCTTTGGACCTTCTTGAGTCACCATCAGTCCCATGTAGAGAACCCCGCGGTAGCCGATGCCCTCCGTCTGGAGTCCGGCGAGAACTGGCTGGATTATCTCGTCCTCTATCCGCTCAAGGAGAGGCGCATCGACCAGCGGCGCAGATGCGTAGGCTCCCATACCGCCGGTGTTTGGGCCGGTATCTCGCTCTCCTATCGGTTTATGATCCTGCACCGGGGGGAAGGTGATGTAGTTGACGCCGTCAGTGAGTATCAGGATGGATACCTCTTCACCCACCAGCCGCTCCTCAACAACGACTCGATCCCCTGCCCGACCGAACTTGCGCTCGGCCATCATCTTATCAACGGCGGCGAGCGCCTCCTGCGGAGTGGAGCAAACGATCACCCCCTTGCCCAAAGCAGGGCCGGATGCCTTAACGACCAGGGGAGAGTCTTTGCCTTCCACATAGTGTTTTGCCGAGGCAATATCGGTGAAGACCTTGAAGGAAGCCGTAGGGATGTGGTGTCTTTTCATGAACTCCTTGGCAAACGCCTTCTCCTGCTCAAGCATCGCGGCCTTTGTTGAGGGCCCCAAGACGCGGAAGCCCTCCTGTGTCAGACGATCGGAGATCCCTGCAAAGAGTGGTGCCTCCGGGCCGACAACCACGAGACCTGGTTTATGTTCCTTTGCGGCCGCAAGAACCGCATCAACATCCGTTGGAGAGATAGGCAAATTCTCGCCCAGACTTGCCGTTCCCCCGTTACCTGGCAGGAAGAAAAGCCCATCTACATCAGCCGATTGCGCAAGCTTGTAGCCCAACGAGTGCTCTCTTCCGCCCCCTCCAAGCACAAACACCTTCATGGACTTAATATACGGTTGTAGGTGGCGAAGTCAAGGCAGGAGCTTCGTCCTGGAGATCAACCAGTCATGTGTATCTAAAACTGCCCGGCGCTCCCAATAATGTCTTTGCTCGATCACGCCTTGGCCCGGTAATCGCAAGACAATGAGGGAGTCCAGAGGGCCTTGATGGAGACCGTACGTGTATAGAAGCCTTAAGGTGTCTTCGTCCCACAACACCGTAAACGTCGAGTCCTGCCAGGTACGGAAAACGGCACTCTCGGTCGGATAGAGCTCGCTCATGAAGAAGACGGGCGAGAACAGGGAGTCGTCCTTGAGTCCCACGCTATCCCCTATGTCCCAAAAGGAATCCGAAGAAAGAACGTAGTAGAGACGTTCCTTGTCTGCGAAGGTATTATCTACATTTACTGTATATTGCGAGGTGTCCCATTCTGTAGTATCCCACTCGTTAGGGGTCCCCAGAACGTAGAATCCTTTCAGTTCAACGATTTGAAACGTCTGAGACCGGTCAGGTTTAAGTGGGAAGTAGGTATCTTCAAGTCGGTAGCTTACCAGTCTTCTGACGACAGACCAGGCGCTTAGAGGTTCGCCTGAGGCAAGCGCTCGCACGCGCCAGAAGTAAGTCGCAGGGGCGAGGCTGTCAGGCCACTGCAGTGACGTGGAGCCGATCGTTGTATCGAAGAAAGGCTCCCTGAAGTCGGCATAGGAGGAGATGGTAAGGTTGTAAGAGGAGGCACCAGGGAAGCTTTCCCATGAGAACTCCGGGGATGCGGTACTGTCAGAAGGCTCCGGGGTAAGAAGTTTGACCCCTTCCTTAACCTTAAAACTCCACGCCTGGCTCGGATCGCTTTCATCCCCCTGAAGATTACGAGCGGTTACACGCCAGTGATACTTCTGATCCAGCTTTAGGGTGTCGGCCAGAATGAACGAGGTGTCTTCGAATATAATGCTATCGATCGGTTCGGCAAAGCTCTCCTCAGCTGATATCTCCACAGAGTAAGATCGAGCATTGGACGCCGGATGCCAGATAAACTCAGGTGTCCCCGTTAAGAGCGTTTCACCGTCGGCCGGTGATACGAGCTCTGGAACCTCAACCCGCGTGCAGAAAAGCGCCAGGAGTGCCGCGAGCGGAAAGATTTTCTTCAAACATACCTCCATTCGTTAACCCTTTAGAATAGGGAAGAGAGGGGAGATGTCAAGCTTCGAGTTTTGAGAGAAGTCCCTCCAGCTGTTCGTGAAGACGCTTGAGTTCGGCCTTGAGCGCTCGGTGCCTTGCGGTTACCTTGCGCAGGCGATCAATGTTTTCGTAAAGCTCCGGATTAGCCATCTCGCGTTCAAGCTCGGCTATCTCCTTCTCCCTCGTCTCTATCTCTACGAAGGTTCGGTTTATCTCATCCTCAAGGAGTTTACGCTGGTGGTTCCTCTCACGTTCCTCGCGAGATGATTTCCTATCCCTCTTGTGCTCGACGTGCCTTAGCCTTTTCCTCACTTGCTTTTCTTTTGTCTCGACCTCTTTGGACGGCGCTTGAAACCCATCACGCCAGCGGGCAAAGTCGGTCCAGTTGCCGATGTGCAGCAGCGCCTTACCCCCGCCGATCTGAACTATCTTGTTGGCGAGACGGTCGATTAAAAAGCGGTCGTGAGCGGCGAATATCACCGTGCCCGGATAGCGGCGTATAGCCTGTTGGAGCACGTCGCGGGCACGAAGGTCGAGGTGGTTGGTAGGCTCGTCTAAAAGCAGAAGGTTAGAGGGGTGTAGCATAATCTTGGCTATGGCCAGACGCGACTTCTCACCGCCTGATAAAACACTCACCTTCTTGTCCACATCGTCGCCTGAGAAGAGGAACGCACCGGCAAGCCCTCGCAGAACAGGCAGAGGTTCACCTGAAGCAACCTCCTCAAGCTCTTCAAGGATGGTGTGTTGCGGGTTAAGGCGCTCCTCAACGATCTGGGTGTAAAAGGCGGTTTGTAGTTTGGCGGATTTCCATATCTCCCCCTCTGACGCGTCAAGCTCCCCGGCTATGATCCTTAACAATGTCGTCTTCCCCTCGCCGTTCGCCCCTACAAATGCAATCCTATCACCCGGCTCGACGGTTAAATCAACGCCGGAAAAAACCTCGTGATTACCAAAACTCTTACGAACACCCTCAAGCGCCATCACCCTTCCTGAGATGCGCGGCGCGTCCGGGAACCGGATCGCCATAGTCTTTTTCGTCTCCCTGGGCAGCTTCACTTTAGGCAACCTCTCAAGCATCTTCTTGCGACTGCGCACCAACGCCGCTTTCTTGGGATAGCCCCTGAAGCGGTCTATGAAACGCTGAAGATGCACGCGGGTCTCGGCTATCTTCTTGAGTTGCTTCTCGATCTGTTCCCTGCGTCCCTGTTTCTGGTTAACAAACGAGCTGTAGTTGCCCTTATAGGCAGTGATGGCTTTATAATCAATGTCCCAGATTACCTCCACCATCCTGTCCAGGAAGTAGCGGTCGTGTGAGCTTATGAGTAGCGAGCCTTTGAAATCCCTTATAAAGCCCTCCAGCCACTCGATGGAAGGCAGATCCAGATGATTGGTGGGCTCGTCCAGAAGCAGTAGATCAGGCTCCGAGAGCAGCAATTTCGCCAATGCTATCCGCATCTGATACCCACCTGAGAACTCACGGCACGCTCTTGTGAAATCTTCCTCCTTGAATCCAAGACCGGTCAATACCTCTGCTGTTCTTGACTCAAAGGTATAACCGTCCTTAGCGTACTCTTCTTGCAACCGGCTGTAGCGGTTAAGCATCCTCTCCATCTCCTGGGGATCTGTGGAGCTATCCTCCATCTTTCCCTCAAGCTCGTGCATCTTTGTCCGAATCTCGTGAACGTGATCAAAGGCCTTTACCGCCTCATCGAATACGCTCTCCTCTCCCAAGACCAGTTCTTCCTGCGGCAGATAACCAATCTTTATATCCCTGGGCGTCTCTTTTGAACCCTGGTCCGGGGGACGCTCGCCTGCGAGTAACCTGAACAGTGTGGTCTTGCCGGTGCCGTTTGCACCAACCAGACCTATGCGCGAACGCTCCCCTGCAACGAGGTTTACCTTAGAAAAGAGCCCCCTTGCGCCGAACGAGACGCCAACGTCTTTTAGCTGGATCATAAAAACTCCTAACCTGTAATTCTATCCATTAATGCAGATCACTGCAACCTTCTGAGAATGGCTGACAGCACACAGCTCACAGCTGACGGCGCTGGCTGTTTGGTCTCGTTCATTTTGAAATTTACAATTTGAGATTTGCATTTTACAATGAGCGATGCTCCGCATCGCGCCGCTATCCACTCCTCTTGAGCTTGCCGGTGCGCTTTGCCCAGCGTTCGGCCAGGCTGAATACCGCAAAGCCTACCGGGATAAGCACTATACCGATCCCTGCCAATAGGAGGATGGTTGGTGCCAGCTCTTTAAACGACGCCCCTTCAAGCAGTGCGGCGCGAATCGCCCGAAGCGTGTAGGTCGCGGGCGATGCGACCGAAAGGGACCTTATCCACGCGGGTAACACGTCCACCTCGTAGTATACTCCGGAGATCAAGAGAATCACCGCCTGGAAGATGTGCGAGGCCTGCGCACCCTTCTCGGTGGAGAGCACCGGGAGGATGGCCGCGATAAGCCCCAGACCTATGAACGATAGCCCGGAGACCACAAGCACCACCAAGGCGCCTGCGATGTTGGCACCTTTGAGTGAGAGACCCAGGAAGAGGACCAAAACTCCCAGGAGAAGTGCCGAGCGCAGCACACCGTAGACCACCGCATAGAAACAGTTGCCCAGAAGGTAGGTAAGCCGGTGCATGGGCGCCATGAAGCTGTACTCGATGGTGCCTTCCCATCGCTCCCACTGGACCTGCTCGGCAAGCTCGTGGAACAGAAGCGACAGAAAACCCCAGATAAGGGCGCCTATTACCAGATACAGCACGTGCCCCTTGCCCTGGGTCACGCCGATGAAGGCAATGCAGAGGGCGTTCACGATGTTGTAGAACACGAATACTACTTCCCAGCCTATGTAGCGCTTGATCAAAGCGAAGTTGCGCTCAATCAATGCAAGGAACCGCAGCCTCATACGAGGTTCGGCACCGGCGGGCACCATCGGTTCGAGCGTCGGTATCCTTTGCATCTTTTCCTCCTTAGTTTGTATTGTTCGGGTGGCTCCCTAACGGTCGCCACCGGCTCCTTTCAGTCGCCGTCGTCGTCGCCTTCAGCGTCTACCCACTCCTTGTGGGTAAGTTCGAGGAAGACGTCCTCGAGTGATACGTGGTCGGAGCCGCGCTTGCGGGCGAGAATCCGTTTCAGCATCTTGGGCGTGTCCAGAGCCACGATTCGGCCCTTATCAATGATCGCCACCCGGTCGCACAGGTGCTCGGCCTCGTACATGTCGTGCGTGGTCAGGAAGATAGTCAAATCCGTCTGGTTCCTTAACCTCTGGATGTAGGCCTCCACCTCTCGCTTGGAGCGCGGATCAAGACCGGTAGTCGGCTCATCCAGGAGCAGAACCTGTGGCCGGTTGATCAAGGCTCTTGCAACCGCGACCTTCTGCTGCATCCCGCGCGAGAGGTCCTCCATCGAGTCGTTGAACCGCCTGGCAGAAAAGCCCAGCTCGGCAAGAACGTCCAGGGCGCGCTGTCTGGCGATCCTCAATGGCACACCGTAGAGCCTGGCCGAGTAGCGCAGGTTCTCCCAGGCGGATAGCTTCTTGAAGAACGCGGCATCCACCGAGACCCGGCTAATCAGTTCTCGAACACGGTAGGGCTTGCGAACCACATCAAAGCCGCAGACATGAGCCTGGCCCTGGTCAGGGTAGAGCAGGGTCGAGAGGACGCGGATGAGCGTGGACTTGCCCGACCCGTTCGGCCCGATGAGCCCGAAGCACTCACCAGAGCGAACATCGAAGTTGATGCCCGCAAGCGCATGAACCGGTTTCTTCCTTTTCAAGATGCCGCCGTTGAACGTCTTATGTACATCGCGGCAGCTGATGATCGGTTGCATCGTTTCATCTCCTTTTTGGTGTGTTAAGAACCGATCGAAAAAACCCCGGGATTTGCCCGGGGTTACGTGCAAAAGAAGAGCCCCGGGCGGGGATACCCGGGGTTAAATTCTACAAGAACAGTAGGATTAGACTATGGACATCCCCTGAATGCCTCCAGAATAAACCCGATCTTAGTCATCAGGCCCCACCGATTATCAGTCCAATCCTTGATCATCTCATATCCTCCTAAGCAGTCGTTAACAAGGAAGTATACACATCGCGGCCAGCTTGTCAACCCATGTGGCACGCTGTCCCGAAGGGAGAGGGGGGCGACCTTGACTCCATGATTTAGCGGAGTAATCTTGAGCATGCCCATCTGGCTTTTAGTAATCGTCATTGTCTTCGGTTCAATCCTGGGCTTCGTTTTCCTGTGGCTGACCGTAGCGAAAATCATCCGCAAGCTCTGGCGATTCCCGGCTCCCTCATATACAGGGTGGTTCCTGGACTCGGGATTCCGCCGGACCTTTCAACCTCCGGAAAAGGTCATTGCGCGCTCTGATATCAACCCTGGGATGAAGGTTCTGGAGATAGGCTGCGGGAGCGGTGCTTATACCACTTTCGTGGCACGAGCGGTAGGAGGTAAGGGTAGGGTTTATGCATTAGACATCCAACCCAAGATGCTAAGACAGCTGGCGGCAAAGCTTTCAAAGCCGGAGAATCAAGATATCACTAACATCAAACTCATCCAGGCGAGTGCTTACGAGCTGCCGTTTGAGGATTCGACCCTTGACCTTGTCTGCATGGTTTCCGTCCTTTACGAGATTCCCGACCGGCACAGGGCTTTGCTGGAGGCACACAGGGTCCTCAAACCTTCAGGCATCCTGGCGGTAACCGAGTTCTTCCCCGATCCGGACTACCCGCTCCGCTCCACCCTCGTTAAGCAGGTCACCGGAGCGGGCTTCGTTGATGCCAAAGTTCTTGGAAACTTTTGGAATTATACTGCCCGGTTTATCAAACCGAAGGAGTCGATATGTCTATAGATCGCCGAATTATGATCTTCGGAATCCTTATGATTCTGGTATCACCAACGTTCTCGCAGGACAGGTTGGAGCTCGTGGGCTTCGACGTGGTGGAGTTTGAAGACGCACGAGAAAGAAGCGCCACGGAGAACTGGTTGGATCAGGCCGAGACAGGCCAGCGTGTTGTTGAAGGCCTGGATTTTCTTCTCGTGATCTCGCCTGATGAACAATGGATTCTGTTAGGTCAGCCAATCGAGGAGGAGGAGGGCGAGGAGGGCGAGGAGGGCGAGGAGGGCCTGGACGTCGTAACCTACAAGCTGTTCATCGTATCCACCGCAAATCCTCAGCTTATATCCCTGGTAGATCAGGCGCTTTACGCCACCTTCTCCCCTACCTCGGATTACCTTTTCGTGGCCACCGGCCCTAATCCCATCGTCTATGACCTGGAAGATATGCGGGGTGTGGTTCTTACCGCTATCCGGTCAGGACTTGAGAACTACCCTTGCTGGGTATCACAGTGGTCAAAGGACGGCAAGGTGTTGATCATCCACCAGCAGTTTCGCTTCGACGATTCCTCAGCGCCACGCGCCTGGAGGGTTAAGTTGAGGTAGATTCATCTCAAATAAAAGTGAAAAGTAATGGTTGCAATCCTTCTGGATACCTGAGCCGGCTTGAACTTCCAGAGGGCCAAGGTCTCCTTCACCTCGTTATCCCAATTAGTATAGCCGGTGCTTCGGACGGCCAGCATCGTAGGGAGAACATTTCCATCCTTATCTACTCTGAACTGAACCATTATGGTTACATCGGACAATCCCCTTTCCTGTGCCCACCGGGGGTAAGCAGGTATAGGGGAGCTTACGATGTCGGAAGAACTCAGATCCCCGGAGATAGAAAAACTAGATTTCTCAACTCTTTCTTGAGTCGAGTCCTGGGGAATCGGCACATCATAAGGAGGGTTGAAACCATTTATGGGGCCCGGGCCGTGTTCTTTGAAACCTCGGGGAAACCTTGCCAGTATCTCCTCGCTGCTGATCCGAGGCTCCCTCCCTTTTATGAGTTCGGCCTGGACTAACGCGATACGATGAGCTTCCTTCCCCTGAGCCAGGCGTGCCGCCCACAGCAGCCGACCGAAGCTCACCTCGTCGGTAGCCGAGATGATTACCGTTTTATAACGCGAACGTTGCAAGAGATACTCAATAAGCGGATCTAGATACTCGTTTTGAGTGGGGTCGGAGTTTAAAAACACCGGCTGATCCGGCTTCAACTCGATGAAAACGGTAAGGTCGGGGCTGGCAAGCAGATACTCCAGGTCGAAATACCTCTGGGCTATGCAGGGGATCTTCCGGTCGGCTTCAGAGATCTCCGGGAACACCATCACCATCAGGGGGTTGGAGAAGCTGTCCGAGATATTGAACTCTTCGGCTGAAGGGATACCACCTGCGATCTTAAATAAGGAAGCAGCGTAGGCTTGAGGATCAAAGAGGAGTTGCACTACATAAAAAGGGTATTCACCCAATCTGTCTCCAATCTGCATCAGATTTCGAGACTCGCCAGGTCCGGTAACGAACTCTTCATGGATAAGAATCTCACCTTCTTTTGTCACTTCGATGGGCAGGAAAGCATCGGGTATGGGCAGTCCCAGATCGAAAGCCAACCGGTATATGCGCTCTATCTGAGCAGGATCGGCCTTCCCTTTGATATCCTCTTGAGATTCGATGAATAACCTCAAGAATTCCCTGCTCTCCCCGGTATACGAAAGGCCCTCCCTTCCGAACCGTTCGTGCGCCCTATCAAAGGCCTGGAAGGAGAGTCCTTGAGAGCGGCAAACCCTTCTGGGGATATCCACGAGCGCTTGTTTTAACCTCGACTCATAACCGGACTCCAGGCGGGCACCGTCGGTCACAGATTCCTCGCTGAGGAACTCTCGCCTCAACACCCTTTTGACGCAGGTGTATTCTTCCCGGGTCAGTGGCTCAGTGGGGCATCCGGTGATTGTCACCAAAACAGCTGTCCCCAAAACCAAACCGTGACGCAAATGAATCTTCATAGTTACCTCCTGGATAGATTCGCCCCAAAGAATACATTCGATTACAAATCTGTCAACCCCCCGCCTCCGTGCTGCCTACTTTATCGTTCCTACCCTTTCTATGTATCGCACCAGCAGGGAGTTGGCCAGGGTGCCGGTGCCTTTCTTGATCTGGTCTACATGATAACCGTTCTGCAGGAGATACCCGACCGGCACAGGGCGTTATTGGAGGCACACAGGGTCCTCAAACCCGGCGGCATACTTGCGATTACCGAGTTCTTCCCCGACCCGGACTACCCCCTTAAGCGCACGACCGTTCGCCTTGCCTTAAGCGCGGGCTTTACCAAAGACGCGGTCGAGGGCAGCTTCTTCAACTACACCGCACGTTTCGTGAAGGCGGCTTAAAAAGCGCCCCTTAAGAGTCCCGCCCCATTTGGCGCAAGAAGTTTGATAAAAAGCAGTGCTTGACAAAGGGTAAATATAAGCATATACTGTTAGGTGCCTGACGACTGGACGAAGCCTATTAAGCTTGACAAATGCCTTTTCCGTTGCCATAATAGTGTAGAAACAGAAACTAAAACCGCGGAGCAGGCAAGATGTCAACACCTCGTTATTCGTCATGCCGATACCTAAACTTACAAGTGATGGGTTGCTGCCCCCAGGCGAACATGCTTGTACCTTGGAGGAGATCATTGAATTTTTTGGGGAAATACCTGAGGTTGAATATAGAGCCAAATTGTGTGAGAAGCTGGGTAATTTTGTGAAAGAAGTCAAGTCGTTAGATATTGGTGTAGAGCTAATTGTCAATGGTTCTTTCACAACAACTAAAGAAAGACCGAATGATATTGATGTCTTTCTAGTTCTTAAAGACACTATAAGCCGTGAAGAAGCTTTTTCAAGAGCACCGATTTTACCGGATATGACAAAGGCGAACAAGCCTTTTTGGTATGGCTACAGAAGTATAATTGACTTCTACCACGGCCACAAGAGTTCTATTGCTTTTAAGAACTTAACCAATACCTTTCAAAGGTTAAGGAACGATCAGCAAAGAAAAAAAGGCTACTTAAGGGTAAAACTATGATTAGTAACGAAATCGAATACAAACAAGCTAAGTTGACTCTGGATGATTTAGAGGGGGCCTTATTTGAATTAAAGCAAGAACTCTCAGAAAGCAACCCTGCATTATATGAATCATTGGCCTTTCCTTACTTAAAGGACATTGAGAAACTAAGAAGAGAAATAGACGAATACACCGGCGTTTCTTTAGCTCAGACTGAAAAAGCCCCATTTTGGTTAAGGTTGATAGGCGAAGGGATACATTTCGGTGATACATCCGCAAAAATTATTGCAGAGTGGATTTCAAGAACAGTTGACGCATTCAAGTCCGCACTTTCTGAAACTAGCGAAATGGTGGATATACCGGATTTAAAATTTGCAGCCGTGGCTGACCGTAGCTTTGGTATCGGTTTCAAATTACCGGAATCACAACTTGACCTTTTTGAAGGAAGGAATCTAGCCGAGGAAACACTTACTAAACTTTCACTAGCCGCAATTAGTTTAGCTTCGGATAACCCTGATGCTGAAATGGAACAGAACTTTCCTGATCCAAGAGAGAGAGAAATATTCTTGGAGAATGCACTAAATCTCATTCCCTCAAGACAATCGCCTGTGAAAGAGGTAGAACTTAGTGGTAGGTTGGTTCCAAAACTCAGAAGTGGGTTGAGACCCCATCTTGTTGCGGAGCTCAGGGAAAAAGGAGATTCAATCCTTGAGAAATTGAGCGAGTTGGTTGGGGAGAAGGAAGAAAAGGTTGTCCGCAGCGGTTGGTTGTTTAGGGTAAATTTTAAGAATAATCATTTTTGGTTAAAGGATTGTGGGGAACCCTTTCACTTCGAGACGGGCCTCGCGAGAAAAGTCAAAGAGGCTCTTGATCCAGACAAACAGCATCCGCATATAGCTGAGGTGAAAGGTATCCGTCGGAAAAATGTCATAGAGGTACTTTCGATTAGGCGATTAGAAGAATAATTAGAACATAATCTACCTCCTTTCTCCAAAAACCATCAAAAACACTTCCCAAATACCCCGAAATTATCCCCTTTTTGACCAGCTTTTTCACCCCAGCCGTCCCCGCCCCATCATTTTAAAATTTGCATTTTGAAATTTGATATTTGCATTCGCGACGCAGTCGCGCCCCCTGTCCCATTTTTGTCCATCTTTTGACCAGCTTCTGACCACCTTTTGTCCAGCTTTTACCTGTCTGTTTGTCCAACTTTTGTCCATCTTCTGACCACCTTTTGACCAGCTTTTGACGATTCCTCAAACCCTCGCGCCTGGAGGGTTAAGCTCAAGTAGGAAAAATCCTTACTCTTCTCCTGAGCGTAACGTAATCGTCCCAATCTTCTCTATGTATCGCACCAGCAGGGAGTTAACGCCTGTGCCGGTGTCGTAGATGTTCTGTCCCTGCTTGAGTATCTCGTACCCGTCCCCGCCCGCGGCAAGGAAGTTGTTGGTGGCGATCTTGTAGGTCTTGGCAGGATCGAGCGGCTTCCCACCTATACTTATATCCATCGCCTTGCCTTCGACTTCCTTATACTCGACCACGGCAAGATGCAGCGTGCCGCCGGAGTGTGGGCCAAGGGATACGTTGTAGTCCAGAAGCTCTTGCACCTGATCTGCAGTGAGTTCCATGGTAACCAACGTGTTGGCGAAGGGCAGGACAGTGAGGATATCTTTCATGGTGATGTCTCCGGGAAGTATAGATGCCCTGACACCGCCCTGGTTGGTGAACGCGATGTCGGTAGCGGTCTCCTCAAGCATAACTCTAGCTAAGAGGTCGCCCAAGGAGAGCACGTCCGTTCGGTCACCTTGAAGCCCAGGCACAAGTGCGATCTCGGTCTTGCCGATGGGTACGCCCAGCTGCTTGTTCAACTCCTCTCCCGCTTCGGCGATCCTTGCCGCCATATCCGGATCCTCGGCTATCTTCCCTGAGAGCAAAATAAGCTCGTATGAGTATCCCTTGAGGCTGCCCTTTTTGAGTTCTGCTTCCAATTTGCCAAGATAGACTGTTCTTGCCCCTGCCTGTACGATGAGGGAGTTTTTGATCTTCCTCGGCTCCTCGATGATCGTATGTGAGTGTCCTCCGACGATGAGGTCGATCTCAGGCACTCGCTCGGCCATTACAGAATCAGCGGTCCAGCCCCTGTGCGTCAGGGCTATCACGAAATCCCTCTCGCCGTACCCGAGCGAGTCAATCAAGGCAGCGATCACCGAATCCGCTGGAAGAAAGCCGAGTCCTTCAACGTTGGCCGGATGTGTGCCAATCGGGGTCGCTTCGGTGGTCAAGCCCACTAGGAGGATGCGTTCCTTGCCTGCCTTCTCCTCCACAAAGGTCTGGTAAGGCCTGCCGTATCCTTCAGCGACGTTTGCTGAAAGCACGGGAAACTCCGCGATCTCCACAAGCTCATCAAGATTGGGCTGGCCGAAGTCGAACTCGTGATTGCCCACAACCATGGCGTCGAGCTCCATCTCATTGAACAACTCGAAGTCCAGCTTCCCTTTGCTCATGTTTGATACAGGCGGCCCTTGCAGGGCGTCGCCCGCGTGAAGGAAGTAGATCGGGCGGTCATTTGTCTCGGCGTCTCCCCTCAATGAATCCACCAGGTACGCAACCCTTGCAAACCCACCGTAGGTTTTACCGTCGCGGGCCTGGATCGCTTCGATCTGCCCGTGGGTGTCGTTGATGTGAAGTATTGTTAGCTTCTCTCCGGCAAAGAGGAAGGCAGGAAAAGCTACTATCAAGGAGAGCACACCCAATCCCTTCAATAACCTGGACATCCGTCCTCCTATTCTGGACTGTTATCTCTTGCCTCCAAGGGGTGACGGTGCAGAAGCGATGCTTTCCCCCGGAGGTTGCTAATCGATCAGCTTGAACGTTGCCGATATCTCGTACACTAAAGCCACTCGCGGCAATGGGTTCTTTCCTCCCATATCTTTTGCCGAAAAGTCCCAGCTCAAGTACGGGTCCCACACCGAAAGATATCCTGAATAGAGTTCCGAATAATTGGAGTCCAGAATCTCGCCTGCCTTCAAACCGTGAGCGGCTGACGCCTGCTCGGCCTTGGTTTTCGCGTCGGCCAATGCCATCTTCTGTAGCTCAGGCAGATAGACGCTCGGGTCTTTGACGAAGTAGTTAACCGTGTAGGATGAGATCCTCGAGCCTTCGGATTCCGAGGAAGTCGCTGCAAGTACCACAAGTATATCGTCAACCTTGGAAAGATCGTCCACCGCGCAGTCCAGCCGGAGACCGTACACGTGTTCCAGCCGCTGCGATTCCCAGTTAAGCTCGGTGTAGATGTCTGCCGGGCCGCTCTGGATAAGGGGTTGATCTACTCCCGCCTTGCGTAACTCTTTTGTGATTTCTGCAGTCAGATCGTTTGCCTTTGCGATGACTTTCGACATATCACTTTCACGAATCTCGATTCTGAACTCCACGGTGGCCGCATCAGGCAGAACCAGAATGGAAGACTTACCGGTCACGTAAGCGGTGCTATCTGCGAGATATATCTGTGCCGCGGACAGCGCTGAAGCAAAGAACAAAACGGCAAGGATTCTTCTCGCCATCTTTAACCTCCTTTTGAGGATTCTTGCGGCGTTCTTAAAGGAACGCCGCAAAGCTTAGATCTATTCAACCAGTTCGTAAGTGGCTGTGATTTTGTATTCCATCAGTAGTCGTGGCAAAGCACTGTGCCCGCCGGTGTCTTCCACATTGTAGCCCCAGAGCCCGTAATAGATATTATGATTCTTTACGCCCATTGAGATGCTGTAGCGTTCGTTCTCCCTGACGTCAACAAGCTCGCCTACAGTTTTTCCTTGAAGCTCAGCCAGTTGTTCGGCCTGTAAGCGGGCATTTTCTAAGGCCCTCTTGCGCAGCTCGGCCAGATAAGGGGCAGGGTCCTTTAAGGCATAGTTGATTACCGATGGCACGATATAGAGGTTCACCCCTTCGTAGTAAGTCATCGGCAAGACCTCCATTAACTTATCCATACGAGAGAGGTTATCCAGGAGTATAGAGAGTCTAATCGAGTAGGTGTTATGAAGAAGAATCACCGTAATATGAATATCCAGCGGTTATGGAGGGTTGGAACGATTCAGTAAGTGGCTGTTTGATTCCAGCCTTGCGGAGTTTCCGGGTCAGCTCTGCCAGTAACCTGTTCGCTTTCTGGTATAGATCCGAAGCATCGCCTGAGTGTATCCGAGCCTCAAAGTGAACTGTAGCTGCATCGGGTAAGACCTGGAGCGAAGAATAACCGACGACAGATACGGCACTTCTGGTAGAGGGGATTTCTGTAGCCCCAATGGGCAAGACTGTGGCAAGTACCAAGAGTGGAAGAACCTTTTTCACGTTGCCTCCTTTGTGATTTCTTTATCTCTTGTCAAAAAACCCTAACCATCCAAGCCTACTCCCATCCCTTCTATTCCTGGGTCGATAACAAACCAAGGGCTAATACTCACTCCTCATCACGGGTTAGTTTATAGGTTGCCTGAAGTTCGTAACTTAGCCACATGCGCGGCAGTTTATTGTTCCCCTCGGCAACATCCCACTCCCGGTAGTGCCCCCATGAATCGCCGGGCGTGATTCTAGCCTCATGCCACCCCTTGATCTCGCCGAGATTACCGCCGTAAAAACCGGCCGCCTCTTCTGCCCGGGTACGCGCATCCTTAAAGGCCATCTCTCGCAGTTTGGGCAGATAACTCTCCAGGTCCGTTACCTTGTACTCCACCCAGCCGATGAAAGCCTGCTTCCCCTCTTCAGGTTCCGACATCGATTCCACAACCCTTATGGCGCGGTCGACCCGGGACGGATCGTTTAAGGTAAGGTAGAGGTAATGGTCGATTCGGAAGGTCGTTTCTGCACCATATGTTTCAGGGGTTATGTAATAAGTGTCATCAAGGGTGGCGAGGCTCTGGATGCCGTTCTTTTCAAGTGCTTCTCTGATCTCGGCGTAGAACCGGTTTGTCTTGGCAAAGAACTCAACGCTGTCTGTAATCGCGTCACGGACAATGAGATCAAAATGAAGGGAGACGGCATCCGGTACCACCAGAAGGGAACTTTGTCCCTGCGCAGTGATGCTTGTTCGGTTAAAGGTCGTGGTGGAAACGAAATCCTCATCTTCAAAACCGGCATTAAAATCCTTTACTGAATCCGGTTGACCATAAGCCACTTGAAGGCCGTAGCCCAGCCACAGGGGGGAGAGCGGTTTGAGATCGTCTATACCTGGCCCGCCGGTATGATACTTGGTGTGTCGACTCCACACCCAGGATGGATGCCGTTCCCTGGCGGCGAGCAGTTGCCCCACCTGCCGGCCTTCAGGCAAGACTGCTCCTTCTGCGTCCCTTCGCGCCTGAGCAAACGCCTGCTCCCGCAGTTCGGTGATATAGGGAGCCACGTCCGTCACCAAGAAGCGTATGTCGTTGCATGAGATGTGAAGAGAGCGATCTTTTGATGAAAGTTTTTGCAGTACGTCCACCGCTTTATCCACACGATGCGGTTCTGCCAGGAGAAAGAACCCGGGCGGATCGATTCTGTAACGCCTTTGTGAATCTTGATGATACGAAGTGATACTAATGGATCGGCCACACATGGCGCAAGGGTCGTCAAAACCTGCCTTTCGCAAAGCCTTTTCGATCTCCTTGACGCGTTTGTTGGCGTTGGCAAGCAGTGCGGTGCCGGAGCTGTCAATCATCTCAATGTTAAACCGCAGCAGCACCGCATCCGGCATTGCCGGCATTGCCGAGGAGGCGTCAACCAGAACGAGATTATCTTCCAAGGATACCTGCGTATCCCCAAGCAGGAGCGCTGCGAAAAGCAGCAGGATAGCTGATGCCTTTTTCATCTTGCCTCCTTTATGATGTTTTGCCTATCTTGCGGAGCGCTCTATGTGCTCCTTCCACTGTCTGTCCACCCAGGCCTCCCAGCCTTCGCGCTTGATGGCGGCAAAGTTCTCCAATGTCTTGAACTTTATGACTCCGGGATTTTCCGCAAGCATCTTGCATGGGAAGGCAGGGCAGTCGGCGCAGTGGGTAAGTCCCTTCGAGTGGCAGCAGGCGCGGATGGAGCAGCGGTCGCCAACCTCTCCCTCCTGCTGGCAGCCGGAGCAGATCGAGGTTCCTGCCAGTGCCGCTATCCCTTTGCGCACCTTCTCGCCGTTCTCTTTGCCCAAAAGCTTGGGGAAGCAGTCGAACTCTTCGAGCATTCGCCGCGTACCCTCGCTCCGGGCGCGGATTCTCCCTGAAAACCAGTCGCAGGTATGGCAGTAGGAGCCGCAGCAGGACAAGAACACCCGCTTTTCAGTCTCGTACTTCATGCATCCTCCTCTTGGACACAAAAGCATACATCCTTCCTCGCGCTTGTCAAGTGAATGAGGGTAAGCTTGACATCGAGACCAACCGAGGTATATTTTACCGGTAACTTATGGAAAGATACTGCTTGTATGTAGATGAGTCGGGTGATCATGTCTTTCGTGATACGGAATCTCTAGCTAAACCACCCCACAGGTTTTTAGCACTCATAGGATGTATGCTGAAGAGAGGAGAAGATTATGTGCAATTTAGTGATCGATTAGAAGCGCTGAAACGAGAGCACTTTAAAAAGGATGTAGATGATCCACACGAAACAATCATACTTCACAGAGAAGAAATAGTAAAGAAATCAGGGGAGTTTTGGAAGCTACGAAATGATGAGAAAAGAACAACTTGGGATGATGATTTCCTACGCTTCATAATCAATACGGATTTCAAGATCATATTATCCATTGTGGATAAATTAAGGCTTCAGCAAACGTATCCTGCCCCATGGCATCCTTACCACCTTGCATTTACGTATCTACTACAAAGATACGTTTTCGAGTTGAACCATATCAACAGACAGGGTGATGTTATGGCTGAGAGCAGAGGAGGAACTGAGGACGAATTACTAAAGAAAGCATATCGGAAAGTATATGTACATGGTGATATAGCTAGGAACCCTGCTAAAGTTTACCAACAGGCTCTTACGAGTCGGGAAATAAAGCTGAAGAAGAAATTCAAAAATATTGCCGGACTTCAGTTAGCCGACTTGCTAGTTAACCCACTTAAAAAGTGGGTACTTATTCGAAAAGGGTTGATTGAGGAACCTGCTTCAGAGTTCGAGAAAAGATTATGGGTAGTGGCTGAACCAAAGTTGAGGAGAAGTCCTTATGATGGGGGTATTGAGGGTTTCGGTTACGTAATTTTTCCAAAATAAAAATGGAGAGTGCCTCTTTCGAGCCACTCTCCACGCTAGTTCTACACGAACTATCCACCTCCGGAAATCCGGATTAACTTAAGTATAGCCGAAAAATTATTCTTGTCAAGTCCTCGCATTGCCTCATCAAAAATCCACCTGACCGAAGGATGACGCTTGCGGAATAACATGTCTGGTTGCCTCACGTAAAAATCCACATGAACGTGGATCAGAGTATGATCGTTTCCATTAAGAACAAGAAAAGGAGGCGGTCATATGGCACTGACGTTACAGGAAAGAAGAGCGGTGATTAAGGAAACAGCAGGACGCTATAAGAGGGCTAGGAAGAGGGAGAAAACAAAGATACTGGATGAGTTTGTGGTCTTGACCGGCTACACCAGGCATCATGCTTGTTGGGTCTTGAGGACGTGGGGCAAGCGCGGCCCTCCCAAGCATACCCGGAGAAGACGCCGTATCTACGATCACAAGGTATTTGTGGCACTTAGGGAGGTATGGCTTATCTGTGACTCGATCTGCGGCAAGCGACTGGCTCCGTATCTTAAGGAGATAGTACCTATTCTTATTCGCCACAAGGAGTTGACTGTAAACACCGAGACTGCCGAGAAGCTTACAAGGATAAGTGCTGCAACCATAGACAGACTACTTGCGCCGGAGAGGAAGAAGTACAATACAAAGCCCAGATTGAGGTCTGAGAGTTCGCTTCTTAACCGGATACCCCTAAAAGACCTTCTCTGAGTGGGACAGAACTAAGCCTGGTCATCTACAGGTGGATCTGGTGGAGCACAACGGGGGGACCACTAGAGGCGAATACGCCTGCAGCCTGGTTATGACGGACCCCTGCAGCGGCTGGACCGAGGTTCGTGCGGTTCGCAACAAGGCTCAGGTGTGGGTGTTTGATGCATTGCAGTACAGCCTTGGCCGTATCCCCTTCCAAGTAGATGGGCTGCACTCTGACGGCGGCTCCGAGTTCATCAACGCCCATCTGGAACGCTTTTGTAAAGAGCGCGGCATCATCTTCACCCGATCCAGGGCATACAACAAGAACGATGCACCATACGTTGAAAGCAAGAACTGGTCTATGGTCAGGGTTTATGCCGGATACAGACGATACAACACTGAAGAAGAACGCAGGATACTGCGAGCGATGATGCGGCTGGTATCCATCAAACACAACCTGTTCATACCGACGATGAAGCTGATAGAGAAGCGTCGCGATGGTAGACGCCTGCGTAAACGGTACTCGGTTGACACCCCGTTTGCTCGACTGCTTGACTCCCAAAAACTCAGTGATGCCAAGAAGACTCGTCTGGTCAGAATGCGTGAATGCTGCAACTACTTCCGGCTCATCGAAGCAATAGCCACGCTTGCCAAAAAACTTGACCGCGCATACAATAACAAGTATCATCCAAAGGAGGCAGCATGAACTCCAATACACCCATTTCGGAACGATTTATTTATGAGGAAAGACGGAGGGGGGACTTATCCTTATCCAGTGGATGTAGTGATACTAAGCCTTCATGCTGTTCCAATCCTCATGCCCGCGGTTTATGGCCTTGAGGGCCGCCTCGAATGTCTTAAGAGTGCTAGAAGTAGAAGTTAAGCCACAAACCAGCAGAGGTTGCGCCAAAGTTAGTCCTGACGTCTACTTCCTGGCGTTCCCAGTCACCGTCACCATAATCGCGGTAGTCTTCCCAGTGGAATCCTGCAGTGGCGTAGCGGTATATAAACTCCCCACCTACGCTGAAGCGTTCGACAGGGAAGTACTCAACCCCGGCACCACCGGTAAGAAGAATGGGCTGTTTTAAGCCTGTCTTGATGTCCTCAATTATATTCTCTATCTCTCCCTGGGCATCTTCATCGGTAACCAGTACGTCTATTGAGGTCAAGAAAGGCAAACCTGCTGAAACACGCGCGAAGGGACGAAGATCCGAAGAACCCAGAACCAGTTTCGTGCCAAAAGTAGGTGTAAGAATGCTTCCTTTCCAGTCTACCCTGAAGACATAATCATATCCATCAGAATCTGCTTCTCGATACGCAACGCTTCCGTTTAAACTGAAATAGTGAAGCGACAAGCTGGGAACCACCGGACCTATTTTGTAGCCGATGTAGGTCTCAGGCATCGGGCCGATGGGGTTAATCCCAAAGGCCACTCCGCCAAAAGCCACACAGGCACTCAAAAGGATAATGCTTGCAACCAAACGCATAGCGATTCCTTTCCCGTTAGAAGTAGTAGTTGAACCAAAGGCCGGCTGAAGTTCCACCAAGGTTAAGGCTGACATCCACCTCATCGCGTTCCCAGTCGCCGTCGCCCCAATCGTAGTACTCTTCCCAGTAGAAGCCTGCAGTGGCGTAGCGGTATATAAACTCCCCACCTACGCTGAAGCGATCGGTAAAGAAGTACTCTACGCCCGCGCCGCCGGTAAGGACAAAGGGATTTTTGATTCCATCCTTGATGTCCTGAATGAATTCATCTATCTCTTCCTGATCATCTTCGTCGTTGATCTCCGCATTGAGGGAAAGCAGGAAAGCCATCCCGGCGGAAAGACGGACAAATGGCTTCAGCTCGGAGTTGCCTAATACCACTTTGGTACCGAGACTGGGAGCCATGATGCTCCCGCTCCAGGTTAATGTATCAGCGTATTCGTAGTTGGGGGGATCACGATATTCCCGGTATCCTTCCTCGTGATAGTAAACATGTCCGCTGGTGTTAAAGATGTTCAGGTAATGATAGGGAACGACCGGACCGATCTTGTAACCGATGTAGCTTTCCGGCATGGGGCCGATGGGATTGACCCCGAACGACACACCGGCGAAAGCTACGCAGGCGGTCAAAAGAATCAAGCTCGTGATAACACGCATGTGTCCTCCTAGCTTTTGCTCCCACAAGATTCGTGGGGTTTGTAATTGTATAAGGTTTTATCCGGGTGTCAAGTCCTTTTAGTCTGTGCGCGGGGAAATAGTTACCAAGGTATGAGGTTAGGGGAGTTATTAGAAAAAGCGCGACAACCTCATGTCTGCCTTTTTTAACATAAGGCCGGCAAGGGGACGATCCATTGTGGTCACAATCTTGTCTCTGCGTATAATTGTATAGATTGCTCCCTCGCAATAACTGATTCTTCTTAACGCTCGTAGGGGCCGACCTCAGCGTACCCCATTCGGGCATTAGGTCGGCCTGCTTTCCTTTTGAACAGACAAGAGTGTCTGTTCTACACAGACTCAAAAAAAGCAGCGTAATCCACCAATCCCCTATTCTTCCAAAGAATACAACCCTAAGGTACAGGCACGGGAGGCGGCGTATAGATCTTTGCGCATGAAAGCCAGGTAAGAAGCATGATAAGCGCCAGCCCGCCCAGTATGAGCCCGGCTACAGACCAGATAATGCTCTTGCCCTTCTCCTGCCGCAGGCTTTCTACCCCTATAAGGATGCCGACAAGTGAGGCGGCCCAGGCAAGCCAGCCGGCTATGTACCACAGTATGGGAACATCTTGGGCGGTAAGCTGCTTGGGGCCTACGAAGAAGAATATGAAGGCAACAATCCCCAAACCGAATGAGATAAGTCCAAGTTTAGGCATAAAACCTCCTTGGTTTATAATGAAGAAGACGGAAAACCCTCCCAAGGGTTGCAAACCTGTTCGAATACCCGGAACTCCACCCCTGCGAAGGCCACACAGGCTGACATGGCAAGCATGCTTGTTGCGACGCGCATGTGTCCTCCCTCATGTTGTTATCGCCACAGGACTTATGGGGGGTCCATGATTTTATGTGATTTTATATGATTTTCAATCGGCTAACCCGCTCAGAATTGCTGCGGTATCCCCTTGAAGCGGTGGCGGTCTGCAAAGCTTGTCAAAAGAGAGAGACGGTTAAAGAAGCGGTTCTTGAAGGCGTCGAGGCGCTTGTGGAACCCGTCGGGCGCTACCTTGGCGCGGATAAGGGGGTCGGAGTCGATCTGGTAGACAGGTACCCGGATGGTGGTCAAGGGACCTCGCACCCCTTTCCAGACCTCAGCTCCCACAGTAAAGCCGATTCTATAGCCGGTCTTCTGTGCGGCTCGAAGCACCCGTGAGTTGAAGCGCCCGAAGGGATAGGCCACCGCAGGGATCTCCAACCCCAGGCGCTTCTCCAAGATCTGTTTGGATTGCTCAAGCTCCCAGGCCAATCGATCGTCGGTGCACCGTTTCAGATCAGGATGGGTCATTGTGTGCGAGCAGATGCTCCAACCCGCTGCCAGCAGCTCCTCGAGCTGGTGCCATCCAAGATGATCAAGACCGCCCCCCATGATATCCCACAGGTTTCGCTTCCCTACGTAACCTGCAACTGTTGAAACCATTCCGGCAAGACCACGTTCCCGCATCATAGGATATGCAGTTGTGTATATCTCCTCATACCCATCGTCGAAGGAAAGCATCACGTGAGGACGCTCGCTGTCGTCCTGGGAGTTAAGGTAGCGTTCCAGATCTGTGGGTGCGACTATGTGGGTCTTAGCTTGGAGCAGGTCAAGTACATCGGCGAACCTTTTGGCAGGCATATTTGTCCAGCATATCCCTCGGCTGGAGATATTGTGAAATTCCAGTACGGTGAACATCTCTATGCTCCTTTTGTCCTTCTGACCTTCGGTCCCCGCGGACAAAAGATCGCACTATCGGAACCTGACTGTCTGTTCTCCACAATCCCTCTACGGGTACGCACTTCCTGGTAGTAGTCTTCTACCATACCGGCAATCCGCTTCCAGGAGTAACCAAGAGCCTTCCTGCGTCCTGCTTTTCCTACCCTCTTCCAATCCTTTCGCCTCCTTGCCAGCTCCAGTATCCCCCTGGCAAGGTTTGCGTGATCGCAGGGCTTGACGAATATCCCCTCCTTCTCGCCCATAACGTACCGAAACGCCGGGATGTCGGTAGCTACAACGGGCTTGGCACATCCCATCGCCTCAAGAAGGGTGAGACCGAAGCTCTCCGCCCCGATGGATGGGGTGATTGATAAGTCGCACCATCGGTAGTAGTCCGCCCTCCTGGCACCCGTGACCTCTCCGGCAAAGTAGATTGAATCCTTAACTTCGGGAGCGATAAATCGGTTGTAGTAGGGTCTCATCGGCCCGCTGCCGACCACCACCAGCTTTACGTCAGGGATCTTTCGCTTGATTAGGGGCATGGCCCCAAGCAAATGCCGCAGACCTTTCTTGGGTTCAAACCGACCCATGAACAAAAGCTTGAGGGAGGATTGTGGAAGCCTATCTGCGAGGGCACTTCTGCCGGGCGAGAAAGCCTTCGTATCTACCCCGTTTGGGATGATGCGGTAGGAGCCAGGGAAGAAGCAGGTCATGGTCTCTTCGGCTACAGGTGATACAGCAATGAGACCGTCGTAGTAGCGAAAGAACTGCCTGCGTAGCGGCTGCTTGAACACCCGATAGAGCGATGATGGGTCGTGCCCGGCGTGAAAGGTTCCCACCGCGATGGTCCTTGCCTTGTCGTTGCGGGAATAATGCAGCACCGCCATTGGAAGCATGGGGGCAAGTGAGCCGTGCACGTGGACGACGTCGTAGCGCCTTGCGCGCAGCAGACAGTTGATCCGGGCCCATATACCTATTCCCACAGTGATGCGGGAGAAGCTTTTATTGATAGGAAGACTTACCCCCCTGCCTATACACACTACCGGGACATCCTCAGGTACTTTGCCTGGGATACGCGATGTAAGGACCTCTACCTCGTGCCCGCGACGCAGCAGTTCCCGTGAGAGGCAGTAGACGTGTTCACTTATCCCCCCCACATGGGGGAAGTAGTGCTCGCTGACCTCTAAAACCCTCAATCAGGGTAATCTTTTAGAGCCTGCGCCAGGAGGCCAATTGCATCGCGCAGGGCGGCTTCTTTTAGAACATACGCGATGCGAATCTCGTTGCGGCCCGCGTCCGGGGAGGCGTAGAAGCCCGTAGCCGGAGCAACCATCACCGTCTTTTTTTCTTTCGAGAAATCGGTCAGAAGCCAGGCCGCGAACCGCTCCGTGTCATCTACCGGCAGGCGAACAACGGCATAAAAGGCGCCTTCGGGCGTGGGGGCTACCACACCAGGGATAGCTGAGAGCTCTTCGATAAGCGCCTTGCGTCTGCGGTCGTATTCGGCGATCATCGGCTTCATAAACCGGTGCATGTTGCGAAAGCAGGCGACAGCCCCGTACTGCTCCACGGTAGGCGGACAGAGACGAGCCTGTGCGAACTTAAGCATCGCACCCATGAGTTCACGGTTGCGGCTTACCACAAAACCAATCCGGGCACCGCACGCAGAGAACCGCTTGGATGCCGAGTCGGTTACAATGACACGATCTTCGATGTCGGGCAGGGTCAAGGCAGAGGTATGTTCCCTATCGTCGTAGATGAACTCGCGGTAGACCTCGTCGGAGATAAGATAGAGGTTGTGTTTGCGGACGATCTTTCCCAAAACGAACATCTCCTCCTTGGTAAGCACTGTGCCGGTAGGGTTATTTGGTGTGCAGATGATAATCGCCCTGGTTTTTTTACTGATGTGGCGCTCGATCTCCTTGCGGGCAGGCAGCCTAAAGCCTTGTTCTACAGAGAGCTTTATCGGAACCAGCTTCACCCCTGCGGCTGCTGCAAAGCCGTTGTAGTTTGTGTAGAATGGCTCGAAGACGATGACCTCATCGCCCGGATCGGTGGTGGCCCAGAAGGCGAAAAGCACCGCCTCGGAGCCGCCGGTGGTGATCCATACCTCGTCGAGGTCTACATCGATCCCGCAACTTGCAAGGTAATCAACGATAGCCAGGCGCAACTGCACGATACCGCCGGATGGTCCGTAGGCCAATACCGGCTCGGTGAACCTGTGCACCGCCTCGAAGAACTCGGTGGGGGTAGGGATATCCGGCTGCCCAATGTTCAGGTGGTAAACCTTGATCCCGGCTTTCTTTGCTTCGTCCGCCAAAGGGGCGAGCTTGCGGATCGGAGAAGCAGGCATCATAACGCCCCGGCGTGAGATATCCATCCTACCTCCTGGTTAGGGGATTGGTGTCGCGCTCCGTAATCGGGCCGACAAAACTCGTATGAAAAACCTTTGAATCAAAAAACTTACGTGCCACATCCAGCACCTCGTCTTCCGTAACCTTCTCGAAGGCCGCCAGGGTCTGGGGGATGGTGCGGAAGCGCTGCGCTGAAAGCTTCCAGTGTCCTAACCGCGCCATACGGTGGGAAAGACTCTCCATGCTCAAAAGCAGCGAACTCTTGGTAAGGGTCTTTGCCGTATCAAGTTCTCCCGCCCTTAGCCCCTTCTTTTTCAGACGTGAAACCTCCTGCTCAATGGCCCGGAACACCTTTCCCAGCTTGCTTTTCTCGGTGATAAAGTAGAATCCAGCCACCCCGCAGTCCTCGAAAAGTTCAAGGAACGAGGAGACGGTGTAGACAAGGCCTTTGTCCTCACGCAGGAGGGAGAAGAGCCGCGAGCTCATCCCGCCTCCCAGAAGGGTGGCAAGCAGGGCAAGGGGGAAGCGTTCATCCGAGTTGGTTCCCACCGTTTGCGTACCCATGACCGCATGAACCTGGCTGAGATCCTTCCGGGTATGAACCATACTTATGGGTGCGGAGTTCTCCACGGGCTGAGCACGGACCTTGCGCTCGCCACTGACAAGCTTCATGCGACGGGGCAGAAGCCCGATCAACTCCTCTTCCTTCACATTACCAACCGCCACGAGGATAGAATCGGCCAGCGTATACTTCTTGCGATAGACCTCAATAAGACGTTCCCGGCCGATACCCGAAAGGGCCTTGCGCCTGCCGATCACAGGATACCCAAGGGGGTGAGGGGCAAAACAGGCCTCAAAGAAACGGTCGAAGACTGTATCCTGAGGGTCTTCTTCTGCCGAGCGCATCTCCTCGTAGATAACCCGCTTTTCCTTGCGCAGCTCCTTGGCCTCGAAGGTGGAGGAACCCAACATCTCAAGTAAAAGCGCGACCAGAGGCTTCATCGAGTCGGTCAGGCAGCGGATGGTTATACCGGTGATCTCCTTGGCGGTAAACCCGTCGCTTATCCCACCGAGGCGCTCGATATCAGCAAGGATCTCCTTAGAGGAGCGTTTCGAGGTCCCCTTAAACAGCATGTGTTCAATAAGGTGGCTGGCCCCGTTTGTTTTTACATCCTCGTCACGCGAGCCTTGCCTGAAAAAGATCCCGAGTGCTACCGAGTGGAAGCCGGGGATTCGTTCAGTGACGACGTGCAGGCCGCTCTGAGTCAGGCTTTCGCGGATGCCTTCGCTTGTCATCTCTTCTATCTCCCCTATGGGAACCGCCTCTGTCCCGCGAGCTACGAGGCCGATCCTTACTCGGATCAAGATTAGTAGTCAGATCAACCCTGCCAAGTTCATCAATCCCTTTGACGCGAACCTTTATCCGCTCGCCCACCTTGACCACGTCCTCGACGCGTTCCACGCGATGCGGCGCAAGGTTGGAGATATGCACCAGGCCGTCCTTGCCGCGGAAAAGCTCCACGAACGCGCCGAAGTTGGTGATTCGCACCACCGTGCCCTCGTATATCTGGCCGACCTCAACTTCTCTCACGATCTCCTTGACCTGTTCCAGCGCGGCATGAACCCCGTCGGGGTTTGTTCCCGCGATGATTACGGTAGAGGTTTCGTCGTCGATATCGATGGTTGTTTCGGTCTCCTCAGTGATCCTGCGTATCACCTTTCCGCCCGGACCTATAACCTCGCCTATCTTGTCGTGCGGAATCACGAGCGTCGCGATCCGGGGGGCAAACTCGCTGAGCTCGCTGCGAGGGGCAGAAATAGTCTTGTTCATAACGTCCAGGATATGCATCCTGGCAATGGTAGCCTTGCCGATCGCCTCGGCGAGGATATCCACGGATACGCCGGTAAGCTTGAGATCGAGCTGGATTCCTGTGATGCCTTCCCTGGTTCCGGCCACCTTGAAATCCATGTCGCCGTAGTGGTCCTCGTCACCGAGGATGTCGGTGAGAAGCACGTAGCCTGAAGGCTCGCTGACAAGCCCCATAGCGACACCCGCGGTAGCATTACGCATAGGCACGCCGGCATCGAACAGAGCAAGAGATGCACCGCACACCGAAGCCATTGAACTCGAACCGTTGGATTCCAGGATGTGGGAGTTGATGCGGATGGTGTAAGGGAAGTTTCCATCTTGGGGAGCAAGCACCCGCACCGATTTCTCGGCCAGTTCCCCATGCCCTATCTCCCGCCTGCCCGGACCGCGCAGGAAGCGAACCTCGCCTACAGAGAAGGGCGGAAAATCGTAATGGAGCATGAACGACTTCCATGCATCTCTTTCCACATCATCAACCCTTTGCTCGTCGCTCTTGGTTCCCAGGGTTACCACGGCAAGGGCTTGGGTCTGACCACGGGTAAACAGCGCCGAACCGTGAGTGCGCGGAAGAACCCCAACATCACAAGAGATCGGACGAACCTCGTCCATGTCCCGGCCGTCGAGACGCTTCCCCGAAAGCGCTTTGGCGCGAACATCGGCCTCGATGAGGCGATCGATGATGGTAACGATCATCTGCTCGGAATCGGGGAATTCCTCGGCCAGCGCTTCGATAACCTCGTCGGTGATCTCCTTGCGGGCGCGACCTCGCTCCTGTTTGTCGGTAATCTCGTTGGCGGCGGGAATACGATCACGAGTGAGTTCCTTGAGCTTGGCTTCGAGTTCCGCCGGTACCCCCTCGTCTTCGAATAACTTCTTTGGTTTGCCCGCCTTGGCGGCAAGCTCGCGCTGCATCTCGATCAGGGGCTTGCAAAGCTCGACGCCCTTGCGCATCGCCTCAACAACCGTCTCGTTAGGGACCTCGTTCGCCTCGCACTCGGCCATGTTGATCGTTGAGCCGTTTGAGACCACGAGCATGTTGAAATCGCCCTCGTCCAACTGGGCAATGGTAGGGTTAACTATAAACTCACCATCCTTGTGTCCTATACGCACCGCGGCGATAGGCCCGGCAAATGGAAGCTCCGAAAGCATAAGTGCGGCTGAGGCTCCAGTAATCGCTATGGGATCAGGCTGGTTCTCTCCGTCGTGGGAGAACAAAAATCCGATAATCTGGATCTCGTGGTTGAACTCTTTTGAAAAAAGCGGCCGGATGGGCCGATCTATCATCCGGCTGATGAGAATCTCACGCTCACGCGGACGCCCCTCACGCTTGAAGAACCCACCGGGTATCTTGCCCGCCGCCGAGTAGTACTCGCGGTAATCCACGGTCAAGGGCAGGAACCCGAAACTCTGTGCCGGCTCCTCCTTGTAACATACGGTCATGAGCAAAACGGTGTCGCCGTACTGGATGCGTACCGCACCGTTGGCCTGCTTGGCCAGATCGCCAGCCTCGATAACCAGCTGGCGACCGCCTACATCGGTCTGCACGCGTTCCATCTCTAACCGCGCAACCCGAGCTTCTTTACAAGGGCGTAGTAGGTATCCCGATCCCTCTTGTAAAGGTAGTTGAGGTGCTTGCGGCGCAGGTTGACCATCTTGATCAGCCCGCGGCGAGAGTGATGATCCTTATGGTGCTGCCTAAGATGCTCGGAGAGAAGTTCGATTCGCTCGGTAAGGACCGCCACCTGCACCTCGGACGAACCCGTATCCGACTTATGATGCTGGAACTCTTCTATCAGTTCACGTTTTCGTTCTTTTCCTAACGTCATCTTTTTTTTCTTCCTCCATTAATCTCCGTATTCTACCTTGGCACAGGTATTTGTCAACCACCGGGCAAAAATCTATACGCGAACTCGAACCTGCGTGCTGAGTTCGCTCTCCTTGCCCTCAGCAGAAACAGTTGAGACTGCAAAGGCAAGATCGCCTTCGCTCTGGCTCCCCAGGCGAAAAGAGGGTCTAGCAAGAGGTGCCGGGGTAAGGCGCACCCACTGGCTACCCTCGCGTTTATAGACGTGGTAGCCGGGTTGATCCGGTTGATCGAACCAGGCAAGAAAAACCGTCCGACCCGCAACGTGAGCAGCAATGCCTGAAGGTGGTTTAAGAGGTAAAGAAGGCTTCTGGCTCAGGGAAAGCGAGTGGCTCACTTCCTGTCTAACCAGCTCACGAAGCTCGTCTCGCAGACGGGCGACGATCTCTTCAACCGGGAGTACTGTGGGTTCTTCGGCTATCTCTTCTCCAGGTTCACCAACCCCGACCTCTGCAGGTTTGACCTCCGGTTCGATCTCTGAAGGCTTTTCGGCTGCAGCGACCTCAGCGGTTGGAATCTCCACTGCCACGCCTTCAAGGAACCTGCGGCCTTTAGAAATCAACTCGGTGCATATCTTGTTATGCTCGGCCAGAATGCCGCCAGGCAAGCCATGAATTCCAAGTCTTTGCTCAAGGTAGGATTTCGCCTTCTCCAATAACTCTATCCGAGGTTCATCGAACGAAGCACCTTGCGCCGTAAAGAACTCCCGCATCATTCCCCTTATGCGGGCCTCAAACCTTCCCTGAAGCGCTGCGGCGGA
The DNA here is from genome assembly GCA_004375895.1 of Candidatus Stahliibacteriota bacterium. Taxonomy (GTDB): domain Bacteria; phylum Hydrothermota; class Tepidihabitantia; order B3-TA06; family B3-TA06; genus B3-TA06. The sequence continues at coordinate 32,843 of SOJW01000041.1, forward strand.
CTCGGTCCCAGGGCCTTCCGGGGCAAGGCTCTTACGATGGGTTGCAACAAAGCACTCTATAATCCCGTCACGTGCATCCTCGGGACTAAGCTTGTCGAGCGCCAGACGCTCCCGCAGGGAGGCCTCGAACGGGCTTTCGGTGACCGCACCGCCGGCCTTCTCATCCAGAGTCGCGGCAATCTCCCCGGTCAGTGCTTCGGTGAAAGACACCTCTTCACTCTCGGCTCCAGCCGGGGTAGGGGCCTCAGTAAGATCCTCGGCTTGGGCTGGTGCTGCTTCAGGACCCTCCACCTCAAATACCGACTCGCCGGCCTTCTCCAGAAGGATCTCACACACCATATCGTGCGTTTCGCTTATCTCCGGCGGCAACTCGGTAAAGCGGAGCTTGAGGTCCATCGTGTGCCTGATGCTGCGCAGCTCGCTGACCGAAGGAGCCTGGAAATCGCCACCACGTTCGGCAAAGAGATCGCTCATCATCCTGCTGAGCTTTGCAAGAACCTCCTCATCCCCGGCATCAATCGCCACATCGCCAAGACCTGCCTTTGCAGCCTTGTGGTTGGTAATCACGTAGCTTTCAAGGATCCCCTCACGTGCCTGGACCGGGCTCAATCGTTGGGCTGCAAGCCGCGCCTGAAGACTATCTACATAATCGCTCACAAAAACTCCTAGTCTGCACCTAGCTCTATTTCAACATTCTTTCCTTAAGATAAGCTGAAAACCCCGGATGTCAAGGGATGTTATATATAGTCTGTGCCCCTACGGATTAATCCCTGGGTTACAATCAACTCGATGATGAGTTCATACTCTTCCCAGTCGTCCTTCTCGACCACCTCAACCCCCTCATATCTGGTGACGATGTATTGACCATGGACATGAATTATCCTTCTGAAACTTCCAGGACTGCAACCGAAAACCTAACCGCTCTCGTCGAGATTCAATAGAGTCCATTCGAAGATCGATCTATGATTTCGTGTCTCAGCTACAAAAATCAATCCTGCGATATTGTCAAGCCTTGATGAGGAATATCCCCGCAAATGAGAATCAGGTTGAGGAAAGCTCCCTTGTAGAAAGAACCTTGCCGCTTTGGGCATCGAAGATAAACTCATGACGGGCCGCAGGCACTCCCCGCATTGAGAAGATGATCCTGATAGTAGCCTCAGTAACCCAACCGATCTCCTCCACCTTGGTTCCTTTTGTCCCTGGATAGGTCCTCATGAGCTGGCGCAAAACCCCGAAGACCTCAAGGAAGGCCGGCTCCTCGGCTCCCAGGGTAAAGATCAGCACATCCTGCTCGCTTACCCCGTCTGAGGCGCGCTCCTTGAGCAAAAGCAGGTTTTTGCCGTCAGGAGACCATATAACCGCCCCAAATTTGTCCTTTCGTTCGGGCTGAACCGGCTGGGAGGTTTCTCTATCGTAAAGGTTCACAATCTCCTCGCATTCAGCCAGTTTATGAATGGTATCTGCCGATGGATCGTAAAGATATAGGATATTGTGGGTGCGCACCCCGTACCAATCCGACGGCAGCTCATCGGACCACATCTCGTCGCCCGGGCCGAAACGAACGGTGGAGTCAAGGGCAAGGGCGATGTATCTTGAGTCAGGGGATGGGACCTCAAAGGCAAGCCGATCCGGAACTATCGCCTTTTCCGCAAGGTGCGCTAAAACCTCCGGGGCAAGCACACTGACTTTTGTTGTATCCACAGATTCCTCGGTTGAGCCAATATCCTGCAGCTTGCGTTTGCAACCCATTGTTAGCAGAAGAAGACCGGTGAAGAATAACGTGTTAAGTAAACGCAACTTGCTCATGTTTCACCTTTTTGTGCCCGCAAGCATATAAACATCACGCCCTGGTTTGAGAGAAACCGACGCTCCTGAGCCTGGTGCCTAGTCGCCTTCAAGCCTTTGCTTGAGCCTTTTCGCTGACTCCTTGATATCGTAAAGCAGCAACCCCAACTTGGCCCTTGGTGAGGTGGTAAGTGTGATCGTGGCCTTTCCTGCCTCGGCCACCAGGAGATAACCATCGGGGTGGTTAACAAGTAGATAGCCGAGTCCAGACCAGCCCAGTCCCTCGCCGGTTTTACGTGCGGAGCTCAGGAGAAACGCACTCATCGCCGCCAGCCGCTCATCGGTCGAGCCCTCGGGACGAACAGCCATAAGGAGTCCGTCAGACGAAACCACGGCAGCCGAGGTGATCTCCGGATACTCCGCCTTCAAAGTACCCAACTCCCGCTTTAACGCCTCACTCACCGACTCTTGAGGGGATTTGACTTCTCGCATCTCTTCCATATACTTCCTTTCTCTGGGCGATTAGCTCAGTTGGTTAGAGCGCTGGTCTCACATACCAGAGGTCAGAGGTTCGACTCCTCTATCGCCCATTATTCGAACTCTAAAGGCCCTGCCGGGAGGATCTCCTCAGTAATCGCAGTTGTTGCGTCATGCCCGGTAGATACAAGCCTCATCTCTTCCCGAGGGGATTTCAGCGCTATGATTCCCAACACAGGTATGTTATCACTCACCCACACCTCAATTTCGGTGGTGTCGCTCACCAGTTTCTCAACTATTGTGTCGCCTGCCAATGATCCAATTGTACTATGTCTGATGTCATTAACTCGCGAGTGAATGGTTAAGAACTTGCCCGCAGGAACGGTAATCTTCTCCTCGCCGATCTTGCCGGCGTTGATCTCATCGACGAGATACAGGTAAGGTCGGTTCTCCCCGGGGGGGTACTCGGCCAGACCCTCGCTCTGAGGCATCTCGATGAGCTGATCTGCAACCTTGGTGATCATCCGCTCGGCAACGCCGCGGTAACCGTAGGGAACAAGCATCTTGTAGATGAATTTGCGTTCACCTCTCGAACCTATCATCTCAAACCAGTAGTAGGGCTCGCCCTTAACGGTGTCAACGCCGGTGATGGCATAGCGCAGGGTGTAAGCTACCAGATTCCCGCCTGTGACTTCGTAGGAAGCCCAGTCTCCTGCCTTCCAGACAGGCTCGGTATACTCGACCTTCCTGCAAGCCACAAAAACGCACGCTACGAGGAGCGCGGCAAGTGATGCGCGGTAAATCTTCATGCTACCTTAATCCTCCTTAATTCCTTGACTCTGACTTTAGTGAGAAAAGCCGCGTTGTCAACCTAACTTTACCCCATTCGGATACTTCGTCTCCGAATGGGGCCCCCGCGACGGCGCAAGCCGGCGCAGCGACTTCGTGGGGTGCAAAGGGGTTGACAAGTGAGCAACCTCCCATATCCTTCGATCATGAGGGGAATAATTAACCCAAGGAGGATAACGATGAAGAAGCTGTTACTGCTTGCGGCAGGATTTGCAGTCATAATGCTTTTCTCCTGCAAGAAGGAAGAAGAACCTATCCCTGCCCGCTTCTGGCCCCTGGCCGAAGGCAATCAGTGGACGACCGCTGAGGAGTATTACTGGGAAGTAACCTACGTCGGTTCAGATACCAGCACCTCTCAAACCACCAATACAGTGGAGGCTCTGGAGGAACGAGACGACGGCAAGAAGGTGTGGCCGGTGGCTACCACTACCACCGAAGAAGACTCAATTATATATTCCAGAACTTACTACCATGTAACCGAAGACGCAATCTACATCTATTCGATGGACAAGAACTCCGAGGAACCAACCGCGGTTGAACCTAACAATCTTGAGGTTGGGACGGAATGGGACGGCAACCTGGTGATTCCGGTGGAAGTGCCGAACTTCTCCACCGATTTCTCCGCACGGTACAAGGTAATAGGTCAGGAGCAGGTTAAGGTTCCGGCCGGGACCTTCGATTGCCTGGTTATCCAGATCGATATCGCCGACCCGGAAGTGGACTCCGCGGCTACCCAGTGGCGAGCCGAAAGCATGGGGATAGTCAAGATGACTGCAGACATCCAGACCGAGTTTTCAGGATTCAACGTCGCGATTAAAGGCACCTCGGTAATGGAGAGCAAGTCCGGCTTCTAGGTTTTCTGCGGTTGAACCAGGTGAGGTAACCGGTTAATTAAGTATATCCGGTGAGGAGTTGATGTTTAGCCCTTGCTTTTTACAAGAACCCCCTTAGAATACGCCTCTAAACTACGGAGGAGTAATGGAAGAGTTCCTGAAGAAGGTGGCGTTTTTAGGGTTGGGAACCGTAACTGCGACTAAGGAAAAGATCGAGGAAGGCATAGGAAGGCTTATCAAGAGGGGCGAGATCTCTGCTGCCCAGGGCAAAAAACTTGCCACGAAGCTTCTTTCCGAGGCCGATCGCACCCGCAAGGAGCTCGCAAAGAAGATCGAAGAAGGCATTAAGGAAACCATGGCCAAGGCAGGCGTAGCCAGGATGAAGGACATCGAGGCCCTTAACCGACGCATCAAACGGCTGGAAAAGAAGCTTGCCGAGCACATAAGTAAACCCGGAGATACAACCTCAAAGAAGAAGAGCTCCTCTACTAAAAGATAGAAGAACAGCGACTCGGAACAAACACGAGATCCATTAACCCAACCCAACTCCCGGCGAACCCCTGTTGGATTGTTTGGGGAAAAGGGTTAGCTTACATTCTTTCGCGCGGCACCACGCCGACCGCCACATGGAATCTAACCTTGCGGGTGGATGAAAGCCCAAGCGAGGCCCTTACCGGGCCTATGGGGGTGCGCGTGCCTATCCCTAATCCGGCGCCCATGAACGTCTCCTCGGAACCTGCCTCGTTCCTGAAGAAAGGGTTAAAGGCCGCGATATCGGTAATCAACTCGACCCTGAAGGGATAGCGTTTATTACCCAGGAGATCAAAAAGCCGGTAGGCAAGAACTATTCGTGCGCTCACATACTCCTGGTTGGCAAACTCCTCCTCACGCGCCCCCAAAAGATCGGCTCCACCTATTCTGAAAAGCTCAGAGCGGGGAAGAGTGTCAAGGCCCAAACCGTAGGCCAAGGACGTTCCCAGAACTACCCGATCCCCGAACTGAAAGTAACGGCTGGCCTTAACTTCGCCTTTGAAGAAACCCTCAGGGGAGGTCTCGTTGGGAAGACCAAGTTTTGATGAAAACGCAAGATCGAAGCCCCGGTTAGGGAAGCTGAGATCGTCAAGGGTTGAAACACGCACGTGAAGCGTAGGACCGGTTGTAACCTCGTCCCTATTCTCATCACCTACCACCGAGGGAAGCTGGTGATAATGGTTACGATGAGCGTATCCAAGCGTGAAGTAGGCACTGCGCCCCAGGGAATATCCGAACTCGGCCTCGGCCCCCCACGTCCACGTAATATAGTCAAAAAGCCAGTATCCCTGATCATAGAACGAGTGACGGGTGACGTTCCGGTAACCCTGGATCCTGTAGGTGAAGGGGAGGGAGAGAAACCGAGCGCCTGAAACTCCAACTCGCCAGTCCTGAGGCTCTCCTAGGGTCGTGCTGAACCCAAGTCGGGCACCTGTGCCCAAAAGGTTCCCCTGCGCAACCTCAAATCTCACGGCAAAACCACGCAGGTTGTCGTAATAAAGACCTAGCCCATACAGGCCGTAGTCCTCCTCCTCCACAGTAAAGACAACGTCAACCAAGGAATCACTAAAATCAAGGCGATGACTTACATGTCGAAACAGACCCGTCTCACGCAGACGTTCAAGGTCGGCAACCAGCATCTTGAAGTCAAGGCTGTCACCAGCACGGGTGGCTATGTGCCGGCGAACGAAAACCTCCCGCGTCACCCGCAGCCCCTCGATTCGGACCTGATTGACTGCGGGCCTGGGGCAGGAATGACAGGGGTTACGTATGAGCACGAGCGGGTGATCCGAAAGGCGCTGCTTAATAGCAGGCATGGCCACGCGTGCTGTTGCCTCGCCTGCGGCCACAAGCTCCTTGGCGCGCGCGAAGTCCGAGGGAAGGAAGCGGTCCACGTTCGGATAGAGGACTACGGACGCCAGCTTGCGCTGCTCGCGGCGGTTCTGCTCGGTCACGATGGCCATGGTGCGTGTGACCACGTCGATGATGTTGCGCGCCTCGGGTGTCCAACGAATCACGTCAGAGGCGATGATGAAGTCAGGTTCGAACTCCAAAAGGGGTTCAACAGGCAGGTTCATAACCGTACCGCCGTCAATCAGGTCGCGGCCCTTCACACGGGCAGGCGAGAACACACCCGGGATCGCAATTGAGGCGCGTATCGCATCCACCATGCTCCCTTCTTTGAACACCACCTTCTCGCCCGAGGTAACGTCCGCGGCCACGCAGCGGAACGGGATGGCCAGGCTGTCGAAGTTGTAGTTCGCGTCGTAGGCGGCCTCGGCGAGAAGCTCGGTCAAAAATATCTCAACGTTCTGAAGCGAGACCACCCCTGAAGGGATATATGGGACGAACCAGCGGTGGCTTATCTCCACGATGTTGCGGTGCCCCTCCTCGCGCCGGGCAAGCGTCATGCGGTCTTCAGGGATGCGGTTGGAGAAAAGAGCTGACCAGTCCACGGTCGTAAGGATACTGTCCATCTCATCCGGGGTGTAGCCTGCGGCGTACATGCCGGCGACGATCGAGCCCATGCTGGTGCCTGATATGTAGGAGATGGGGATGCCTTCCTCTTCCAGGACCTTAAGGATACCTATATGCGCCATTCCCAGCGCCGCTCCACCAGATAGCGCCACCCCAATTGTCCACGGCTCACGCCCGGACTCCTGGGCGAAGAAAACGGCGGAAAGGACTAAGAGGAGAAGAAGACCCCGTTTCATTTCACATCCTCCAGCGTTGCCGGATGTTTGATTACTCCTTGTCTTAGAAGTGCATCCGTATTGCTTGGCTCTATCTTCAAGAGAAGTCTATTAAGCGAATCAAGTACATCGGTTCTCCCTTCCTTTTTCGCATATAAGAACTGCCTTTTCAGAAACTTAAGTTGAAATTGGGATTGTGGATAGAGTTCGTCAAAATGGGCCTTCCCTCTTGTTAACGAATCGAAGCTATTTGTCCACCCATAAAATAGCGCATGAGCAGCCTCACTGTAAGGCGTTTTTGAATCTCCGATGCGCTGCAGACGAGGGAGCACTCTCCAACTCGCATCCCCGCCGGTGAAGTATCTTCTGAGGGAATCCATCTCGATGATTGCCTGCATGTGTTCCCATCGAACAGGAAGAAATAGGAACTCAACCGTATCCGAATAGATAACTACCTTATGCAGATTCTCTTGGTCTGGCAGTTCGTAGATGGCAAACAGCTTGTAGGTTCCAGATGGAAGTTTCTCCAGTGCAGATTGATACTTACGCGGAGCAAAGGTTGTCCACCACAACATCATTCCTTTAGATGCGCTTTGGCCTGAAGGGACTAAGAGGTGGTGTCGGACAGTGGGAGCAAAGCTTATGGATATGCTGCCCCGCGTCCCGACGTAAGCCCACTCTTTTCCGCCAGGGGTGATGAGGAAGAGCGAGAACCGGAAAGGCTCTTGTTTCAGGCGAAACAGAAGAAAATTATCCAACAGCAGATCCTGGTTCATGTTGTTAGTTATCGTCGCAGTCAAGTAGGTGGGTTCAGCTAGAGCAAGGGTATCCTTGCCCAACTCAAGGTGCAGGGAGGCAGGCGGGGCCTCGGCTGCGGAGATGGTTGTAAAGGAGAGGAACGCGAGGATTATGAAGGCCGCAACCTTCTTCATTGCAGGATAGCCCTCCCGGCCACCTAAAGGTAGAACCTCAGGTGGAAGTCGAAGCGGTCCGAACCATCGCTCAGACGCCAGGCGGCTCCGAGATCAAGCCAGTACCAGCGCAAGCCGAGATACGGGCCGAAACCTACCTCATCGTTTCCACCGGTAATAGACACACCGATAAAGGCGTAATCCAACGGCAGGATCTCCAAAGCCGCTCCCCAGCCAAAGGATGAACCGAACTCAGCGCTGCCGGTGTTGTGATCCCAATTCAGGAATCTGTCTTCCAGAACCAGCGTCCCCACAAGGGGAAGTCTGCCGAAGAGTGTGTGGTAGCGGCCAAGCAACGGCAACTCGTAGGTGTATGCAAGAGCCAAACTGTAGTGAGAACTCCTTCCTCCAAGGCTGTCCCTTACCCCCAGGGTATCTGGCGAGGTAGGCAGCCGGGCTTCGAGCTTTGCGGCAAGATACCCCCAACGCAGGGAACCCAGGATGCGGCGCTTGTAATGCAACCCCATGTTGCCTATAAAGACATGGTTCGCGCTGTCGCCCGCAACCCTGAGCCAGGGAAGACCGATACCGAACTCGTTGTAACCGTCAGGGGAGGTGGCAAAGCAACTCGTTACCGGCGAGGAGAACTCGAAATTACCGATTCCGGAACGATATATCACGTCAAGCTGGAACGAACCGGTGCCCACTAAAGCACCCGACTCGACATCAAGCGGCTTATGCGGCACGTAGACGTCGGCATACTGCGCGAAGAGCAAGGTAACCAGGAGAAACGTCATAGCGCAAGTCTACCTAAGCACTCCCCTATGTCAAGCGATAAGACGGCTCAACGGTTCAGTCGCTGAGCTGAATCTTGCTTTCTATCTCAACCGGTAGAGTTGCCGACGATTTGATCTCTATGGGCACCGAACCGTAGACCGACCACCCGCCGATGCTTTTGATGTTGACGTCCATTTCGTTGCCTGACTGTGCGTAAAGCACAGGCGGCCCCAAAAACCCGCGCAGGGCGATAAGGCATAAGGCCACGGCTATCACCACAAGAACAACCTTAAGGAACGGCGATGGGGTCAACCGAACGCTGCCGTTTGACTTCAACATAACTGCCTCCTTTGATTGGTGCTTACCTAACTTTAATCGAGAAAAGGGATTTAGCAAGCAGAGATCGGCAATGCTCAACCCTGGTCGGAATCGCGTAACCAAGAAAGACGGAGATCGGCATCTAGATCGCGGACTAATCCCCAGGGGCTATTGTTTTATCCCAAAGGCCGGGGCTAATCGAGAATAACTATCTTGCAGGTATTCTTGTAGCCCTTTGCCGACATTCGTACGAAGTAGATACCTGCCGCCACCTGCGTGTCCTTCTCGTCTCGTTTGTCCCAGGTAAGCTTGTGATAACCTGCGGGAATCCCGCCTTGCTTAAGCGTCCTGACCAGAATCCCGTAAACGCTGTATACCGAGATGTTAATCGCGGCACGATAAGGCAAGCCATAGGAGAACTCCAGCTGGGAGGCGCCGCGAAGCGGGTTGGCAAATTTCGGCGCAAGGAAGAAATGATCCGGTACGGTAGCGATTCCTTCAGCCCCCGACTTCTGGTTGACCAGAAGCGAACATACAATAGAAAGAGGGTTGTCTTCAGGATCAGGGTCGTTGGACGTTATCACGAGGTAACCAACGTAGAGTCCCGGTTCCTGACGGTCACCCGGTTCAAAGGTCACATCAACGGCTTCGTAGTCCCGAGGATCAATCTCGCCTCCAGAAGGGCTAAAGGAGAGCCAGTCAAGACCGGCAAGCACGCGGTCCCCAATCGGCAGAGCTCTCCGCCTCGACTCTCTACGTGCCTTTTTGGACCCCAAACGCGCAGCTGGAGGGGCCTCGTTTTCCTCTATGCTAAAGGTTAAAAAACACATCCCGATGTTAGCCACGTAGAAACTGGTAGTTTCCCTTTCTCCCTGCTCGAGTTCTGCGGAGATGGAAGCAGGAAGAACAAGGATGTCGGAGGCGAGGATTTTGATGTAGTCTTCCTTTGTCTCGGTATCTTCCCCGCACTGGTTAGTGACCGTGAGGGATACGGTATAGGGTCCGGGTCCCTGGTAGTCATGGACCGGGCCCTGGTCCTGGGAGGTGGAGTCGTCGCCGAACTCCCAGTACCAACTGTCAGGAAATCCCGTTGATGCATCTTTAAATCCAACCGTAAGGGGAGCGCATCCCTCGGTGGGATCGGCTGCGAACTCCGCCACTGGCAGTTCTCCCACCAGGATATAGTCCTCTTTGACCAAGGTATCTGCGCCGCCAGGGCCTTGCACCGCCAGGCTCACCGTGTAAAGTCCCCACTCCTCGTAGGTATGAATCGGATTCTGCTCGGCAGAGGTAAATGAGTCGCCAAAGTCCCAGTACCACGATGTTACCAGACCTGCGCTTTGATCCGTGAAGGTTACGGTGAGCGGTGCCTCGCCGGATGTAGGGTACCCCGTAAAGTCAGCCACCGGCGGGTCAATGTAGTCGAATCGACCGGTATTGCTGCGGTCGTGGCGGAATTTGGGCCATGCAGACGAGGACAACCCTTGCGAGGAACCCTCAAGGGCGTAGAGATTACCGTCGTTGGAGCCGATGTAGATGGTGCCGTCCGGTCCTACCGCAGGGGAGGACTCCACCGTACCACCGGTTTCGTAGCGCCACCCAAGCGTGCCGTCAGGATTGATCGCATACAGATAGTGGTCCCATGACCCGACATAGATGGTTCCGTCCGATCCAACCGCGGGTGAGGAGGACTTCACCTGGTCGCCGGTTTCGTAGCGCCACGCAAGCGTGTTGTCAGGATTGATCGCATAGAGATAGTGATCGGTTGACCCGATATATATGGTGCCGTCCGGACCCACCGCAGGGGAGGAGTACACCAGATTGTCGGTTTGGTAACGCCACAGAAGCGTGCCGGCAGGGTTGATTGCATACAGATAGCCGTCAGTGGAGCCCATGCCTGTCCCACGCGCTCCGATATAGATGATACCGTTTGAATCCAACGCAGGTGAGGCGTCCAGCCCTTTACCGGTATTGTAGCGCCACTTTAGAGTGCTGTCAGGGTTGATCGCATACACGTAGCTATCCTGTGACCCGACATAGATGGTTCCGTCTGAGCCTACAGCAGGGGATGAGAGTACAGCCCCGCCGGTTTGGTAGCTCCACAGAAGCGTGCCGCCAGGGTTGATCGCGTAGAGGTAGTTATCCCATGACCCGACATAGATGGT